>NZ_CP017659.1:6275000-6575000 GCF_015326965.1 Paenibacillus sp. JZ16
AGGCGCCCCAAGGTTCCCTCAGAATGGTTGGAAATCATTCGAAGAGTGCAAAGGCATAAGGGAGCTTGACTGCGAGACCTACAAGTCGAGCAGGGACGAAAGTCGGGCTTAGTGATCCGGTGGTACCGCATGGAAGGGCCATCGCTCAACGGATAAAAGCTACCCTGGGGATAACAGGCTTATCTCCCCCAAGAGTCCACATCGACGGGGAGGTTTGGCACCTCGATGTCGGCTCATCGCATCCTGGGGCTGAAGTAGGTCCCAAGGGTTGGGCTGTTCGCCCATTAAAGCGGTACGCGAGCTGGGTTCAGAACGTCGTGAGACAGTTCGGTCCCTATCTGTCGTGGGCGTAGGAAATTTGAGAGGAGCTGTCCTTAGTACGAGAGGACCGGGATGGACGTACCGCTGGTGCACCAGTTGTTCCGCCAGGAGCATGGCTGGGTAGCTACGTACGGACGGGATAAGCGCTGAAAGCATCTAAGCGTGAAGCCCCCCTCAAGATGAGATTTCCCAACTAGTAAGACCCCTTGAAGACGACGAGGTAGATAGGTTGGAGGTGGAAGTGCAGCAATGCATGGAGCTGACCAATACTAATCGGTCGAGGGCTTATCCAAATGACCCCAAAAAGTGAAGTGAAGCTTTGAAGCTGACACCGAATACTTTTCGGGGACCCCGATACCACATCGGGTGAATGCTACGGATTCTAATCAACGCAAATTTCGTTTCGTATCTAGTTTTCAGGTGATCAAAACTGAATTGTAAGTGTACAAGCTATACTTGCAAGGAGGATGATCGCGGCATTTGGCGATGCCGGATCCTGAATATACGTTTGGTGGCGATAGCGGAAGGGTTCCACGCGTACCCATACCGAACACGACCGTTAAGCCTTCCAGCGCCGATGGTACTTGGACCGAAGGGTCCCGGGAGAGTAGGACGTCGCCAAGCGGATACATATTCCCTGATAGCTCAGTTGGTAGAGCACTCGACTGTTAATCGAGTTGTCACAGGTTCGAGTCCTGTTCGGGGAGCCACTTATGGAGAGGTGTCCGAGTTGGCCGAAGGAGCACGATTGGAAATCGTGTAGGCGCCAAAAGCGTCTCGAGGGTTCGAATCCCTCTCTCTCCGCCAGCAAGGACTTCATATATGGCCCGTTGGTCAAGGGGTTAAGACACCTCCCTTTCACGGAGGTAACAGGGGTTCGAATCCCCTACGGGTCACCACTTTCTTTTAAGATCAATCCAGACGGAGGCTTAGCTCAGCTGGGAGAGCATCTGCCTTACAAGCAGAGGGTCGGGGGTTCGATCCCCTCAGCCTCCACCATGATTTATCCTCAAAAAGTGAAGCACATGCTTCGTAGGTGATTCCGATTACTTTTCGGGGACCCCATACAAGCAACCCTTTATAATGACGCGGGGTGGAGCAGTTCGGTAGCTCGTCGGGCTCATAACCCGAAGGTCGTAGGTTCAAATCCTGCCCCCGCAACCAATTTATATCGCGATAGCGATAATGCCTCTTGGAACTGTGGTGTAGAGGCCTAACATGCCTGCCTGTCACGCAGGAGATCGCGGGTTCGAATCCCGTCAGTTCCGCCATTCTTATAAGCTTCAGGGATGAGAATCCATCATGGGTTCGTCGAAGCAGCATCTTCGTTAGTATAGACTTCGCAGTCTCGAACGAAGAGAGAGTATCCCGTAGTTCCGCCATTTACTCTTAGTAATAAGAGCCATTAGCTCAGTTGGTAGAGCACCTGACTTTTAATCAGGGTGTCGAAGGTTCGAGTCCTTCATGGCTCACCATCTTTACCAAGAGAGCATAAGACGGAATACATATTACATTGCGGACGTGGCTCAGCGGTAGAGCATCGCCTTGCCAAGGCGAGGGTCGCGGGTTCGATTCCCGTCGTCCGCTCCATTTTGCGCCCTTAGCTCAGCTGGATAGAGCGTTTGACTACGAATCAAAAGGTCGGGAGTTCGAATCTCTCAGGGCGTGCCATTTTTTAAACAATTACTTAACTCATTATGAAATTACATTGTGCCGGTGTGGCGGAATTGGCAGACGCGCGCGACTCAAAATCGTGAGGGAAACCGTGGGGGTTCGAGTCCCTTCACCGGCATTAAATAACGGGATGTAGCTCAGCTTGGTAGAGCACCTGGTTTGGGACCAGGGGGTCGCATGTTCAAATCGTGTCATCCCGATTCGATCGAAAGACTGCTTTCAGTGTAACTGAAGGCGGTCTTTCTTTGTTTTGGATTGAAAATGAGGCTGATGGCAAAAGCGGAACTGAATAATTTGGCAGCTTCCCGGTCACAATATGAAAAACATTGAATAGAAGGGGATAACCTTGAGTGTTTTTCATTTCTTTAAGAAGCTGTTCAGAAAACGCTGGAGACGCTGGAGACGCGCGATTTGGTCCTGTGCGATCCTATTGATCGCAGGTATCATGATATGGTCCGGCCAGAATATAAAGGATCAGATGAATAAGCTGCTCACTGCTGCATCCGACGATACGCCACTGGCCGTAGAAACGATGCATTACTTGCAGATTGAGGATGATAAGTTGGAAGAACGCCGGCAGGATCAGAGGGAATTCATGCAAAAGCTGAATACCTCGAAGGGAAAGAAGCATGTTCATGTTCGGATCACCTATGTATGTGGCATCGAAGAACAGGATATGGGAAAGCTTACGGCGGATGGTATTTATGAACTGATGAATAAAAATCCTTTATGGCAGGGACGATTGGATAACAAGGGTGAAGTCTGGCTGGAGCAAACCGTATCCGACCTTTCACCCACCTGTAAGAGGCAAGCCTATATGAGCATTGATTCCAACGGAAACTTAACCTTGTTTGATGGACCACCGGAGGAAGAGAAAGTGATGCGGACCTTCTTTCAGCTGGATGTCGGTTCGATGGAGTCGTCTTTGCCTAGAGATGTGATCCAGCAGCTTGAAGAAGGTATTCGAATTCAAGATATGGAAGAGTATAACAGTGTTCTGTCAACCTTTAGCGACTATGCCCGGGATATGGCTGAAAATGTCATGAACCCGACCCCATAGAACCTCCCAGCCTTGTCGCTTGGTGACCGAAAATGCTGCTGCCCGGAAATTTCCCGGGCAGTTTTTTGCGTTGGACAGGTATGTTAGCGATCTCAATATAGAGGATACGTAACCGGTGCTTAAAGGATCAAAGTTTTTCCTCAACAGTGGTCGATCTTTTGTTATAATGAGAGAACGATACATATGTTCGCTTCATCAGAGGAGAGATTGGCTTGCGCATTTTAGGGATCGACCCCGGGATTGCGATTGTGGGTTTCGGGTTTGTAGATAAGGTTGGAAGTAAAGTCACGCCGGTACAGTATGGCTGTATCCAGACGGAAGCCCATACTCCGGATGAAGAGAGGCTGCACCACGTGTACGAGGGCATGGGGCAGCTTATTGATAAATATGAGCCTGAGGCCGTTGCTTTCGAGAAGTTATTTTTTAACCGGAATGTAACCACGGCGATGTCTGTATCACAGGCCAGAGGAGTGCTCATCCTGGCTGCGGTCCAGCGCGGGCTCCCGATTGCAGAATATACGCCGATGCAGGTGAAGCAGGCCATTGTCGGTTATGGAAAGGCCGAGAAAAAACAGGTGCAGGAGATGGTCAGGATGTTCCTGAAGCTGCAGAGCATTCCCAAACCTGATGATGTGGCGGATGCACTGGCTGTAGCGATCTGCCACGCTCATTCCTATACACTGAATTCCAAGTTAAATGAGGTATTGCGAAAATGATCGATTTTTTACGGGGACAGGTTGTCCATTTAGAGAGTGAATATATTGTATTGGATGTTCAAGGGGTAGGGTATCGGGTGTTCTGCCCGAATCCATATGCTTTTGCCAAAACCGAAGGAACTATTACGGTGTTTACCCATCATCATGTCCGTGAGGATGCCATCCTGCTGTTTGGATTTCCGACGCGGGAGGAACAGAAGCTGTTCCGTAAACTGATCGAAGTCTCGGGAATCGGCCCGCGTGTGGCGCTCGGCATATTGGGCGGGGGATCTCCGGACCATGTGGTTTCCGCGATCTACCAAGAGAATGTATCCTTCTTGATCAAGCTTCCGGGAATCGGTAAGAAAACAGCGCAGCGCATGATTCTGGATCTGAAGGACAAGCTCGAGGGATTCGGAAATGCGAGCATGATGACCGGTCTGTTTGCCATTCAGGAGCCTGAACCGGAAGCTGACGGCTCGGCGTGGTCTGAGGCACGTGAAGGACTGAAGGCTCTTGGTTATACGGATAGCGAGCTGGATAAGGTCTGGCTTAAGATTAAGGATTCTGCCGCAAGCGGTGAATCCGTTGACGTGCTGATGAAACGGGCACTGCAGCAGCTATACGCCGGCTAGAGGATCGCTGCAGGAGAGGAGTTTAATAGATGGATGATCGAATTATTTCCGCCAATCTGATGATGGACGAGCAGGCTGTCGAGCTTAGTCTTCGTCCACGTTATTTGGCTGAATATATAGGACAGAATCAAGTTAAGGAAAATCTCAAGGTATATATCGAAGCGGCAAAAATGCGTAACGAAGCGCTTGACCATGTGTTGTTGTACGGACCTCCAGGACTCGGAAAAACGACGCTGGCGAATATTATCGCCAACGAGCTTGGCGTTAATCTCCGTACGACTTCCGGTCCGGCCATTGAGCGTCCGGGAGATCTGGCTGCGCTTCTCACCAATCTGCAGGAAGGAGACGTCCTGTTTATTGACGAGATCCATCGCCTGCACCGGACGGTAGAGGAAGTGATGTATCCGGCGATGGAGGATTTTGCGCTGGATATTATGATCGGCAAAGGGCCAAGCGCACGCTCGGTTCGTCTAGATCTGCCACCGTTCACCTTAATTGGCGCCACCACCCGGGCTGGATTGCTCTCAGCGCCGCTAAGGGACCGATTTGGCGTGGTAAGCCGTCTGGAATTCTATACGGTCGACGAGTTGAGTTACATTGTGTCGCGCAATGCCGATCTTTTGGGGATCGAGATATTAGGAGAGGCAGCAGAAGAGATTGCCCTGAGATCGCGCGGGACGCCACGCATAGCCAACCGACTCTTGAAAAGGGTGCGTGATTACGCCCAGGTTCGAGGAGATGGCATGATCACGCCTAGCATCGCTCAGGAAGCGTTGAAGATGCTGCAGATCGACCCGATGGGTCTGGACTTTATCGATCATAAAATGCTGAATGCCATGATCAAAAGCTTCCGCGGGGGACCAGTAGGTCTCGATACCATTGCGGCAACCATTGGAGAAGAAAGCCAAACCATTGAAGATGTTTATGAACCGTATCTCCTACAGATCGGTTTCTTGCAGCGTACACCCCGGGGACGAGTTGTAACGCCCACAGCTTATCAACATTTAGGTATTCCCTTCCCTGAGGATCGTCGTTAAATTATAGAATCATTACATTCATACCAAATCCTAATAGCTACAGGAGGAAATACGTAAATGGATAGGAACTGGACGAAATCATTATTCGGTTGGACCACCAAAGGACTCTTGTCATTGGCTGTTGCCGGAACCTTATGGAACGCGCCTGCGGTACATGCGGCCGCTCCTTCAATAGATACGATTCGTGTTGCGATGTTCCTGGATCTGGGAAGCCAGTATAAATCAATAACCAATGCCGTAACACTGAAATCCGCTGAGGCTCTGACGGCATCGCTGCTTGCATCCGGTGCACAGCAGGCTTTGATAAACATCCCAGCAAACCAGCAGGTCCGAATGAGCGTGAATACATATCGCGTCAAGGTGCTTGAGACCACGGATTGGAAAACGGCTTCGGAAGCAGCAAAAAAACTGCAAGCGACGAATGACAAACCGTTGCTGTTTGCGGACGGCAATGTTTACAAACTATATGCAGGTATGTACGAAACAGAGAAAGCGGCCTTGGACGGGGCTGCGCGAACGGCAAAGACGGCGGCTGCTCATCTGAATGGTCAAACGCCTTCGGTTAAAGGCGGGCTGCATCTGTCAGCAGGATCGTACGGATCGGAGGCTGAAGCCGAGTCTGTGCGTAAGACGTATGCGGATGCCGGCATGGATGCGTTTAATGTAGTGGTGCCCAGCGGAGGTGCATCCGCTTATGAGGTGTGGGTCGGCGAGGCAGCCAACACAGCCGATCTGGCTGCAGTCAAACAGGAAGCTTCTAAACTATCCGGCTCCCTCGTTGAACAGAATGCGTCCGCTGCAGGTCTGATTATGAGACGAGATGTAAGTCTCAACCTGGCGACTCCTCAAGAGACACAGCATTATATGTTGTCGGGTGGTCAGTCCGTATTGCGGCTAGAAGGGACTTCAGGCGCCGGGACGAATGTGAAGGAACGATCGGATCGTTCGTATCGAGGCGTTTTGGAGATCGGACAAAAGAACGGTCAATTGTATCTTGTCAATGAGCTCCCGTTCCAGCAGTACCTGTATTCCGTCGTTGGAGCCGAGGTGCCGTCTACTTGGGGGGCTGAAGCACTGAAAGCACAGGCTGTGGCAGCCCGCAGCTATGCGCTCTTCCAAGGTAATAAGTTCGAAGTAGCTCATGTCGTGGACACAACGTTAAGCCAGGCTTATTACGGGACCGCCTATGAGTATCCGAGCATTATTCAAGCAGTGGATGCAACCGACGGCGAAGTTGTCATGAAGGACGGTAAAATTGTGGAAACGGTCTTTTCATCCAATAGCGGAGGAATGACGGCAGATTCCACCGAGGTGTGGGGTAACCGTAACGATCTGTTTGCCGCGGTGGAAAGCCCTGGAGACTCCTCGTCCCAGGCAGCGCTTAAATCTTGGTATCATGTACTTCTTCCGAGTGGCGTTACAGGTTATGTACGTGAGGACAATGTGAAGGAAACCGGAAACAAAACATCGGCAGGACTCCTGTATATGACGGTTACCGCCAAGGATACGAACGTGCGTCCACTCCCATTGATCCAATCGAACGTTGAGCCTGTAGGCAAGATGAATCCGGGCGAAACGGCTGTCGTCCTAGAGAAAGTGGCGGAATCCAACAGCTATGACTGGGTTCGCGGTCCCTATACTTCGGATCAATTGCTTGCCTCTCTAAAAGGAAAAACCTCCAATAGCCTGCCTGCTTCCATTACTTCGCTGGATGTAACGGAGCGAGGCCCGTCTGGACGTGCCCTTGCGGTTAAAGCCAACGGTCAAGTGCTGGACGTGAAATATCCCGATATGTTCCGCTCGGCTTTTAACGGTTTGCCAAGCACATTGTTTGATATTGAATCAACCGGAAGTTATACTGTATTGAGCGCGAATGGTGCGGTATCAACGGTTTCAAGCGGCCAATCGGTGTCCGTCATCTCAGGGAGCGGCAACGGAAATGTCAAAGGTTCCGGCACCGTTGTGATGAATGGAACGGGGAAAGCGCGCGTGATTGAAAGCTCTCCCGGCTTTAAATTTACCGGCAAAGGCTTTGGTCATGGCCTGGGCATGTCTCAATGGGGTGCCAAGGGAATGGCAGACGAAGGGTATGATTACAAGCAGATACTCCAACACTATTACCGCAACACGACTATTACGAAGGACTGACCGACATGAATGTGGATTTGTATGATTTTGAATTACCCGAACATTTAATTGCGCAGACACCGCTGCTGGATCGAAGTTCCTCCAGGCTCCTCACGCTGGATAAACAGAGCGGAGATATACGCCATCAAACGTTTGCGGACATCATAGACTACCTGAATCCGGGAGATACGCTTGTATTAAACGATACCAAGGTAATCCCGGCCCGATTATTCGGTGCAAAGGAAGACACCGGTGCGAAGGCAGAGGTCCTTCTGCTGAATAATATGGGGCATGACCGGTGGGAAGCACTTGTAAAACCTGGCAAGAAGCTGAAAAAGGGAAACGTCATCTCCTTTGGCGACGGAAAATTAAAAGCGGTCATCGAGGAAGAAGGAGAGATGGGTGCCCGCACCTTATCCTTCTCGTATAAGGGGATTTTCCAAGAAATCCTCGATGAACTGGGGCAAATGCCGCTCCCGCCATATATTAAGGAAAAGCTGGATGACCGCGATCGTTATCAGACCGTATATGCGAAGCATGAGGGATCCGCAGCTGCACCGACGGCTGGCCTGCACTTCACGGAGGCTCTCCTGGAACAGATCCAGGCCAAGGGAGTGGACATCGCCTTCATCACCCTGCATGTCGGACTGGGGACATTTCGTCCGATGTCCGTGGATCAGGTTGAGGATCATGTCATGCATGAAGAGTACTATTCCCTCTCCCAGGAAACCGCTGAGCTGCTGAATGAGACGAAGCGGCGCGGCGGCCGGGTTATCGCTGTAGGAACCACTTCCTGCAGAACGCTGGAGACGGTTGGATCGGAGCGAAACGGCGAGCTTCTGCGAGAAAGCAGCGGCTGGACGAGCATTTTCATATATCCCGGTTATGCTTTTACCGTCGTGGATGCGCTGATCACGAATTTTCATCTGCCGAAATCCACGCTGGTTATGCTGGTTAGTGCGCTGGCCGGTCGCGAACACATTATGAAAGCGTACAAGGAGGCTGTTGAGAAGGAATACCGGTTCTTCAGCTTTGGCGACGCGATGTTTATCTATTAATTCGGAGGTTGGTTATCACCATGGCAGCAGCTGTTACTTATGAACATATTAAAACGTGCAAACAATCAGGCGCTAGGCTCGGCAGAGTGCACACCCCGCACGGCGTGATCGATACGCCGACATTCATGCCTGTCGGAACATTGGCAACCGTAAAAACCATGAGCCCGGAAGAGTTAAAAGCCATGGATGCCCATATTATTTTGAGCAACACCTATCACCTCTTCCTGCGTCCTGGACATGATATTGTGAAAGAAGCGGGCGGACTGCACAAATTCATGAACTGGGACCGTCCGATCCTGACCGATAGCGGCGGCTTCCAGGTATTCAGCTTGGCAGAAATGAGAAAAATATCGGAAGAAGGCGTACATTTCCGTTCCCACTTGAACGGAGATAAACTGTTTATCTCCCCGGAAGTTGCAATGGAGATTCAGAACGCGCTCGGATCTGATATTATGATGGCTTTTGATGAATGCCCGCCTTATCCTGCAGAGTATGAGTACGTTAAACAATCCACCGAGCGGACCTCTCGCTGGGCTGAACGCTGCCTGAAGAGTCATGCCAGACCGGAAGACCAAGCCCTATTCGCCATCGTTCAGGGAGGCATGCATGAGGATCTGCGCCGTCAGAGCGCCCGTGATTTGACTTCCATGGATTTCCCGGGTTATGCTATTGGTGGACTTAGTGTGGGAGAATCGAAGCAGCTTATGTATGAAGTGCTGGATTACACGGTGCCCCTGCTGCCGAACAATAAGCCTCGCTATTTGATGGGAGTCGGATCACCCGATGCGTTGATTGAGGGCTCGATTCGTGGTGTGGATATGTTCGATTGCGTGCTTCCGACGCGGATCGCTCGCAACGGGACAACGATGACAAGTCAAGGCCGTCTTGTCGTTCGAAATGCTCAATATGCCAGGGATTACGGACCGCTGGATCCGGAATGCGACTGCTACACTTGCCGTAACTACTCGCGTGCTTATCTGCGCCACCTGATCAAGAGTGATGAAACGTTTGGACTAAGATTGACAACGTATCATAACCTGCATTTCTTGATTAATTTGATGCGTAATGTGCGTCAGAGTATTATGGAAGATCGTCTGCTTGACTTCCGCGATGAGTTTTTTGATAAGTACGGCCTACATGATAATGAAAAAGGGTTCTAAAGCAAGCTCATGGCCATCATGATAAGTTTGTGAAAGGGGGGAAAGAAATGTTTGGAACTTCATTTGATCTCGCAGCAGGACAGACCCAAGGCGGCGGAGGCATTTTGGGATTGATTTTGCCGTTCGTGCTGATGTTTGTCATCTTTTATTTTCTGCTTATTCGTCCACAGCAGAAGAAACAGAAGACCAGAAACGCCATGCTTAGCGCCTTGTCCAAGGGCGACAAAGTGGTAACGATCGGAGGTCTTCACGGCACGATTGTGGAGATTACCGACGACATTGTGGTCTTGAAAGTGAACGATGTAACGAAGTTAACGTTCGACCGCAACTCGATAAGCCATAGTGTGAATGCGGATGCATAATGACGTATCACATACATATGGAATGTAATCGTTAAAACAAAGGCCGACTCCCTCATGGGAGCCGGCTTTGTTTTTTATATGAGCGTGAAGAATGGGAAACAGAAGTCCTTAAGTAATGGAGAGCATTTGAGCCAGCGTTATTTTTTCAAATTGACCCCGAACATCCCCCGATGGCGCCGCCAGCAAATACCGTAGCAATCAGCGTCAAATCTCCGAGAGATAAGGAGCTATCCAAAGCAAGAAAACCAATGACGAGCAGTGTAACGCCGTATACCAGCCCTGTCAGACAGCCGTAATACCAACCTTTGTTTCCTGCGCGCTTGCCGCTCACACAACCTCCGATAAAGGCGGAGACGGCATGTACAAGAAACGTGTAGAACGATAAATCATCTTCGGCCAGCCCGCTGCCCCATAGAAGCAGGGATAACGCCAACGCGCCAAGAAACATCCAGAAAAAAGAATACAATAGTCCTGAAAGAATCGGATTGGTGATCCTGAAAGTGAAGACTCGCCGGATCGGTTCCATGAATCATCCCCCTTAACAAATCTTGATCATTAAATTGTATGGCCAAGCCTGTACATATAGTACAAACTGAATATTTTGCTGCCGGTTTAACATGATTTCCATTAATTAATCTGTTGTAATCGAATGGGAACAGCAGTAGCAGGCCAGAATAGCTGTACATGAGAATGTCAGGCAAGCTAGGAGGGATTGATTATGTCTCATATGACTATTCTGATTCTGCGGACCATTCTGATGTATGTGGTCATCTTTGTCACCATGAGAATCATGGGTAAACGGGAAATTGGAAAGCTATCCATCTTCGATTTGGTCATATCCATCATGATTGCAGAGATCGCCGTTTTTGTTCTTGAAGATATTAAAAAACCGATATGGGAGGGACTTGCTCCTATCGCCGTTTTGGTTGCCATTCAGGTAGGACTTGCTTATATCGGCTTAAAAAATCGAAATATACGACTATTTGCTGACGGAAAGCCGAGCGTGTTGGTGTCCCGGGGCAGACTCCATCGCAAAGAGATGGCAAGGCTTCGCTATAATTTGGATGATCTGATGCAGCAGTTGAGAGGCAAAGACATTGACAGCCTCGCGGACGTCGAATTTGCGATACTCGAAACATCCGGCCAACTTACCGTGATTCCGAAGGATACGGGCAGCAGCTCCGACAGCAGTTCGAATAGCTCTTCAAGTTCATCCGCCACCAACTCTTCATCCACTTCAAATCAATTCGAAAAAGAAAACCCTACAGTCGTAGATATTCCTTACGATAAAATTACGTATGAAGGACTGCCCATACCGCTTATATTGGATGGAAAGGTGCAGGACGAGAACCTTGAATTAATCCAAAAAACGCGGTTCTGGCTAAAGAACGAGATCCAGAATTTCGGTGCTAAGGATTTTAAGGATATTTTTCTATGCTCCATTGACCATAAAGGCCGGATTTACATTGACCGTAAAGACAGGATCTAACGACGGCTGAATTTATTGAACCAGGTGCCGACGACAGGCACACGTTCCAAATCTCGCGGTGTTACCAGCTTGGTCATAAAGATCATGATGAAATAGACCAGAATACCAGCTGCGATGGAAGCCCAAAATTGCAGCCATGGCGCGGTCGAAAACGGAAGATGTTTGTACCCATAGAGGACACAGGCACCCATAATGATCATAACCGCCCCGATTTTGACATAATCCAGCAGACGGAATCGAAAGCCGATCAGCCGCGATAGGCTGAAACCGTGGAGTAATGTAACAGCAATGCTGTTTACGATAATGGCAATGACGGCTCCTTTTATGCCAAAGGCGGGATTGGATGCCAAATACACAATGAGGCTCATTTTGATGATCGCCCCGAATAACGTATTCAGTAATGCCCGGCCTGGACGGTCCAGTGCTTGCAAGGCAGCTTGAAGCGGGGACTGCACATACAGGAACAAGGCAAACGGCGCCATGATTTTGAGCATATCGCTAATCTCCGCGTTGTTGTACAGGAGCAGGCATAATGGCTCAGCCAGGACAAACATAATGATGGCGAACGGAGCTCCGGAGACAAGCGCTAGCCGAAGGGATTGATTCATACGTTTATGGATCGTAGACCGGTCATTACGGGCGGCTGCTTCCGAGAGTGAAGGCACCAGAGAGATGGCCAGGGAAACCGTCAGTGCACCGGGCAGCAGCAGGAGCGGGATGATCATCCCTTGCAGTGCACCGTACTGAGCTGTGGCTACGGACGTCGCTATACCTGCCATGGCCAGGCTGCGATTAGTCAGAATCGTCTCCAGCAGGTAGGAGAAGGACCCTACCATCTTGCCCCCTGTAACAGGCAATGCAATACCGAGTAAACGTTTCAGAATGCCTTGATTCGACGGGGAGTCTTCTTCTGCTTTTTTTTCCGATACTGCTTCTTGGGGCTTGGGTAAAAGTTTACTCGTTCGTCGTCCCTCGCCGGAGTATTGCAGCAGCAGCGCGATCATGCCAATCAATTCTCCTACGGCTGTTCCGAGCATGGCACCCGCTGCCCCATAAGCAATGCCTTTGGGCATCAAGAGATGTGCAAACCACAGCATGCAAATAATGCGGACAATGGTCTCGATCACGGAAGAGCTTGCGGAGGGAATCATGTTCTGCTTGCCCTGGAAATATCCGCGGTAGACTGACGATACAGCAATGATGATCATCATGGGCGTCATACTGATAAAGGTCTGGTATACACGCTCGTCCGGCAAAAGCACGCCGGTTACCCAAGGGGCAAGGAGCAGACTGAGTCCCATAAAGAGAGTGCCTGCTGTAAGCGTCAGCATTAGACTGACATGCAGAATTTTTTGGGAAGCATCCCGCTTCCCCGCGCCTTCCGCTTCGGCAACCATTTTGGCAATGGCCAGCGGAATTCCGCCGGTAATGATGGTCACGAGCACGATAAAGAAGGGGTAGCCCAGTTGGTAAATTCCGACACCCTCGGGTCCGATGATCCGGGGGAGGGCGATCCGGGGGATAAAACCGAGTAGGCGGTTTAATATGCCGGCTGCAAGTAAAATCAGCGTTCCTTTAATAAATGATTGCTTGTTCACTGTCCATCCCACTCCCTGGTTAAGACTGAATACGATGACACGACATGGCTATTCTTATGGATATGCCCTACCTGTCCCATCTGATGACTTTACTTTTTTTTCAGGACATGGTAGGAATAGAAGGAAAGCAATGTATCATGTCGAATGTAACTTAGGGACAACAGGGAGTCAGTGAGGAGGCCATATGCATGGAACTCGAGCAAATGAGCGAGGAAGAATTGATGAGCACCATTGAAATGGTATGCTTGAGCAAAGTTGAGGAAATGCATTTGATTGGGTACGAGTATGTGACTAGCGACGATATATGGAACTGTGTCAGCAGCAAGTATGAAAAGGAAGGCGTTCCCTCCCTCCATAAACTGGTCAATGACATTCTGTCCTTGAAGGCGACAGCGTTAATGAACTATATGACAATATCAGCATATAAGGGATCTTCTTTCGATTAATCGAAGAGGTCCCTTTTGCCTTGCGGATATAAGGGTTCATTCATAAGCCCGACAAATTTTGATAAATTGACTGGGTTTTATGACATCGCTATAATAGGAATATTGAGTAAAAAGGGGGAACAAAGGACGGCATGAAGAGAATTATCAGTTTCGTCGGAACCGTACTCGTGATCACTGTATTAATGGCCGTTACAACTCCGGGCTTGCTGAAAGACGTCCGTCTAGGTTTGGATCTTAAGGGTGGATTCGAAATCCTATATGAAGCGGAGCCTTTGATGGAAGGGCAGCAAGTCACAAAAGAAGCACTGCAGGAAACCGCAAAGAGTTTGCAAAAGCGTGCGGATGCAATGGGAACATCAGAGCCTGAGGTTACGCCGGAAGGGACGAACCGGATCCGCTTAAAGGTGGCAGGCGTAACGGATGAGGCTGAAGTTCGAAAAACAATGAAAGAACCTGCAAACCTCACATTCCGAAGCAATGACGGCTGTAAAGAAGGCGAGGAGTTCTGTAAAATTGAGCTCCGCGGTGACGATTTCGTCGAGAACGGCGCATCGGTTGCCTATGATCAGCTTAATCAGCCTATGATAGATATTAAAGTGAAGGACAAGGGGAAGTTTGCTGAAATTACAGAACGTCTTCTCGGTCAAGAGCTGGCTATCTTCATGGACGACCAACTGCTGTCAGCTCCGACGGTGCGAGCCGTATTAACGGACGGTACCGCACAAATTACGGGGAATTATTCGCTGGATGAAGCAAAGCAGATCCGGGATACGATTAATCTCGGCGCCCTGCCGCTGAAACTGGTCGAGAAATACTCTCAGAGCGTAGGGGCTACGCTTGGCATGCAATCTCTTACAAAGACTTTACAAGCCGGTCTGATCGCTTCTGTTGCGATCCTGCTGTTCATGATTATCAGATATCGCGTACCGGGCTTGCTGGCAAGCTTTGCACTTATTTTGCATACATGGCTTCTGATCCTTGTTTTCGTATGGGCTGACTTTACGCTGACGCTCCCAGGTATTGCGGCATTTATATTAGGTATTGGTATGGCGGTTGATGCCAATATCATCACCTATGAGCGCATTCGGGAAGAGATCAGAACTGGCAAGAGTGTTCCATCCGCGGTCAAAGCAGGCGGTAAGTCATCCCTGCGAGCTATTATGGACTCCAACTTGACGACGATACTCGTTGCCGCTGTCATGTTCGGATTTGGTACCGGCGCGGTCAAAGGTTTTGCGCTTGTATTGATTCTGGAGATCATCGTGAGTATTGCCACGAACGTTTATTTCTCCCGTTTCTTGCTCAATCTGCTTGTGAATATTGGTTGGGCCCGCAAACCGAGCCATTATGGCGTAAAGGAGCGTGACATTCGTGAGCTTTAAGAACTTTGATTTCGTAGGCAAAAGCAGGTTTTTCTATATACTGTCCATTGCAATTACGATTCTGGGCTTGGTATTCCTCTTGACTCGTGGTCTTAACTACGGCGTTGATTTCCAATCCGGTTCGAACGTGGACATTTCCCTCTCCAAAACGCTGACTACGGAGCAGATTGATACCGTGTTAGAAGAGGCGGGAATCGGTGAAGATGCGAGCATTACACCTGGTAATGACCGCGTGAATATCCGATTCAGGGAGGTTCTGACCGAGGATCAGGATATGAAGATGCGTACCGGCATTGAGAAGCTGGATGAAAAGGCTACTTTCGAGGTCAACACGGTGGACCCCGAGATGGCAAAAGAGCTGGGCCGAAACGCAATTTATGCCGTATTGATCTCCTGTATCGGAATTATCATCTATGTCAGCATCCGCTTTGAATGGCGCTTTGCGATAGCAGCGATCGTAGCCCTTCTGCATGATGCATTCGTGGTTATCAGTATTTTCTCTATCCTCGGTCTTGAGGTAGACCTGACATTCATTATTGCTGTTCTGACGATTATCGGTTACTCAATTAACGATACGATCGTCATCTTTGACCGGATCAGGGAAAATCTAAGGTTTGCCAAGATCAAGCGATACTCGGATCTTAAGGATCTGGTGAACAAAAGCTTATCTCAGACACTCGGCCGTTCGATATATACGGCACTGTCCGTGTTTATTGCAGCGTTCTTCATACTTCTGCTTGGCGGTGAGTCGATTCAGATGTTCTCGCTGGCGATTTGTATCGGTTTGTTATTCGGCGCGTACTCTTCGATCTTTATCGCGAGTCCGTTGTGGCTCCTCCTTAAAGGGCGCAATGTCAGCAATAAACCAAATTCGCCTAAGCCAAGCAAAGATAAGATTGAAATTTAATTCAGCCGCTGTTGGTGTAGCAGTCTAGATAGCAGAGGATCCTATACAAGTGGAAAGCCGCGTCGCTGGCGACGCGGCTTTCTAAAGTTAACAAGCGTGATAAGCACAGGATCAATAGTGACATTGAGGGGGCCTCAAGTGAGCAATGAACGTTTGAATCATACGGAGACTGTCCTTTGGACAGGCATTGTAGCGGATTTTGCATTGGCCTTGTGCAAAGGGATCGCCGGTTACTTATCCGGCAGTAAGGCTCTAATCGGAGATGCTCTGCATTCTGCCGCGAACGCCGTAACTTTACTGGTGGACCGTTTGCCAAGCCTCGGTATATTCGGCAATAAAAACTTAATTCGGGACAAACGGAACGTTTCGGGCACAACGGAGCCGGTGATCTCGATCCTATTTGCCGTTTTATTGATCATGGGTGGTATTCAAATTGCGGTATCCGCGATCCAAACCATGGCATCAGGCGACCTGGAGCCGCCGACCGAATCGGCATTGCTTGCAGTTTTTATATCACTCGCGGTGAATGAAGCCGTGTTTCAGTACCAATCCCGGCAGATAAAAAGAAACAATGACCCCAGGTACGAGGTGCTGTCCGCTGATCATCGATTTACCTTGTACTCTTCGCTAACGGTATTGATCGGCGTGTCACTAGCGATGGGCGGCTCCTACTTCGATTGGACACCCCTGCTCTATATGGATTCGGTTGCGGCTCTGATTGTGGCTTGTCTCGTGGTCCGCAAGGGGTATATTTTAATCGTTCATTCCGTTTATGGTACCCTCGTGGAAGAGAAGCGGCATGAGCACGAAGCCGAATTCATGGATACGATTCAGCGGGTACATGGCGTGATCACGATCGAGGAACTGAAGGTTCAGGAATACGGGCAGATCCGTCATGTGAACATTGAAGTGAAAGTTACCGTGAATCCCCGGACGTCCGTGTTGGAGGCTCAAGAAATTGCCGAGCGCATCCGGAAGCTGTTAACTCATCGTTTTATTCAGGTTACGGATGCCAAAGTTCACGTTGTACCCTATGAACCGGGTTATCCGTATAAATCGAACTTTGACTTGATGGACAACGATATGCCGACACTGCCGCAGTAGCGTCTGGAGCTAACAGGTATAAGACAGCAGGAAAAAGGCAGGAAAAGGAAGGTGAGTCCCTGTGCTGTATTCCAAATATGAATGGAGAATACGCTCGGCAGAGTCATCGATCACCGATAGGCTGGCCCAGGATCTGTCGTTGCCACCGATGGTGGCTTCGCTCATGGCGTCACGAGGGATACATTCAGCCGAGGATGGACGGAGATTTCTATATGGAACGTTTGAGCTGACGCATGACCCTTATCTCATGCAAGGGATGCAGGAGGCTGTACCGCGTATTCGTAAAGCGCTGGAGGATCGGGAGCATATTCTAATTTACGGCGATTATGATGCAGACGGTGTTTCCAGCACGTCATTGATGATTCATCTGATGCGTTACTTGGGCGCATCTTATGATATTTATATACCTCACCGATCCAATGAAGGTTATGGCTTACATAATCACGCGCTGGATTGGGCTCATCAGCAAGGGGTCAGTCTGGTCATTACCGTTGATACCGGGATTAGCGCAGTGGAGCAAATTGCGTATGCCAACAGCCTTGGCATCGACGTAATTGTCACGGACCATCATGAGCCGCCTGAGGTGCTGCCAGAAGCCTATGCGCTGATCAACCCGAAAATCCCTACATGTCCCTATCCCTTTAAGGGGCTGGCGGGCGTAGGCGTGGCTTACAAGCTGGCACAGGCTCTCGTTGGAGAACCGCCGGAGGAATGGCTTCAGATTGTTTCTATCGGAACCATTGCTGACTTGATGCCGCTCACGGGGGAGAACCGGGTGCTTGTGAAGCACGGGATCGAATCGATGCGGAGTACGAAGTATGAAGGCATCCGCTGCTTGCTTGAGGTATCAGGAATTCATGTGGAGCAAGTGACAGCCGTTAATGTGGCATTCTCCATGGCACCACGGATTAATGCCAGTGGCCGTCTGGATCATGCAGGCCGTGCCGTTACGCTGCTTACAACAGAACACCGGGAAGAAGCGGAGCGGCTTGCCTGGGAATTGGATGGGCTGAACAAGGATCGGCAGCAAGTGGTCGAAAACATCGTCCAGGAAGCGCTGGGCATGGTTCAAAACCGCTGGAGAGGACAGGAGGTTCCTCCTGTAATCGTGTTGGCGGGTGAAGGCTGGAACGTTGGCGTAGTTGGCATCGTGGCCTCCAAAATACTGGAGCGATTCTACAGGCCTGTTGTTATTCTCGGGATTGATCCCGAGACGGGGAACTGTAAAGGTTCCGCCCGATCGATTCCGGGATTCGATATTTATGCGGCTCTGCATTCCTGCAAGGACGTCATGGACCACTTTGGGGGGCATCCATCCGCAGCGGGCATGAGCCTCCATCGGGACCGTTTGGAGGAATTTGAACAGGGACTTCATCGATATGCGGAAGAAGCGCTCGAAGAAGAGCATCTGATTGCAATCTGTGAAGCGGACCTGGAGGCTAGCTTGTCGGAGGTATCGGTGCCTGTTATTGAACAAATTGAACAATTAGGCCCGTTTGGCATGGCCAATGCTGTGCCGAAGATTGTCTTTCGGGATGTTGTCATCAAGGACGTCCGCAAAATCGGCAAAGAGGGGAAACATCTGAAGCTTCGTTTGCAGCAAAAGCGGGAGGTTATCGATGCAATCTCATTCGGCTGGGGACATCTAGCCGATATTTTGCCGGTGGGATCGGTTGTGGATGTGCTTGGCGAGCTTTCCGTGAATGAATGGAACGGGAGCCGTAAAGTACAGCTCATGATTCAGGATATCTGCGCCCCTTATCAACAGGTGTTTGACTACCGCGGGATCAAGGAGCCGATACAGGAAATTCAGAGGTGGAGAGCGGAGCTGGAGCCGCATCTGCGCTGCCCGGCAGTCCGTTCCGCAGTGGTGTACGCAAAAGATTCACATCCGGAAATAAAAAGTCAATTGTATGATATGTGCCTTTGGGTATATGATAGGAATGCTGGCATCATGCCGGATAATGATATTGCTGAGAACAGTCAAGAAGATATTTCCGTTTTGTTCGTACTGGATGTACCGGAGACGGCTGAACAATTGGATGCATTCATGTCAGCCTTCCATTCCGTTCCTAATATATTCATGCTGCATCCGACCCGGAACCTGCGCGAACGACTGCAAATTCCGGACCGCGAACAGTTTAAAAAGCTGTACGTTTCACTTGCCGGAATGACGTCCGCTCCCGTGTCGGAGAATGAGGTTGTAGGACGTCTGCAGAAGCAGACGTCCTTGTCCGAACGCATGCTGCTCAAAGTACTGGATGTGTTTGAGGAATTGGCGTTCATCCAGCGTGTTCAGGGACAGATTACCTTTATACCGAAGCCGGAGAAAAAACCGCTGGACGCTTCCCGTCACTTCCGTGAACTAAGCGATTTGGCAGATATGGAGCAGCATCTGCTGCATGCCGGTACGGAACAATTAACCCAATGGATGATGTCCCGCACAAAAGGCGTATCTTAACCGCAACTATACAGGAGGAGATTATTTTGGATTTTAAAGATTATATTCGTGTCATTCCCGATTTTCCGCAGGCGGGGATCAGCTTCAAAGATATTACTACACTGCTCAAGAATGGTGAGGTGTATCGTAAAGCCATCGAAGAATTGAAGGTCTTGGTATCCGATCTCAAAATTGATGTGATAGCTGGTCCCGAAGCCCGTGGATTTGTTGTAGGTGCACCGCTGGCTTATGCTCTTGGGGTAGGATTCGCGCCCATTCGCAAAAGCGGAAAGCTTCCCTACGAAACGATCGAAGTGGGATATGACCTCGAATATGGTAAAGATCGCTTGGCGATGCATACCGATGCAATCGAGAAGGGTCAAAATGTATTGATTGCGGATGATCTTCTTGCAACAGGCGGCACGATTGCGACTTCGGTTAACCTCATTCGTCAATTGGGCGGAAACGTTGTTGGAGCTGCATTCATGATCGAGCTGGCTGATCTCAATGGCCGTTCGAAGCTGGATGGAATCGATGTATTTACATTAATGCAATACGAGTAACCGACAACATTCTCCCTGATTTTCCCGGGAAATAATAAAATGCCCTGAGCAATCAGCTCAGGGCATTTTTCTATTTTGCAATCAAGTTGTCGTTTCAATCCGGCGTTTTTTCTACGAGCGGCTCATCATTTTGTTCATTGGAGAGGCCGGTAATCTCGAAGACTTTGAAGAGAAGGGCCATGAGAACACCTACGATGGTAGCCAGGGCCATACCCTTCAGCTCGATGGTAGTGTTAGGAATCTTCAATGTTACGCCGCTAATCCCTGTAACCAGGACCAGCGTAGCCAGGATCATGTTGCTTGCTTTGGAGAAATCGACCCTTTGCTCAACAAAGATCCGAAGACCGGAAGCTGCGATAACCCCGAACAGCAACAGAGATACGCCGCCCATTACAGGTGTAGGAATGTTCGCTACAACGGCGGAGAACGTACCGGAGAAGGAGAGCAGAATCGCAATAATGGCTGCTCCGGCAATTACGAATACCGAGTATACCTTTGTCAGTGCCATGACCCCGATATTTTCACCATAGGTGGTATTGGGTGTGGAGCCTACGAATCCTGACAGAATGGTGGATATACCGTTACCGAGAAGGGAGCGGTGCAGGCCAGGGTCTCTGGAGAGGTCTTTGCCCACGATATTGCTGGTGACCAGCAGGTGGCCGATGTGCTCAACGATCACAACGATTGCTACCGGTATGATGGACCAGATCGCTCCGTTATCGAAAACCGGGGTTGTCAGCTCCGGGGCCGACAGGAACTTCGCGTTCGCGATTTTTTCGGTGTCTACCACGCCTAGCGCGAAGGAGAGAGCATAACCGACAACAATTCCGATCAGAATGTGAATGATTTTGGCGAAGCCGCGGAACAGGATCGATCCGAGTACGGTGACGCCAAGTGTTACGAGTGAAATCGTAATGATTTTAGGATCAAGGGATTGTCCCTCTTCTGGTAAGAAGCCGGCCATACCTGCGGCAACCGGTACAAGCTCAAGCCCGATCATGGCAATAATGGCACCCATTACCGCTGGCGGGAATACAAAGTCGATCCATTTGGTTCCTGCATATTTAACGATAAGAGCTACCAGGCAGAAGATAATCCCTGTTACGATAAAGGCGCCCAGTGCCTTGCTATAGTTGGCTTCCGGATCGTCGGCGAGCACGAGCAGAACCGGCGAGATAAAGGCAAAGCTTGAGCCGAGGTAGGCCGGGATCTTCCCTTTACATAAAAAAATGTAGAGCAGTGTGCCGATGCCGTTCATCAGCAGGATCATGCCGGGATCCACGCCGAATAGGTTCGGTACAAGCACCGTACTTCCGAACATGGCGAACAAATGCTGCAGGCTCAGAAGAAAGCCTGGGCCAAACGGAAGTTTCTCATCTACTTGAATTTCTCGTTGCAAACCATTTCACTCCTCTTAGGACTTTAAATATAGGACCGTTCGCGTACGATCTTTAATAGATTAAATACAATCGTTCGTTTTTTCAACATTAATTTTTACAGTTCGTCAAAATATTCATTTCATGTCAAGTTTTGATGTCTCCGAGCCGGAAACGGGCATACTATAAGTGTCTGAACGCTCGACATGTTGACGTATAACGTCACAAGCGTCATAATGATAGGAAAACAATCACGAGGGAACCTGCACGTTTTGACAAGGGCGGGTTCCATTTTATATAGAAAGGGAAGAGAAGGACTCCAAAATGGGCATAGAGCGATTACTCGAAAAGGCCAGCGCCTATATAAAAGAACCCGATCTTCTCCGCATCCAGGAAGCTTATGAATTTGCGGAGCAAGCCCACCACGGACAAGTGCGGAAATCGGGAGAACCTTATATTCTTCATCCGCTTGCGGTTGCAGACATCGTGGTGAATATGCAGATGGACACGTTGTCTATTATTGCTGCGTTGCTTCATGATGTCGTTGAGGATACAACTGTATCGCTCGAGCAGATCCGTGAGCGCTTCGGGGATACCTGCGCACTGCTGGTGGATGGTTTAACGAAACTGGAACGTATCCAATTCCGATCCAAAGAAGAACAGCAGAACGAAAATTATCGTAAAATGTTTATCGCGATGGCCCGGGACATCCGGGTGATCGTGATCAAGCTGGCGGATCGGCTTCACAATATGCGCACGCTTAAGTATCAGTCCGAGGAAAGCCAGCGCCGTATTTCCTATGAAACGCTAGAGATCTTTTGTCCGATCGCTCATCGTCTAGGTATTTCCGCGATCAAGTGGGAGATGGAGGATATCGCGCTTCGTTACTTGAATCCGCAGCAGTATTACCGCATTGCGAATTTAATGCACAAGAAGCGGGCTGAACGTGAGCAGTATATCGACAATGTCATAGTCTGTATCCGTGAGAAGCTCGACGAGATGGGCATACAAGCCGACTTATCGGGCAGGCCGAAGCATATCTACAGCGTGTTTAAGAAAATGACGGTGAAGAACAAGCAATTCAACGAAATTTATGATCTTCTTGCAATCCGCATTATTGTGGACAATATCAAGGATTGTTATGCTACGCTTGGCATCATCCACACCTTGTGGAAGCCGATGCCTGGCCGTTTCAAAGATTATATCGCCATGCCAAAAACGAATATGTATCAATCTCTTCATACGACGGTGGTCGGACCGAATGGGGAACCGACAGAGGTTCAGATCCGGACCTGGGAGATGCATCGTACGGCAGAGTACGGTATCGCGGCTCACTGGTCCTATAAAGAAGGTTCCGCAGGCAACGGAGGCAGCTTCGATAATAAGATGACGTTCTTCCGTGAAATATTGGAACTGCAGCATGAGACGAAGGATGCCTCGGAATTTGTAGAATCTCTGAAGATGGACTTTTTCTCCGATCTGGTTTTTGTGTTTACGCCAAAAGGCGAGGTGATCGAGCTGCCTTCAGGCTCCGTCCCTCTCGATTTTGCCTACCGAATTCATACTGAAGTAGGAAATCGAACGATTGGTGCCAAGGTCAACGGCAGAATCGTTCCGCTGGATCATCAACTCAAGACCGGCGATATCGTGGAAATTTTAACATCGAAACATTCGTACGGTCCGAGCCAGGACTGGTTGAAGATTGCCCAATCCTCCCATGCCCGCAGTAAGATCAAGCAGTGGTTCAAGAAAGAGAAGCGGGAAGAGAATGTGGAGAAGGGGCGCGATATGCTGGAGCGCGAAATCAAGCGCCTCGGTCTTGAGGTGTCCGAATGGACGACCGATGATAAATTAATGGAGGCGGCCAAGAAATTCGCCTTTAATGATATCGAGGATATGTTATCGGCGGTTGGCTTTGGCGGGATCACGGCCGCTCAAATCTGTACCAAAGTGACCGAGAAGCTCCGTAAGGAGCAGGAGGAAGCGAATCAGCTTGAATTGACCTCCGAGATGAAGGAAATCAAGCCGGCGGAGAAACGAAGCCGTCCGACTAACGGCGTGCGCGTGAAGGGGATTGATAATCTGCTGGTGCGCTTCGCGAGATGCTGCAATCCCGTACCCGGCGATGATATTGTCGGTTACGTTACCCGCGGACGCGGCGTATCGGTCCATCGTTCGGATTGTGCCAATCTGCCGTCCATGGGTGAAGGCGAGGATGCCGCTCGCGTCATCGAGGTGGAATGGGAAACGGCGGTTGAGGCTAACTACAGCGTCGATATCGAAGTGACGGGCCATGATCGCAACGGACTGTTAAATGAAGTTCTTCAGGCCGTTTCAGAGAGCAAAACAAATATTTCCGCTGTGACCGGCCGATCTGACAAGAACAAAATGGCGATGATTCACATGACGATTTTGATCCGCAATACGGATCATCTCCATTCCGTTGTGGAGCGAATCAAGCGGGTGAAGGATGTATATACCGTTCATCGAATCATGCAGTGATGCAAGTGATGGCACGGTAGCGTGGTTAACGGACTCCGGGGTTTCATGGACATGTACAGTCTCGGGATGATTATACGAATGCGGTCTGTTATCCTGCGGGAGACAGGCCGTTTTATTTTAAGATGTCAGCGTATAAACTTCGGAGGATCTGTCTGCCTGATATCGCAAGAAAAACTACCGATAAACGCGGTCTGTCTTCTTAGAGAGTACATCGATAGACATTTTTCTTAAGATGTCAGAGTATAAACTTCGGAGGATCTGTCTGCCTGATATCGCAAGAAAAACTACCGATAAACGCGGTCTGTCTTCTTAGAGAGTACATCGATAGACATTTTTCTTAAGATGTCAGCGTATAAACTTCGGAGGATCTGTCTGCCTGATATCGCAAGAAAAACTACCGATAAACGCGGTCTGTCTTCTTAGAGAGTACATCGATAGACATTTTTCTTATGGAAAAAAGGAGCTAAACACAATGAGAGTGGTTATTCAAAGATGTAAGCATGCGCAAGTCACGGTTGACAATGAAATCGTTGGCCAGATTGAAGCGGGATTGATGGTGCTGGTCGGTGTGACGCACGAGGATGAAGAGAAGGATGCCAAATACCTTGCCGAGAAGGTTGCGGGGCTGCGCATTTTTGAGGACGAGGATGGAAAAATGAATTTTAGCGTCCAGGACGTGGGCGGAGCCATTCTGTCGGTATCCCAGTTTACACTTTATGGTGACACCCGCAAGGGAAAACGCCCGAATTTCATGGCCGCCGCCAAACCGGATGAAGCGAATGCATTGTATGAAGCGTTTAACCGCGAGCTCATAGCGAAGGGGTTGCAGGTTGAGACCGGGGTGTTCGGAGCCATGATGGACGTGTCGCTAACGAATTGGGGACCGGTAACCCTGATCATTGACAGCAGATCATAAGCGGCTAAAAAGACGGGCAGCATGCATCATATTGGAGAGATGGGGCATCCTGAGTGAACAATGCTTGTGAGGCATTCACACAAAAAAAGGAGCCGTGTTTGCTATGCGCCAACCTCCCAAATTTTCGATATGGAGCAGTTTGCCCACGATGGTCGGGTCCGGAGACATTAGGGAAGCAGCGAGCACAGAGCGCATGGTTGCAGCTTCGGAAGATCCTGTACAGCTCATCAGCATAAAGGGACATATGCGGAAGCAGCTGCCGAGATCGTAGGACCCAATAGGATCGTGTGTCACTTCTGGTGACTTCATGAAAGAGCCTGAGAATATTCTCAGGCTCTTCTTCATAAGTTGTGAGTCCCACAGCCCCCCCTATCATGACCATGTACCTGAATGGTGCAGATCGCAGGGCTTCCGTCCATTCCGCTGTTATAAAAAGGACATTCCAGGGTAATAACAAATCGAGGACAATCATGAAAGGAGACATGCCAGATGAGTAAAGTTGCATTTCTACTAGCTGACCAATTCGAAGATTCCGAGATGAAAACTCCTTATGATGCCGTGAAGGAAGCGGGGCATCAAGCTGATATTATTGGGTTGAAGCAAGGACAAGAGGTTAAGGGTAAACAAGGCAAGGCATCGTATACAACGGATAAAGCCATTGCCGACGTCAATATAAACGATTATGATGCGGTGGTTATTCCAGGCGGCTCTTCCCCGGAAAATTTGCGTCTGGATTCCCATATATTGCAGTTTGTTGCAGCAGCGGACAAGGCAGGCAAACCAATTGCCTCGATATGCCACGGGCCGCAAATTCTGGCAAGTGCCGACCTGCTGAAGGGACGCACGATCACTTCCTATCCTCCGCTTCAGGATGATATGGTGAATGCCGGCGCTAACTTTAAGGATGAGGAAGTCGTCGTGGATCGTAACTTGATTACGTCCCGGACGCCGAAAGACGAGCCGGCCTTTGTGCGTGAGCTGTTAAAGGCACTGTAAGAAGAAAGCAGCTGCATGCTGTATGGTTGTCCATGTTATACCGGTCTTTCAAACACTTGGGTTGAAAAAAAGGAGGAATGGACATGTCTAGACAAATTCAAGCTTATTTCAGAACGGAAGACGACGCTGAAGGCGCAAGGACGAGGCTGTTAACGTACAACACGGAGCAGCTGGAGGTGGGACAGCTTCAGGATTCGGTTCGAGGCGGAGGCAACATCCTCGTGCCACTGGTGCCGTGGGGTAATTCCGGCACGGGTGGAGCGACTGCTGGGGCTACAACGATGGGAGCACCCGGCGGAGTCGTGGGGGCTCCCGGGGTCATCGTGGGCTCCCGTGACGCCAATGACAGCCGCGATATAGCGCAAGATCGACCGCACGGCGATGACACACTGGGCGACACGTGGCGCGAAGCAGACGTAACGGACCGGGACTATGATGATCTGAGATATACGCTGTCCGTTAAGGTAAGGGACGAGGATTACGATCAGATCGTACATGATTTGCGGGCGAATAACGCTTATGTGGAGCGATTTGACTAATTAGCAAAGAAGCTAGCAGCGCGTTATTTCCCTTTTAGAAGATGGAAGATCATCATTCCCGGGGAGCTTACCTGGGAACGCAAAAGGGCTGTTCCGCTGATGGAGCAGCCTTTTTTGGTTATAATATTAAAAGCGCTTTCTTGCTTGTAACATAACTGTAATGTTTGTTCAATGTTTCTTTAATATTCCCTGTTTATAATAACAGCATGACCCCCTTTTTTATATAATATATGTTTTGGACCTACAACGTGGTTTGTAGGTTTTTTTCTTTTTTCGGGCAATTTCAACAAAGTTTCTTGACTTTAGTGTGGTAGTTCATTAGAATCTAAAAATATAATGTTTTGGGTATACTATATTTATCAATAACAGATTTCATGACGGGAACAAGTACTCCATCCCCACAAGACCAGAGAAGAATCCCTTGGCTGTAAGGATTCGCTTGATGAGTGGACGAATGACCTCCCCGAGAACAGACGGCGAAGCAAGCACCGGTTAACCGGTGGGATAGACAGTAGCCGAACTGCGCGGCCGGGCGTTATACGGATGAAGCGGATGATTGAACGCACTGATTAAAGGTGTGTCAACGCCGGAATGTGGGTGGTACCACGGGTGATTATATAACGATCTCTCGTCCCTGTTGTCTTAGGACAGCGGGGCGGGAGATTTTTTAGTTTTCACGGCTTATTGCGAAATGACTCCCCAGGAGTTTTTCCATAGTTAGTTCTAAGTTAGTTTCAAGAAGTGAACCAGATCAAGGCAATGGACATGTTCCAAGGGTGAAGATGTCATAGGACGTGGAGGGATGAAGATGGCAAACGAGAAGTTCGAGAAACCGACAGGCACGCAGGACATCCTGCCAGGTGCCGTCGAGAAATGGCAGTTTATCGAGGAGAAGGCACGCGATTTGTGCCGAAGATACAACTACCGCGAAATTCGCACACCGATCTTTGAGCAGACCGAGTTGTTCGAACGCGGGGTGGGCGAAACCACCGACATCGTAGAGAAGGAAATGTATACGTTCAAGGATAAAGGGGATCGCAGCATGACCCTACGTCCGGAAGGAACGGCAGGCGTCGTGCGGGCATATGTGCAAAACAAGCTGTATGGAGAGCCTGACGTCACGAAGCTGTATTACATGGGTCCCATGTTCCGCTACGAGCGTCCACAGGCGGGACGTTACCGTCAATTCCATCAGTTCGGCGTCGAGGTGTTCGGGACGGCAGATCCGGCTATCGATGCCGAGGTGATTGCGCTGGGATACAGCTTCTACAAGGAGCTTGGGCTGAACGGGGTAAAAGCAGAGATTAACTCTGTAGGGACGCCTGAGGTACGGGCGGCTTACCGCAGTGCGCTGCTAGCTTTCCTGGAACCGATGAAAGAGAACCTATGCTCGGATTGCCAGTCGCGCATGGAACGCAACCCGCTGCGCGTGTTGGACTGCAAGAAGGACCAAGGGAAGTTCGATGATGCGCCTTCGATTCTGGACAGCCTGGACGAGGAATGCAGCACGCACTTTGAGAAAGTGAAAGGGTACCTGGATGCGATGGGCATCGAGTATGAAATCAATCCAAGACTGGTTCGGGGATTGGACTATTATACGCATACCGCATTTGAATTCAAGACCCAGGGCATCGGCGCGATTGATACGGTAGGCGGCGGAGGGCGGTTCAACGGACTGGTCGATCAGATCGGCGGACCGGATCAGCCTGGCATCGGGTTCGGGATTGGTCTTGAGCGAATCCAATTGATTCTGGAACACCAAGGGGTTAATCTGTCGGCAGCCAAGCCGCTGGATGTCTATCTGGTGGCGCTGGGTGAAGCCGCTGAGCAGGAAGTGGCCAAATTGATCTACGAACTGCGAAGCAAGGGCGTAGCTGCCGAACGTGATTACCTTGGCCGGAAAATGAAAGCCCAGATGAAGTCCGCCGACCGTTTGCAAGCTCGTTATACCGCCATTTTGGGTGAAGATGAACTGGCGCGCGGAGAGATTGCACTGAAGTCGATGGAGACCGGCGAGCAGCGTACGGTTAGATTGGACGCTCTGGTTCAAGAATTGGTTTAATCGTCGTATGAAGCGACTTAATTATAGTAAAGGGGAATGATAAACGATGAAAAGGACGCATCAATGCGGTCATCTGACAACCGCGAACATTGGAGAAACTGTAACACTGAACGGCTGGGTACAAACCCGCCGCGACTTGGGCGGCGTGCTGTTCATTGATCTTCGCGATCGGAGCGGCATCATGCAAATCGTATTTAACCCGGATTTCTCAGGCGAAGCTTTGGCTGTTGCCGATAAGGTCCGCAGCGAATTCGTGGTGGCCGTATCCGGTAAAGTCGTAAAGCGTGATCCAGAAACGTTCAACCCGAATTTGCCTACTGGCGAAATCGAAGTTCAAGTGACAAGCATTGAAGTGCTGAATGCAGCCAAAACGCCTCCGTTCTTTATCGAAGACGGCGTGGAAGTGGATGAGCAGCTTCGTTTGAAGTATCGCTATCTGGACCTTCGTCGTCCAGAGATGCAAAAAACGCTGATGCTGCGCTCCAAAGCGTCGAAAGTATTCCGCGACTTCCTCGATGACGAGGGCTTCGTGGACGTGGAGACGCCAATTCTGACCAAGAGCTCCCCGGAAGGCGCACGCGACTATCTCGTACCGAGCCGCGTACACGCAGGTGAATTCTTTGCGCTTCCGCAATCTCCACAAATTTATAAGCAGCTCCTTATGGTGAGCGGGCTTGAACGTTACTACCAAATTGCACGCTGCTTCCGTGACGAAGACTTGCGGGCTGACCGTCAGCCCGAATTTACCCAGGTCGACATCGAGACGTCCTTCATGGAGCGCGACGACCTGCTGAACATGATGGAGCAGCTGATGGTGAAGCTGTTCAAGGAAACCATCGGCGTTGAGCTTGCAACACCATTCCAGCGTATCAGTTATGCTGATGCGATGGGTAAATACGGCTCCGACAAGCCGGATCTCCGCTTCGGTATGGAATTGATCGAAATGAACGATATCGTTGCAAGCAGCGGCGTCAAAGTATTCTCTTCCGTCATTGAAAAAGGCGGCGAAGTCAAGTGTTTGAACGCTAAAGGCTGCGGGACTTGGACACGTAAGGAAATTGATGATCTGGGGCCATATGCAGCCCGTTACGGAGCGAAGGGTCTTGCTTGGATTCAAGTGAAAGAAGGCGAGTTCAAGGGGCCGATCGTGAAATTCTTCAGCGAGCAGGAAATTGAAGCGGTAAGGGAACGCACAGGAGCCGAAGACGGCGACTTGCTGCTGTTCTCCGCAGACAATAAAAAAGTGGTTGCCGACGTGCTTGGCGCGCTCCGCTTGAAAATCGGACGTCAGCTTGGCCTGATCAACGACAACGAGTACAAGTTTGCTTGGGTGCTGGACTTCCCGCTGTTCAGCTATGATGAAGAGGCGAAGCGTTATGTGGCCGAGCATCATCCGTTCACCCGTCCAAAAGACGAAGATCTGGAATTGATGGATACGGATCCGCTTGCCGTGCGCGCGGAAGCTTACGACATCGTTCTGAATGGATATGAAGTAGGCGGCGGTTCCATGCGGATATTCAAACGCGAGATCCAAGAGAAAATGTTTGCGGCTCTTGGTATGTCACCGGAAGTGGCGCACGACAAATTCGGTTATCTTATGGACGCCTTTGAATACGGTACTCCTCCACACGGCGGAATCGCCTTCGGGTTGGACCGTTTGGTGATGCTGCTTGCCGGACGCACGAACCTGCGTGAAACGATTGCGTTCCCGAAAACGGCAAGCGCAACGGATCTGTTGATGGACGCTCCTTCCCAGGTGGACGGAGGACAGCTGGAGCAGCTGCATATCAAACTCGCCAAGAAGCCGGGCGACGAGAAATAAGTCCGTTGTTCTTGATAAAGGAGGTTGCTTGAATTATGCTGCACCAATTTTCCCGTACGGAATTAGCCATTGGTCCTGAGGGCCTTGAAGTGATGAAGAACAGCACGGTAGCCGTGCTGGGTATCGGCGGCGTGGGGGGCATTGCGGTGGAAGCCCTCGCCCGTTCCGGGGTAGGCCGTATCATTCTGATCGACAAAGACGTGGTGGATATCACCAACATCAATCGGCAGATCCATGCCTTAACGACCACGGTAGGTCAGAAGAAAGCAGACCTGATGGTTGAACGTGTCAAACTGATCAATCCGGAATGTGAAGCGATCGCCCTGAACATGTTCTACACCGAAGAGACGTATGAAGAGTTGTTTAAATTCGATCTGGATTATGTGATTGATGCGTCGGATACGATTATTTATAAAGTACATCTGATCAAGGAATGCCTGCGGCGCGGTATTCCGATCATCTCCAGCATGGGGGCAGCCAACAAAATGGACCCCACGAAGTTCCAGGTAGCTGACATCTCCAAAACGTCCATGGATCCGATTGCCCGTATTGTACGCACCAAGCTGCGCAAAGACGGCATCAAGAAAGGGGTCAAGGTTGTTTTCTCACTAGAGGAGCCGATGAAGCCCCGCCAGGACGTTACGGAGAAGATTGTACCCGAGAATGCTCCTGAAATCCGGAAAGCGAAGCAGCCTCCGGCAAGCAATGCATTCGTTCCGCCTGTGGCCGGACTGATTATGGTGAGCGTAACGGTGAAAGAACTGCTTGAAAAAGGCGGCGTTTCGTTGTAACGAGGCATCCGGACAAAATTAAACTCGGCTCGAGAAAACGATAGGTAAACGGAAGGCATGGAGTAAGAACAGCCTTTCGGCAAAGTTGAGCGTGGTTAACCAGACGCAGCGTCAAAGGACGCTGCGTTTTTTGCTGCCGTGGACGAAAGCGATCAGGACAACAAACCCAAACAATAAAATTCCTGTGACAGAGCTTTGCTAGTATATCCGGGCCAGTTGTGCTACAATGAAACTCCTTTTTGTGTCACGGCCCTTAAAGCCAGACTTCGATGCGAAAAAAATATGTTTCTTAGGAGGTAACTGAAAGTGTCAGAATCTTTTCAAAGTGCCTATCAAGAAGAAGAGTCAAGACTAAACGAGGTTATCGTTGAAATTGACCGTCAGCTTGAACGTTTGCGCGGCATTCCGGTATACACGGGCCATGATTTTACGGAGCAGGTGCTCGAAGCAGGACGGGAAGAGAAACGGCAGGCCCTCGCCAAAAGTTTGCCGGAGCCTTACTTCGGGAGGCTGGATTTTCAGGAGAGCGGAACGGGAGCGAAGAAACCGCTCTACATCGGGAAGATCGGCTTCGATAAGGAAGATGCCGGGGATCACCCGATGGTGATTGATTGGCGAGCTCCGGTCGCGAGTCTTTTTTATTCGTTTACCGGCGGTACCGACCCGGCTTCGTTCGAAGCACCCGAAGGAATCATCGAGGGGCTAGTCTATTTAAAACGCAACGTCGTGATCCGAAAGCAAATTTTGGAACGGGTATCGGATACGTACAATCGGGAAAGCGGCGGACCTGCCGTATCCGATGAGTTTTTGGTTTACCGTCTCGGGGAGAACAAGGATAACCGGCTGCGGGATATCGTATCCACGATTCAGGCCGAGCAGGACAAAATCATCCGGGCTGCCAAAAATACCGCACTTATCATCCAAGGGGTGGCGGGAAGCGGAAAAACGACGGTGGCGCTGCATCGGCTGGCATATTTGCTCTATCAGTACAAGGAGCAGGTAACCGCGGAGAAAATGATCATATTCGCACCCAACCTGATGTTTCTGGATTACATATCCGACGTGCTGCCTGAGCTCGGAGTCGGCGATATACAGCAGCGCACATTTGGCGATTGGGCAGCGGAACTGCTCGATATTCAGCTCGCTTCGGATGATCATGCACAGACGCTTCATCGATGGTTCGAGACAGAGCCAGGTCAGGGTACCCCGGATATTGACGATAATGTCAGCGGGCGCTACAAAGGCTCATTGAGACTGATGGAGATCATCCGGCGCTGCGTGGAGTCCATCGAAACGGAGGCTCTTCCGGACGGGGACTTCTCTCCATGGGATGGGGCTGTACTGAAACAGGAGACGATCGCGGAATGGTTCTACCAGGAATATAAACCGTACCCGCTGGCCAAGCGGAAGGAACGGCTGCTGGCCAGGCTGCACCGCTGGGTCGAGATGGAGCTGAAGAAATCGCCATCAGCGGCCGTGATGAAAGAACGGAAGAAAAAAGCGGCTCAACGAGAAAAGGCTTATGGGAACCGATGGCCGAAATTTGAGCCGGTCTCATTATATAAACAATTGTTTGGGGCGGTTAAGGCAACCGGATCGTGGTTTGAAGAGCTATCCGCTCTGATTCCGTCCGAGGTGCTCGCCGCAACGCGTAAAGATCTGAAGAAAAACGTGGTCCGCGAAGAGGATTTGCCTGCCTTGCTGTATTTCCACTGTTTATTGAATGATATTACCGGAGAGCAGCGTTTTGACCATATCGTTATTGATGAGGCTCAGGATTTCTCGCCATTTCAGGTGGCTGTGCTGGACCTGTTCGTCAGAGGACATTCCTTCACCATATTAGGTGATTTGTCGCAGGGCATTCATGCCTATCGCGGCGTTCATGCGTGGGAAGAGATGAGCTCCCTGTTTAAGGAAGAGGAAACAGCCTATTTTGCGCTTACACGCAGTTATCGCTCCACGATGGAGATCATCGAATTTGCGAACGGCATTTTGGAGAAGGGTGTCAGCAGTGATCTGCTTGCCGTTCCGGTATTCCGGAGCGGCGATACCGTTCGCCTGATTCCTTATGATTCGGCGAAATCCCGAACGAGAGATTTGGAACGGGCGATGGAGGCACTCATCGCTAAGGAATATCGGACGGTCGCTATACTCACTCGAACCTTGCGAGAAGCGCAAGAGCTGCATGAGCAATTCATTACTGCGTGGCCGATGCTGAATCTGATCGATGGCAGCAAAGGAACGTATCAGGGCGGTTATTCCGTGCTTCCTGTTTATTTGTCCAAGGGGCTTGAGTTCGATGCGGTGGTGGTGGCGGATGCAGATCGGGCGCATTACGCGGAAAAAGCATGGGATGCCAAGCTGATGTATGTGGGATGTACGCGGGCACTGCATGAGCTGTGGCTGCTGCATAATGAGCCGCTGCCAACGTATATCAGGACGGAGACTTCAGAAATTACTGCCAGCGGCTGGCCCGTGGAGTAAGGTGAGATTGTGTTACTAACGTTGTAATGCAGTGTGAAATGGAAAGATAGGAAGATGTCCCGTGGGGTGGCACATGTCTGCATGTGCTTTCTCTGCGGGACTTTTTTGTTCTGCTTTTTGCTTAACCAAGCATTTGGTAGGAAGAGCCCAGATTCTCGATATACCGGATCAAGGTCCAAACGGCGAGGATGAAAAGTGCAGCTGCCAAGATGATGAAGAGGGTCATTTTTCGCATAGGTTTTCGTTTCATTTCAAGAACCTCCCTTCGAGCTTTGGATGGTCTAGCGAGATTTCGTCTACCTCACTTCGGATACCCTGTATAATTTCTATATTATGTAACGCTCCGGAACGATAAAAGTTCGTTACCATGTTAAACGGGCGCGAATATCGATGGATTTCCGAATCACTAAAATGGATGTCATAGGGTTGCTACAGGCATGGCGAAACTGAATATGGTATGATAGAGTGTGACGGATTTGATTGAAACCGGCTTATCGTTACATTGATATCAGACAAGGAAGTGTAGCAATGGATTTATTCAGTATCGGGCGTGAAGGGGATCGGGATTCCCGGCTGCTGGCCGATCGGATGCGCCCTTCGTCGCTGGATGAATATATAGGACAAGAACATATTATCGGTCCGGGCAAACTGCTCAGACGGGCCATAGAGGCAGACCAGGTCTCTTCCATTTTATTGTACGGCCCGCCGGGATGCGGCAAAACGACGCTTGCGCATATTATCTCACAGCAAACGAAGGGGTACTTCGTTCGGCTGAATGCGGTGGAGGCCTCGGTTAAGGACGTCAGGGAGGTCATTGAGCAAGCCCAGAGCAACCGCAGTTTGTACGGCACCAAAACGATCCTGTTTCTGGATGAGGTCCACCGCTTTAACAGCTCAAGACAGGACGCGCTGCTGCCTGCCGTGGAGAACGGCACGATTATATTTATCGGCGCGACGACGGAGAACCCCTTTCATTACGTAAATGGGGCCTTGATGAGCCGTTCAACCTTGTTCCAGCTTGAGCCGCTGAATAAGAACCATTCCATGATCGCGATGCAGCGCGCGCTATCCGATCCGGATAAAGGTCTTGGATTCATGGAGCTTCAGGCAGATGAGGAAGCATTGGAGCATATTGCAACGATGGCGAACGGCGACATCCGGCGTGCATTGAATGCGCTTGAGCTCGCTGCGATGACGACCCCGCCTGATGCAGGCGGCACGGTCCATATTACGCTGGATGTGGCCGAGGAATCGATACGCAAGCCGCTCGTCAAGGCGGACGAGTCCACGCAGTATGACGTGCTGTCCGCCTTTCATAAAAGCATTCGGGGTTCCAGCGATGCGGCATTGTTCTGGTTCCTGTATGCGGTCGAAAAGCTGGGGATGGACCCGATGGTGTTCATCCGCCGCTTGATTGCTGCCAGCAGCGAGGATATCGGGCTGGCTAATCCGCAAGCGATGGTGCAGGCGGTAAGCGCACTGGACGCCTACCGGAATAACGGCTGGCCGGAAGCCAAGCTTAATATCGCCCAGGCTATCCTGTTTGCGGTGGAAAGTCCAAAATCCGATGGCGTTGTGACCGCAATATCACGGGCGATGTCCGCCATGGATGAAGTAAAATCGGCGGAGGTACCGCTTCATCTGCGTGATGCGCATTATTCGGGCGCCGTGAAGCTGGGACATGTCGGCTATAAGTACCCGCACGATTATCCGGGCCATTACGTGAAGCAGGAATATTTGCCGAAGGAGCTCTCCCGCCGGGTGTTCTATCAGGCGACGGAGCAGGGGAACGAAGCCAAGATCGCGCACAATCAGCGATTACGACGCGAAGAATAGGGTCGTACAGCGAGAACGGGATTAACGGCCGCTAGTTTAGTTAAATGGAGGAAACGAATGATGAAAAAAGGGAAACAACGGTTTGTCATCCTGCTGCTGTCCGCCGGTCTTATGCTGAGCGGCTGTTCGGGGAAAAGCGCCCAGGAGCAGGTTGAAAGTGGACAGGCAACCAAGGCAGCGCATGAGCACGGACATCAGACGCAGCTGTCCAACGGGGATATCCAGGAGGCGACGGCTTCGATTGATGAGCTGCCTGCCTTTTTGAAGAGCCAGACCAGCGAGCTCCAGACGATCTATGCCTTGTCCGCGCAGGTCAGTGATGTCCTGAAATACATTCCTTGTTATTGCGGCTGTGGGGACAGTGCCGGTCATGAGAGCAATCTGAACTGTTTTATTGATGAGATTCAGGAGGACGGCACCGTGGTGTGGGACGATCATGGCACCCGCTGCGGGGTATGCCTGGACATTGCCGTGGAATCTGCCAAAATGAGCAGCGAGGGCAAAAGCCTGAAGGATATTCGGACCGCAATCGACGAGAAATACAGCACAGGTTATGCTAAGCCGACACCAACCCCGATGCCGCCTGCCGAAAGTTAATTCTACTGTGGTTAAACAAGAAGGTACCCGATGTGATCAATGCTCACTCGAGTGCCTTTTTTCTGTTGGGATTCATGTCCTTTAAGGACGTTGTCAGGAATCGCTGATACACTTCATAGGATCAGCAGACGTGATCTATCTCACAGCATCAAACTATATATGGATGTAAATTGATAAAACGAAACTATATATAGTGTATAAATGATCTGAGAAGAAGGAGTTGATTCGTTTCATGAAAGTCATGAAGAGAGACGGATGCCTGGTGAATTTTGAGATAAGCCGGATTGTGAAGGCAGTGGATAAAGCTTTTATAGCTGTTGAGGGGGTGTCCCGCAAGGAGGCTTCCCTGCAGCTTGGCGAGGAGGTTGCCCGCGTCACCGCGGGGATGGAGCAGGTGAGTGTGGAGGATATTCAAGATATTGTTGTTGAACAATTGGAAAGCACAGGTTATGCAGCGGCAGCGGCAGCTTATCAACATTACAGGGAAGCCCGTGATCTGGAGCGGATGCGGCGGGGAGAACTCTACAAGATCAGCAGGGATGTGATTGGGGTAACGAATCTGGATCTGCTGCGGGAGAATGCGAATCTGAACGGGGAATCCTTCAGTGGAAAAATGAGTCGGATCGGCTCTGAGTATGCCAAATGGATGGCAAGCAAATTTATCCTGCCCGGAGAGCTCATGAGAGCGGTCAGGGATGGTTATGTGTACGTGCACGACCTGGACCAGTATGCACTCGGTACGACGAACTGTATTTTCATCCCGTTTGACCGTCTATTGGCCAAAGGGTTCAATACCGGTAACGGATCGGTCAGGCCGCCGCAGAGCATCATGACCGCGATGGCGCTGGTGGCCATCATATTTCAATCTCAGCAGAACAGTCAATTCGGCGGCGTGTCCGGAAATAAAATCGATTGGGATCTGGCCCCGTATGTCGGCAAATCGTTTCACCGGCATTTTCGGAAAGGGCTTGCCTACTTCGGAGAGGTGGAGCAGGGCAAGCATAGACCCAATGTACAAGTTCTTCCCGATAACGAATTATACATAGACAACAAGCAGTTGAAGGACTCTTATCCGCGAATATATCATTACGCATATAACGAAACGGTGAATGAAGTAAAACAGGCCGCGGAATCCCTGATCCATAATTTAAACACGATGAGCAGCCGGGCCGGTGGACAGATCCCTTTCACATCGCTGAACTATGGCATGTGCACGTCAACGGAAGGAAGGCTGGTGTCCCATGCTCTATTGGATGCCACGATGAGAGGACTCGGCGGGGGAGAGACGCCGATATTTCCGCAGCATATTTTCCAGTGCAAGCAAGGGGTTAACCAGGCGGAAGGGGAGCCCAATTACGATCTGTTCCTGAAAGCCGTTGAGTGCTCCAGCCGCAGGCTCTACCCGAACTTTGTCAACGTGGATGCGTCGTTTAATCTGGTCTACTATAACCCGGACGAGCCAGACACGATTATTGCCACCATGGGCTGCAGGACACGGACGATTTCAGACCGGTTCGGGCGAAACCGCCTGAGCGGAAAAGGCAATTTGTCCTTCAATACGATCAATCTGGTTCGTCTCGGCATCGAGCATGGTATCGTCGAAGGCAAGCGGGATATGCCCGACCTGAGCCTCTTCTACGAGCAGTTGGATCAGTATATGACGATTGCGGTAGAGGGTTTGATTCACCGCTACGAGCTGCAGGCGGACCAACCGGCCAAAGCGTCCGATTTTATGATGCGGGAAGGCGTGTGGGAAGGCGGCGAAGACCTGGCCCCGGAGGACAAGGTACGCGAACTGATTAAGCACGGCACTCTGGCACTTGGATTCATTGGGCTTGCAGAATGCCTGAAGGCGTTGACCGGACTGCATCACGGAGAGGATGAGAACAGCCGCAGGCTGGGAATCGAAATCATCCGGCATATGCGTCAATTCTGCGATGCGGCCAGTGAAAAATACGATCTGAACATTACGTTGTTTGCCACGCCGGCAGAAGGGCTGTCCGGAAAATTCACGAAGCTGGACCGGCAAACCTTCGGTGTGATCGAGGGTGTGACAGACCGTGAGTACTATACGAACTCGTTTCATGTTCCGGTGTACTATCCGATGGCCGCGTACCGCAAAATCCGTTCCGAATCTCCTTTCCATGAGCTGTGTAATGCAGGAGCGATTTCATATGTGGAGCTCGACGGCAATGCCCGGCAGAATACGGCTGCTTTTCGGGACATCGTGCAGTTTGCCCTGCAGCAGAACATTGGATATTTCTCCGTAAACCATCCCGTCGACCGTTGTTCGGCATGCAACTACGAAGGGATCATCGGAAGCTCTTGCCCTGGATGTGGCGCTACTGAAGACAATGGGAACTTCCAGCGGCTGCGGAGGGTGACGGGATACCTTACGGGCAATTATACGGAGCGCTTCAATTCGGCCAAACAGGCTGAGGTCAGGGATCGGGTGAAGCATCTGTGAATGTGTGCGGATATATCCCCGAGAGCATTAATGAAGGCCCGGGACTTCGGGCAGTTCTATTCGTGAGCGGCTGCCGTCATGCCTGCGCCGGATGCTTTAATACGGATTCCTGGGACTTTGAAGCGGGGGAGCCGTTTACAGAAGAATTGTCAGCGTCCATACTGCAGGATATCGTCGACAACCCTTTGCTGGATGGCGTGACCTTATGCGGTGGGGACCCGTTCTTCTCGCCGGAGGAATGCGCGGCATTTGTTCGCAAGCTCAGGACCCTCTGTCCCGGGAAAAGCATATGGGCCTACACGGGCTTCACCTTTGAAGCGCTGATGAGACAGCCGAAGCTGCGCGAATTGGCAAAACAGTGCGACGTTATCGTGGACGGTAAATTCCAGTTGGAGCTAAGGGATGTCTCGCTTCCCTTCCGAGGCAGCTCGAATCAGCGTTTCATTGACGTATCCGCCAGCCTGGAACGCGGAGAAACGGTAGAATATGTTCTTCGCTAACATGTAAAAAAAGAGCACACACTTTACGGAATCTTCCGGTTAAAGTGTGTGCTCTCTTTTCGTTTAGGCCAGCGGTTTAATAAGGAACTTTATCCGCCGTTTCGATCGTTCCGCCGCCAAGGCATTCGTCCCCTTGGTAGAAGACAACGGCTTGGCCCGGCGTGATTGCTTTTTGCGGCTTCGCAAACGCGACATGAACGGTTCCGTCTTCGCGCGGCGTTATCGTTACTTCCTGGTCCGGCTGACGGTAGCGGAATTTCGCGGTGCAGGTGTAGGCGTCTTTGGGCATAGCGTCTTGTCCTGCAATCCAGTTCATTCCGGAGGCAACGAGTCCGGTTGAATACAAACACGGATGGTCGCCTTGAACAACGTACAAAATATTGTTAGTCAAATCCTTGTCGGCAACAAACCAAGGCTCTCCGGAGCCTGAGCCGCCAATTCCGAGACCTTGGCGTTGTCCCAGCGTGTAGTACATCAGGCCATCATGGCGGCCTTTCACCTCACCGGTGACAATGTCCACCATATCGCCGGATTGTGCGGGGAGGTATTGTCCAAGAAATTCTTTGAAATTCCGTTCGCCGATGAAACAAACGCCGGTGCTGTCTTTTTTCTTGGCGGTATACAGTCCGGCTTCTTCGGCGAGTCGGCGAACTTCCGGTTTCGGCAGATGCCCGATCGGGAACATCGCCTTGGAGAGCTGCTCTTGGCTCAGCGCATTGAGGAAGTAGGTTTGATCCTTGTTGCTGTCTACGCCGCGCAGCAGCCGGTACTGTCCGTCTTCTTCGATGACGCGGGCGTAATGGCCGGTAGCGACATAGTCGGCTCCCAGATCCATGGCCTTGTTCAGAAATTCGCCGAATTTGATTTCACGGTTGCACATGACATCGGGGTTCGGCGTTCTCCCAGATTTATATTCATCGAGGAAATAGGTAAATACTTTATCAAAGTATTCCTTCTCGAAATTGACGGTATAGTAGGGAATGTCGAGCTGCTCGCACACGCGGCGCACGTCTTCAGCGTCCGCTTCAGCTGTGCAGTAGCCAAGCTCATCGGTATCATCCCAGTTTTTCATAAAGATGCCGATCACTTCATAGCCCTGCTGTTTGAGCAGGAGCGCTGTTACGGAGGAGTCGACTCCTCCCGACATGCCGACAACGATACGAGTGTTATGTTTTTCTTTTGACATCGTTATCACCATTTTCATATTGAATTGTGCCCATGGAGGTATTTTAACATATTGGAACAAGGTTCACACGTTTCATTTTGTCCACTCAGGGTGAACATTTTTCAATCTTTCCAGCTGGAATATTACCCATTGAGGTCCAGGATATGTTACCATAAGCTGAGGGTAATGATCGGAATACGGAGAAAAATACAGGATAAGCTGCTTCACACGTAGATTACGCCGTATTTATCGCTCACCCGCCACCTACAACTCATTACAGTATGGACATAATATACAATTACCGAAAGAGGTGTCACCTTTGAAGATATCAACAAAAGGAAGATACGGATTAACCATTATGATGGAGCTGGCCGCCAGGTTTGGTGAAGGGCCGACTTCGCTGAAGAGCATTGCCGAGAAGAACCAGCTGTCAGAACATTATCTTGAGCAGCTGATCGCACCGCTGCGGAATGCGGGGCTGGTCAAAAGCATCCGCGGCGCATACGGAGGCTATATCCTGTCCCGTGATCCGGCATCCATAACGGCCGGGGACGTCATCCGCGTACTGGAAGGACCGATATCCCCTGTGGACTTCACGGAAGAGGACGATCCGGCGAAGCGGGATCTGTGGCTGCGCATCCGCGACAGCATTGCTGAAGTGCTGGATTCCACGACGCTGGATTATCTGATCAACTATCAGGAACAGTCTGCTGCAGACAACTATATGTTCTATATTTAAGGGTGACGGATATGAGATCAGTATATTTGGATCATGCCGCATCAACCCCGGTTCATCCGGAGGTTGCCGAGCGGATGATGAAGGTGATGACAAGCCAATACGGCAATGCTTCAAGCGTTCATGCTTTTGGACGGGAAGCGAAGAAGATCGTGAATGGGGCGCGTGATCGAATTGCGTCCCTTTTAGGATGCCAATCGGACGAGCTGGTGTTCACGGCCGGCGGAACCGAGAGCGATAATCTGGCTATACTTGGATTGCTGGAGTCGCTAGGTGTGAAGGGCAAGCATGTGATTACGTCGGCGATTGAACACCATGCGGTGCTTCATACATGCCATGAGCTGGAACGGAGGGGCTGTGAGGTTACCTATGTCCCCGTCGACTCTACCGGGCGTGTCTCTGTGGAGGACATTGCGGGTGCAATTCAGGACAACACAGTGCTTGTCACCATTATGTATGGCAACAATGAAGTAGGCACCGTTCAGCCGATCAGCGAAATCGGCGAGCTCTGCCGCAGCCGGGGCATCGTGTTTCATACCGATGCTGTTCAAGCCTTGGGATCGGAAACGATCAACTGCCGCGAGCTTCCTGTGGATATGTGGAGTTTTTCCGCCCACAAAATCAACGGACCCCAGGGCGTCGGAGCATTGGTTGTCCGCAGAGGTCTCAGCGTATCTCCGCGTCTGTTCGGAGGGCTGCAGGAGAAGAAGCGTCGCGCCGGAACAGAGAATATGGCTGGAATTGCCGGTTTTACAGCAGCAGTGGAATGGACCGTTCATAATATGGAGGCGCGTATCCGGCATTATCGCGAGCTGAGATCGACGCTGCTTGAAGGGCTTCGTCAGGAGATTGGCGAGGATGATTTTGTGATCAACGGAAATTCGGAACATTACCTACCTCACATCCTAAATATCAGCTTTCCCGGTGCCAACACGGAGACGATGCTGATGAACCTCGATATGGAAAGAATTGCGGCGGCAAGCGGCTCGGCTTGTACGTCGGGATCTCTGGAAATATCCCATGTACTCCAAGCAATGAAACTTTCTGATCCTGTTTTGCGCTCCGCGATTCGTTTTAGTTTCGGTTTGGGTAATACTACACAAGAAATGGAGTACACAGCCCAAAAAATTGGAACCATCCTTAATCGGTTACGTAAATAGATGTTAAGGGATTTCTCCTTCTAGGGAATAGGGGGTATGCGTTCGTCCATTTCATCCTTGGAAATGGCCCGTCAGGCTAACGAAATTTTGACCGGCGGCTGATTTCAAACCATGAAGGATGAGGAGGTGTCCACTGTATATGAAACTTCAAGAAATGATTGGACTGGCTGTATTCGACGTGGAGAACGGTAAGGAAATCGGCAAAATCCACGATTTTATACTAGATGAGAACTGGTTGATTACCGGGTTGGAGTTGGAAGGCAAGGCTTTGTTTTCCTCGCATGTGAAAAGCGTCTCATGGGAAGATATCGTAGCATACGGGGAAGATGCCGTCATGATCCGGAGCCAAGAGGCTGTCCGCAAGCTGGGCGCCAATGATATACCGCTTACGTACCTTTTGGGCAAGCGCAAACTGAAAGAGATGCAGGTCTTGACAGAGGATGGTATCCTGCTCGGGCGTATATCGGATGTTTATTTTGAGCAGGAACAGGGCAATACAATACTAGGGTTGGAAATATCCGATGGATTTGTCTCGGATTTGATCGAAGGTCGCAAATGGCTGCCTTGCACAGCGGAAATGGCTATCGGCGAAAGTGCCGTTATGGTACCCCCGATGAGCGAACAGCGTCTGGAAAAAGCCATTAATTCTGTGAACGGATAGGGTGAGGTAGGATGAAATGTCCAAACTGTAGTTCCAAAGATATTGGGAAAATCGGCTCCCACCAGTTTTATTGCTGGGGTTGCTTTATCGAATTGACAGTCAACGGAGAGAAAATGTCCGTATACCAGGTAGAAGAGGATGGGACGCTCAGCTCGCTGGATGATTTGTTCTTCGGTGATGAAATGCAGCCGGATTTCCCTCCTATGCACGCGTCTTCCTAAAGAACGCGTACATATTGTAAGATAACGACTCCTTGCTGAAGGCCTGTACGGCTGACGAAGCAGGAGTCTTTTTCACTTTGTCCGGCGGAAATGTTAGTTTATTTCTGGATGCTTGTACATATACTACAGAGTAGCTTTCGAAAAAGGAGGGTGCCTGTGTGGAACAGCTGACCGAAAACAAATGGTTTCGATTGTTGGTATGGTTAATGCTCGGACTCATCTCTCTTTACTTTGTCTGGCTGCTGCGTCCGCTGTTTCTGGATGTCTATCGATTTCTCAAAGCTGTCCTGGCGCCATTTCTGGTTGCCATGATCATATCTTATGTGCTCAATCCGGTTGTATGCATGCTCTCTGACCGCAAAGTTCCGCGGAGCATGGCGGTGCTGCTCATTTATGCCGTCTTTCTCACGTCGCTTGCCGTCATTCTGATGAACATGATTCCGATGCTGATTCGACAGCTGGAGGAGCTCAACGAGCACTTGCCTGAATTAACGATGAACGCCCAAAGCTTGATGACCAATCTGGACAGCAGGCTGCTGCCTCCGGGAGTAAGGACAGGCGTCAACAGCTGGTTCTTGCAGATGGAATCGAGGCTGGCCGGAGGGATCTCGGATTTCATGGACAATATCGGCAACACGATTAATATCCTGTTTAACGTGTTAATTGTTCCATTCTTGATCTTTTACATATTAAAAGATTTTGAGGTGTTCCAGCGAACCGCAGTATCCTATCTGCCGCGGAGCCGCCGGAAGTCGATTGTTACGCTGCTTAAGGAAATCGACACGGCTCTTGGAAACTATGTTCGCGGACAATTCCTGGTATGCTTAATCATCGGCGTACTGGCTTATGTAGGCTATATGATCGTTGGTATGCCTTACGCACTGCTGCTGGCAAGCATCGTGGCGGTGTTTAACATCATTCCGTATTTGGGCCCTTTTCTCGGGGCGGCTCCTGCGCTTGTGATGGCGTCCACGATTTCCTGGAAGATGGTGCTGCTGGTGGTGGCCGTTAATATGATCTGCCAGACGCTGGAGAGCAACATCATTTCGCCCCAAGTGGTGGGGAAAAAGCTGCATATGCATCCGCTCCTGATCATTTTTGCGCTCCTTGTCGGCGGTCAGATCGCAGGAACCGTGGGCTTGATTTTGGCTGTTCCCGTCTTTGCCGTCATCAAAGTGCTGCTGCAGCATTTTTTCGCTTATTATGTCAGAAGGAAATCCGGTTGAAGACTCCAGTCTGTAGTGGCAATGTTCATGCATTGACAGATAGTTACGCCCTATATATACTTGAAATGATAAACCTATAAACGTACAAATCGATGAGAAAATCAAGTAGGCTTTGCGTACCTTGCCCAGAGAACAGGTTCCTGCCCGGAGAATTTCCGGCTGGCTGCGAGAACCTGGAAGCGAACCTAAGCCGAATGCTAATTTTTGAGTGTGATTCAAATTCACCGGGTGGCCCCCGTTATCCAGCCGTTACGAGGCGATCGTCACATATGTGATTCCAGGAGGACCCTGCTGGAGGATGAATGGACGATAACCAGGGTGGTACCGCGAGAACATCGTCCCTGAATTTAATTCAGGGGCGTTTTTTGTGTTCGGAACCAAGTGATCCGGACGCCATATTATGACTGGAGGAAGTGTAGAGATGAAAGCTAGTGAAATCCGTTCCAAATGGCTAGAGTTTTTTGCAGAGAAAGGCCACAATATCGAGCCAAGTGCATCGCTTGTTCCGCACAATGACCCGTCCCTGCTCTGGATTAATGCAGGCATGGCTCCGCTCAAGCCTTATTTTGACGGGCGTGTGAAGCCGGAGAATCCGAGAATTGCGAATTCGCAAAAATGTATTCGCACCAATGATATTGAGAATGTCGGCAAAACCCGTCGTCACCATACATTCTTCGAAATGTTGGGCAACTTCTCCATTGGGGATTATTTTAAAGAAGAGGTTATCACCTGGGCTTGGGAGTTCCTGACGGACAAGAAATGGATCGGCTTCGATCCAGAGAAACTGTCCGTTACCGTGTATCCGGAAGACGAGGAAGCCTTCAAATTGTGGAATGAAAAAATCGGACTTCCGAAGGAACGCATCATTAAGCTGCAGGATAACTTTTGGGATATCGGCGAAGGACCTTGCGGACCTTGTACCGAGATTTTCTATGATCGCGGTGAAGGATACGACACGGATGCTCCGGAATCCGAAATGTTCCCTGGCGGTGAGAATGAACGCTGGCTCGAAGTATGGAACCTCGTATTCTCCCAGTTCAACCACAACAAGGACGGCAGCTATACACCGCTTCCGAACAAGAACATTGATACGGGTGCGGGACTCGAGCGTTTTGCTTCCATCCTGCAAAACGTAGCGTCCAACTTCGATACCGACCTGTTCCAGCCGATCATCCAGAAGACGGCAGAGCTTGCCGGCGTTAAATACAATGAGAAGACGGAGTACGATATCGCGCTGAAGGTCATTGCAGACCATATCCGTACGGTTGCGTTCGCAGTAGGCGATGGCGTGCTGCCTTCCAACGAAGGCCGCGGTTATGTCATCCGTCGTTTGCTCCGCCGTGCGGTTCGTTACGGAAAGGTGCTCGGGCTGGACAAACCATTCATGTATACATTGACCGGTACCGTAGGCGATATTATGGGCGTATACTATCCAGAGGTCGTTGAGAAGCGCGCCTTTATCGAGAAGGTCATCGCAACGGAAGAAGAACAGTTCCACAAAACGCTCTCCGACGGCTTGAACATCTTGGCTGACGTTAGCGCCGAAGCGAAGAAGCAGGGCAAATCGGTCATCAGCGGCAGCGACGCGTTCAAATTGTATGATACGTATGGCTTCCCGTTTGATTTAACGGAGGATTATGCGTCCGAACACGGATTGACCGTGGACCGTGAAGGCTTTGATGCTGCGATGAAGGAACAGCGTGATCGTGCGCGTGCGGCCCGTCATGAAACGGAAAGCATGAAGATTCAAGGCGGCGTTCTTTCCGATTATACGGTTAAAAGTGAATTTGTTGGATATAATGACACCGTCAGCGAGGCGAAAGTACTCGCCATTGTTTCCGGTGACAGCTTCGCAGACAGCGTCAGTGAAGGCGAGACCTGTCAGGTCATTCTGGACGTTACCCCGTTCTATGCCGAAAGCGGCGGTCAGGTCAGCGACCAGGGGATGATAGAAGGCGGATCCGTTCGTGCCAGAGTGGAAGGTCTTTTCAAGGCTCCGCATGGACAGCATGTGCATTTCGTAACCGTAGAGCTCGGCGAGCTTAAAGTGGGCGATACGGTCAAAGCGCAGGTGGACTCCGCTATGCGCAATGATATCGTCAAGAACCATACCGCCACACACCTTTTGCATAAAGCATTGAGGGAAGTGCTGGGCGATCATGTCAATCAGGCAGGTTCCCTTGTTGAACCGCAGCGTCTGCGCTTCGACTTCTCCCACTTCGGCAGCATTACGCCTGAGGAGCTGGCCGATATTGAGCGCCGCGTGAATGAACAGGTATGGAAGAGCATTCCGGTCGTTATCGAGCGCAAGGCGATTGATGAAGCTAAGGCGATGGGCGCCATGGCATTGTTCGGAGAGAAATACGGAGATATCGTCCGTGTCGTTCAGGTCGGAGATTACAGCATCGAGCTGTGCGGCGGATGCCATGTAGCCAACACCTCCCAGATCGGAATCTTCAAGCTGCTTGGCGAGAGCGGTATCGGCTCCGGGGTTCGCCGCATTGAAGCCGTAACGGGACGTTACGCTTATGAGCATCTGGAAGGCCAAATGGATCTGCTCAAGCAAGCCGCAGGTTTGTTGAAGAGCAATCTTGCGGACGTGCCGAAGCGGATTGAAGGCCTGAACCAGCAGGTGAAGGATCTTGCCCGGGAGAACGAGTCCCTGCAAGGCAAACTTGGAGCGATTGAGGCTAGCCAGTTGACCGATAAAGTGAAGCAGGTCGGAAACACGTCGCTGCTTGCAGCTGAAGTGCAGGCTGGCAGCATGGATGGACTCCGCGGCATTGCTGACGAATTGAAGGGCAAGCTGCCGGAGGCGATCCTCGTGCTCGGCTCCAAAGCAGGCGACAAGGTGAATTTCGTCGTAGCCGTTCCGCAGGATCTGGTGAAGCAGGGCTATCATGCCGGCAAGCTCGTTAAAGAAGTGGCTTCGATATGCGGCGGAGGCGGCGGAGGCCGTCCGGATATGGCGCAAGCCGGGGGCAAGGATGGTTCCAAACTGACCCAGGCGCTGCAGCACGCCGAGGATCTCATAGCCCGGGGCGTGTAACAGATTTGTCCAGATTGTGTACAGCTGGCAATCGTAAGCGGGATCCAACGTTTTGCTGTACACAATCCCGAATTTTTTGGAACACTCTCTAAATATTTCGCTTTCGATTTCCGTAGAGACTTAGGATTATGTTATGATATAACTAGATCAAGCTGGTAAATATTTATTCGACGAAGCATGGTAAACATGTTCTTTGAAGAAGCGAGGTGTGTCACACATGGACTCCATAGATAAGACTGTCAAGTTCAATGTAAAAGGTGATGAAAAGGAGGCTTCCGCCCAGGACATTCTACTTTCGGTATACGATTCGCTGGTAGAGAAGGAGTACAATCCGATTAACCAAATCGTAGGGTATCTTTTGTCCGGGGATCCCGCTTATATACCTCGGCACAATAATGCCAGAAGTTTGATCCGGAAAAAAGAGCGAGATGAATTGATTGAAGAACTGGTCCGGTTCTATTTAGCCAGTCACCGTTAGGAGCACACAGGGATGAAGAAGATCATGGGATTGGATTACGGGGACCGCAGAATCGGTGTTGCCATAAGCGACGCGTTCGGATGGACGGCCCAAGGGGTTGAAGTTATCGAGCGCCGCCGTGATGAAGGCGAACTGGACAGAATTGCCGCACTCGTCAAAGATAACGAGGTCGGTGAAATCGTGGTCGGCTTGCCTAAAAATATGAACGGCACGATTGGTCCGCGGGGCGAAATCTGCATGGAATTCGCAAGCACATTGCGAGAGTCCCTATCCTTACCCGTTCACCTTTGGGATGAACGGCTATCAACAGTATCCGCTGAAAGGACATTGCTTGAAGCCGATGTCAGCCGAAAGAAGCGAAAACAGGTTGTAGATAAAATGGCGGCAAGCTTGATTTTGCAAAACTACTTGGATTCTAAAAGGTAAAGGTGAGGGTGATTACAATGGCTAATGAGCATATTGGTATGGAAGAAGAACCGGAAATTATTTATATTCCCGACGATGAAGGCAACGAGGAAGAATTCGAAGTCATCATGAAATTCGAAGTGGATGGCTCGGATGCTAAATATATGATGGTCGTACCAAGGGAGTCTGCCGACGAAGAGACAGACGAGGTCTACGCCTTCCGTTATGAGGAAGACGGAGACGACTTGAAATTGTTTATGATTGAAGACGATGAAGAATGGGCCATTGTTGAAGAAACCTTCAATACGCTCGTGGAAGAGCTGGACGGGAGAGACGAATGATGTCTGATTTTTCGGTTGAGAATATCGTATGGACCCAAGTACTTAAGGAAGCATTCGGTGAGAGTGTCGAGCTTGAGGACGATAAAGGCCATATCGAGGTTTATGATATTGCCGCCGAATTTGAAGTGGATGGTCAAGGGTATGCCATTCTGGTTCAGCCGGATCGAACCGATGAGGAGTACGAGGTGCTTCGTATCGTCAAGGGCGAGGACGGCGGATTGCAGCTGTCAACCATTGACGACGACGAGGAATGGGAGAATGTGTCAGAGCTCTATGATGAGCTGACGTTTCCCGAAGGAGACGAGGATTAAGTTCCCTCCTGCAGGAGCACATGCTTAATTTTCAAATGAAAGTTCAGGAAGGGGCGGAGCTGTCCGCCCCTTTTGGTGTGAAGGGATGAGTAGATTGAAGAAACTGGCAATAGCAGTATTGGTCCTGATCCTCCTTGCGGGCGGGGCCGTATTTTACGTATGGAATGGTTTACAGCCCGTTCAAAGCTCGGAAACTCCCGTCGAATTCACCGTGGAGTCCGGCATGAGCACGTCCTCTATCGCCGATCTGCTTGAGGAAAAGGGACTGATCAAGAATGCCCTTATACTTAAAGGTTATTTAAAGCTTAGCGGGGAAGGAAGCCGTCTGATGGCAGGAACCTATGAGGCAACCCCAGGCACTCCGTTCAAGGAACTGTTATCAAAGATGAACAAAGGCGAAGTGAAGCCCGAGGAGATGGTTCGTTTCACGATCCCTGAGGGATATACGATCCTTCAAATGGCGGAGACCATCGCTCAAGAGAGCGGAATCGATGAGAAGGAATTCTTGAAAGTTGTGGATCAGCCGGCCGGCTGGGATGTTCCGATTGCTGGAGAAATTCCCCAGGAGGCAGACCTCAGGCATCATCTAGAGGGATACTTGTTCCCTGCGACCTATAATCTGCCGAAAAAGGATATTACGGCAAAAGGTATTGTAGAAACCATGCTGAAAGAAACGGAGAAACGTTTGGCCGAAATTCCGGATTGGGAGAGTCAATTGGAGGCTCGCGGCGTAACGTTCCATGAACTCATGACCATCGCTTCGCTGGTGGAGCGGGAAGTGGTTGCAGATCAGGAGCGTGCCCTGGTGGCTGGCGTTATATATAATCGATTGGAAGAGGACATGAAGCTGGAAATCGATGCAACCGTACAATATCTGTTGGATAAACCGAAGGAACGATTGCTTTATGCCGACCTTGAGGTTGAAAGCCCGTATAACACATATCGTCAAAAGGGTCTGCCGCCTGGCCCGATCTCGAGCCCGAGCCTGGAATCGATTCAGGCTGCTTTGAATCCGGAGAAATCCGATTATTTGTTCTATGTAACAAAGAAAGACGGTACACAAGAGCATCTGTTTGCCAAAACGTATAAAGAGCATTTGAAGAATATCGAGACCAGCAAGAAGATGGCACAACAATAATATTACGTGTTGAGCAAGTCCGCTGATACGCTGAGTGACAAGGAACAGATCCAGCTCGTACTCAGAAGAGTCTTGTTGAACAACCTCTAAGTAGGGAGGAATTTTTAAATGAGTATCAAACCTGAATTATTGGCAGCAGCCGGGTCTCTGGCTGATGCCGCTGCTTACCTGGAAGCGGGAGCCGACGCACTGCTCGTTGGCGAGGATCGATTCGGCATGAGACTGCCTGGCAGTCTGACATTGGATGAAATAACCCAAGTCGTACATCTTGCTCATGAACGAGGAAGCAAAGTGTACGTCAGCTTGAACAACTTGATGACAAATGATTTGCTGCCCGAGCTACCTGCCTATGTTAAGGCGCTCGGAGAAATCGGGGTAGACGCGGTGGAATTTAACGATCCATCCGTACTCACTACCGTAAAAGAGCTGGCTCCACAGGTAAAACTTCATTGGAACGCAGAAATGACCGCCACCAACTATTCAACGGCCAATTACTGGGGAAGCAAAGGCGCCTCCCGGGTTATTCTTGCGCGTGAATTAAATATGGACGAGGTAACCGACATGAAGCCGCAGCTTCAGCTGGAAGCACAGGTTCAGGTTCATGGCATGACCAACATCTATCATTCCAAGCGGCGCCTGGTGAACAGCTATATGCAGCAGCAGGGCAGACCGGTGCATGAAGGCAGCCTTGGCAAGGAGCGCGGTTTGTTTCTCATTGAAGCTGAGCGTCAAGAAGAGAAATATCCGATCTATGAAGATATCAACGGAACCCATATTATGAGTTCGGAGGATATTTGCATTCTGGAGGATTTGCATCTGTTAATGGCAGCAGGCATGGACAGCTTTAAGGTTGAGACGCTGCTGAAGCCGCGGCATTACAATGAGCTGGTGATTCGAACCTATTGCCAAGCGATTGATTTATATGCTGCAGATGCATCCACTTATGCTTTTCAGGAAGAGTGGATGGACGGAATTCGCGCGATTCAGGATCCGGAACGTGAATTGTCGTTTGGATTTTTCTATAAGGAACAAGTTTATTAAGGAGTGGACAGCATGGAAGCAATGGCACAGCCAAAGTACAAGGGCAAACGCTATCGCCTGGACAAGCCGGAATTGCTCGCCCCGGCGGGTAATCTGGAAAAACTGAAATTTGCGGTGCATTATGGCGCCGATGCGGTATACATTGGGGGCCAGAAATACGGGCTTCGTTCAAATGCGGACAATTTCAGTTTTGAAGAAATGAAAGAGGGCGTGGAGTTCGCCAAGAAATACGGCGCCAAAGTATTTGTGGCAACCAACATATATGCGCATAATGAGGACATTGAGGGAATTGAAGCCTACCTGCGAAGTTTGGAGGAAGCAGGCATTGCGGCAATCATCGCCGCAGATCCGGCAATTATTGAAGTGGCCAAACGTGCCGCGCCCAAGCTCGAAGTTCATCTGAGCACACAGCAATCCACGCTGAATTGGCAGGCCGTGAAGTTCTGGAAGGATGAAGGATTGCCGCGGGTTGTACTTGGACGCGAGGCGAGTCTGGAGGAAATCGCGGCGATTAAAGAGCATGTCGATATTGAGATTGAGGCCTTTATCCATGGCGCGATGTGCTCCTCGTTCTCCGGTCGCTGCGTGTTGTCCAATCATTTTACGGATCGTGATTCCAACCGGGGCGGATGCTGCCAATCCTGCCGTTGGAAATACGATTTGTTTGTGGATGGAAGAGAAGAGCAAGGCCAGTGGGTATCGGAAGAGCAGCAGTTGATGGAACAGCCGGCCCCTGCTCCGTCCCCATTCAAACCGGGCGTTACGCAGATCCCGTTGTTCCAGCCGGAAGACAACCAGTTTACGATGGGGTCGAAGGATCTCTGCATGCTCGAGCATATTCCGGATCTGATTGAGGTGGGAATCGACAGCTTCAAGATTGAAGGACGGATGAAGTCGATCCATTACGTAGCGACTGTGGTTAATGTATATCGACAGGCGATTGATTCCTATATGGCTGACCCTGATCATTATGTATTGAAGCCGGAATGGATCGAAGAAATTAATAAAGCGGCCAATCGACCGCTGAATACCGGGTTCTTCTATGATACACCGGACCATGAGGATCATATCTATGAACCCGAAGAGAAGGCGGTCCCTTATGACTTCGCCGGCCTGGTGATGGACTATGACGAGAAGTCGGGAACGGCTGTCATTCAGCAGCGGAACCACTTTAAGCCAGGGGATGAAATCGAGTTTTTCGGACCGGAAGGAACCTTCTTTAAGCAGGCAGTTGGTCCTATTGAGGATGAGAACGGCAGTGAACTTGATGCAGCTCGCCATCCTTTGCAGCTCATTCGCATGAAGGTGGATCAGCCGGTGCGCCATTTTGATATGATGAGAAAGCGTAAAGGGTAACAAAAAATAGATCTAAAGAACTACACAATTGAGAATCCGGGTCTGTGGATGGACCTTGGATTCTTTTTGTTTGTAAAAAAATTAGGGATTAAGAATTATTTTTTTGCGAAAACCCAAAGGAAAACACCTCCAATTGTCGAAATAAAGAGTAACGAATACGTTGCAAGGGATTGGACCGACGTATTAATAATATGATTGTGGTAGGTGAACAGCTAATGTCAGAAGTTGAGCAGCATGATAAGAAGCCGAAAAAGGGCAAGAAGCCCGGGGGTATCAAAGAGAAAAAGGAAAAATCTTCGGCATCAACAGGGATACATACTGCCAAGTCGTTTTTTTCAAACGTGGGAACGGCTATAAGCCGGATGCCGATGAACCCGGCGAAATCCGTCGGAATTCGATTGTTCCTGATCTTTTTGTCAGCGATTGTATTTTTTGTGATCGTCTTGGGTTATCTGTCCTACGATAAGGCGAAGAGCACGATTGAGAAGAATGCTGCAAACGGCAATCAGCAGACGATCATTCAAACCTCTGAGAAAATCGACATCATTCTGGAGAAGTACGAGAATGCCGGTAGACAAATCTTCTATGACATTGAATTGCAGAAGTTGTTGTCTGAATACACGGATAAAAAGTTAAGCGATTACGACGCGTTTACGGTGGAGCGCAGCATTCGGGATAAACTATCCAATCAGATTACATCGGATTCGTCGATCCGAGCCATTTATTTGATTCCTACCAAGAGTGAGAAGATCATATCGGCAGGTCAAGCCTCAGAGTCTTCGAAAACCGTCCTTGAGCAAAGCTGGTATACCGAATTGAAGGAAGGCGACAAGAAGATTATGTGGCTGCCAACGATGCAGAACAGCGGGGCACCATATTTCACGATTGCCCGTTCTTTAGGGTCTATGAACGATCTGACTTCAACGTATGTGGTGATGTTTGAACTTAACGCCTCGGTACTGGATACGCAGCTGAAGGGAATCAACCTGGGCGAGAACGGCCAGCTGCAATTGATCAGTCCGGAAGGCATCGTTGTTTCCTCCAGCGAGTCCTCCATTGTAGGTTCGGAAACCGCTTGGACGTTTGCGAAGGAATTTCCGGCCGACACCAAAACGGATGACGTAAGAACGAAGGATGAGGAAGGAAGAAATGTGCTGGCGGTTTATAATACGCTGAACACCAACGATTGGAAGCTCGTAGGATCTGTCCAAACCAGCGAGCTGACGAAGGATGCATCAAGCATACTGGTCATCACGCTTATCGTGGCTGCCATCGACGTTATTTTTGCCATTCTGATCGGGATTTGGATGGTAAGAATGATTGCCCGTCCATTAGGCAAGCTTAACCTGTTGATGAAGGAAGGCGCCAAAGGCAATTTGAATGTTCGCACAGACCATAAGAGCCAGGACGAAATCGGTCAGCTCTCCGCAAGCTTTAACGATATGATGGAGCAGATTACCGGACTCGTTCAGCAAACGAGCAATACCGCTCAGGAAGTGCTTAGAACGGCAACCGAGTTAAGTGATGCCTCGAAGAAGACGGCTATTTCCGCCAAAGAAATTGCCGTAGCGACCGAGGAAATTGCCAACGGTGCCAGCAGTCTGGCGGTTGAAGCCGAGCGCGGCAGCGATCTGACCAACAATATCTCGAAGCAGATGCAAATGGTCGTTTCAGCCAACGAAGAGATGGGCAAATCGGCCCGTCACGTGGAAAGCGCGAGTGAGCTTGGAACGAAGCATTTGAGCGACTTGCTGGATAAGACCCATCAGACTGAGGATATGACCCGTTCCATGATGCACAAGGTTGATGGCTTGAAGGAGACAACCTCCTCGGTTGTCAAAGTGCTGGACGTACTTCAGAATATTACAAAGCAAACGAATATCCTTTCATTGAATGCAACAATCGAGGCTGCCCGTGCTGGGGCGGCTGGTAAAGGCTTTATGGTCGTGGCCGATGAGATCCGCCAGCTGGCAGACCAATCCAGGCAGTCCATTGATATGGTGAGCCAGATTACAGACCGGATCATGACCGAGATGAATGAAACCGTCCAGGTATTGCTGGATGCGAATCCTCTCTTCAAAGGTCAGATGGACGCTGTTAAGGAAACAAATGATATCTTCGTATCCGTTCAGCAGCAGATGGTCGATTTTATCGAATCCTTGGATTCGGTAACGCATTCGATTGATGAACTGAATGAATCTCAGAATGTACTTTCGGAAGCGATGAGTAATGTGAGCGCGGTAGCGGAAGAATCCTCCGCAACTTCGGAAGAGGTAGCTTCTCTCTCTACAGAGCAGCAAAGCGTCAGCAGTCAGCTGGTTAATCTATCATCGCAGCTGGAGAATGTATCGAATGACCTGAAAGAGACCTTGTCTCGTTTTAGACTGTAAGATTGTTATAATTCAAAGGCTGCTCCATCCGTTTAAGCTGATGGGGCAGCCTTTTTCATATTACTGAATTTATAAGTTTTCAGCGAAGCATATAAGCAACGAAGCATAGGCTCCACTTTGTGGGGCTATTTTTGATGCCGGATAAAAATAACTTTCAGAGGCAATGATAACGGAGAATATGGTTGAAGGAGTCGAGGTCACTTGAATACAAGGCAGCCTGGTTATACACCTGAATTCCTGTCAACGAATCTTAAGGAAAATCTGACAACATTTAGCTTGTTACTCAACGATCCTAGCGACCTTACCACGAAAGTGCTGCAGGTTGGAGGGAGCACTTATACCTCTGCCATTGTCAGCCTCGAAGGGTTATCTGATCAATTGTTGATTAAGGAGCAGATAATCCAGCCGATCCAGCAAAATCAGGAGCTTTCCCAGGAATCCATGATAAGTGCTCATATGATGCTGCACGAGATTGAGAATCGGATGATATCGCTGCAGATAACCAATCGTACAAGGCGATGGGATGAGGTGATTCCTATCATACTCTCGGGCGATACCGCTTTAATGCTGGAGGGGACGGATGAAGTCTTACTGATCAAAAGCCGGAAGTGGCCGGCACGCAGCATTGAGGAGCCTCAAACCGAAGCGTTGGTTCGCGGGCCGAGGGTGGGATTCACGGAGAGCATTTACACGAACATATCTCTATTGCGAAGACATATTCGGGAGCCTAATCTGACGATCGACACGCACATCATCGGCAGACGATCCAATCAATCCCTTGCGGTCATCTATATTAAAGGCCTGACGAATCCCGATCTAATCGAAGAAGTGAACCGCAGGCTGAAGTCACTGGATCTTGATTATGCTCCTGAATCCGGGACGGTAGAGCAGTGGATTGAAGACAGCTTTTTATCGCCGTTTCCGCAGATCCTGAATACCGAACGACCTGATAAAGTGACATCTGCCTTGCTGCAAGGAAAAGTAGCGGTTTTGCTGGATGGTACACCCTTTGTGCTGCTTCTACCGTTTACTTTCGTTTCTCTGTTGCATTCGCCAGAAGATTATTATGAACGATGGAGCATTGGCTCGCTTATACGCTTGCTGCGCCTGGCGGCTATCGGAATTACCTTGTTTCTACCCGCGCTGTATATTGCTATTCTGTCTTTCCATCCAGGGATGATTCCGTTTAAGCTCGTATTCTCGATTGCTGCCTCCCGGGAAGGTGTACCTTTCCCTGCTGTGATCGAAGCCTTACTGATGGAGGTTACACTGGAATTGCTGCGTGAAGCGGGAATCCGCCTACCGAAGCCGATAGGTCAGACGATTGGTATTGTCGGAGGACTTGTAATAGGGGAGGCTGCGGTTCAGGCTGGGATCGTGAGCCCGATTATGGTTATCATTGTGGCCCTGACAGCGATATCGTCTTTTGCCATTCCATCTTACAGCGCAGGCATATCTTTTCGAATGCTGCGCTTTGCAATCATGATTGCTGCAAGCTTTCTGGGACTGTACGGGATCGTGTTGACTTTTATCATGATCTGTATCCACTTGATGAGGCTGCACACTTTTGGAATCCCTTATCTCAGTCCCGTTGCACCCTCTATTCAGCATGATTGGAAGGATATGTTTATCCGCGTGCCGGTGACTTGGCTTACGCGCAGACCTTTATTTATGAAGCCCCAAGACATCCATCGGGCAAAAAAGCGGTGATTTGTAATGAACAATAACCAGTTAAGCAATCAATCGATTGGCAGTAAAGAGATTGTATATTCTGTTAGTAATATGTTGATAGGACTCGGAATCCTTACGCTCCCTAATACGATTGCAAGGAACACCCATTTTTCGGATGGCTGGATGTCGATCATGCTTGGGGGCATGATCGCTCTTGGATTTGCATGGGCGATCGGGGCGTTGGCTTCAAGGTTTCCCGGCAAAAATTATCATGCGATGGCAACAATCATCCTGAATCGAAAAGCAGCCCATGTGGTGACGCTGCTGATCAGTTTATACCTATTGTTGTTTGTCAGTTATCAAGTGCGCGGGGTTTCCACCATCACAAGACTATATCTATTTGATAACACGCCGGAGGAAATCATCGGTTTAGTTTACTTACTGGTGCTCATTTACGCAGCCGCAGGGCCGAGTATCGCTTTGGTACGCCTGAATCTGATTTTTTTCCCCATTGTCCTATCGATCATGCTGCTGATCGTAATTTTGAATCTCGGAAGTTTAAACATGCATTATCTGCTGCCTGTGTTGAAAACCGACTGGAGACGAATCGTTATCACTTCAAAGGATACGGTATTCTCCTATTTAGGGCTCGAAATTATGCTGTTTTATAACATTTACGTTGTCAGGAAAAGCAAGCTTCTCGGTTCCGTCTTCCGGGGGGTGTTAATACCCATCTTTATCTACTTCATTATTTTCGTTTTTGTCATTGGCGTTTTTGGACCGATCGTGGTCTCCAATACATTGTATCCGTTAGCGGAATTGGCTAAAGAGGTTGAGGTCCCTGGGGGTATATTTGAACGGTTTGAATTTTTCTTTTTTGTCATCTGGTTGATGACGTTATTCAGCACGAATGCGATGGCGTTTGATGTAGCTTTACTGGCACTGGAATCCGTTTTTCCGAAATATCGCAGATTTACGATGATCCTCATTCTGGCACCAATCCTGTTCATCCTCGGTTTATTGCCAAGCACGCTCCGGGAGCTTAACGTAGTTGCCGAATGGATCAGCTATATGGGTATCGGATTCGCATGGGTGCTTCCGGCTCTGCTGTTCTTGGTGGCCAAGATACGGGGGGTGAAGGGCAATGGCTAAAATGCTTCGGATGCTGATGTTATTCATGCTGGTATGGCCTTTGGCAGGCTGCTGGGACCGCATAGAAATCGAGGAGCGTGGATTTGTGGTAGGAACTGCCCTTGATGAGGCAGAGAATGGACAAATTAAGCTTACGTTTCAAATTGTCGTGCCTACACAGATGAAAGGGTCCAGCGGTCAGAAGAATGAGGGTGGGAGCCCTTTTATCAATCTATCCTCAACCGCGGACAGCGTATTCAAGGCTGCACGGAAGATGTCGAATGAGATCAGCCGCTCTCCTTATCTTGCCCATAACCAAGTGATCATCATCTCGGAGAAACTGGTTGAAACGGAGCACGTTGGGGATGTACTGGATTTATTCGTCAGGGATCCGGAGAACCGAAGAGCATCTAATATTATGGTCTCTCATGGAGAGGCGAGCAAGATACTGGAAACCCATTCGAAGATTGAAACCTTGCCTGCGCAATATATTCGTTCAACGCAAGAGAATAAGGATAAGAGCGAATCCATCACGCCTCCTACAAATATTGGTGAACTGCATCATTTTCTGCTATCCAAGTCCAGTTATGCCCTACCTAAGATTTCCATCACGGAGGATGACAGAATATCCACCAGTGGCGCCGCAGTGTTTAACGGTGAGAACTACGAGTTCAAGGGCTTTCTGGACCAGGATGAAACCACGGGCCGTAATATGATCCAGGGAACGGTCAAAACAGCATCATTGGAACTGGTTGTTCACGGCAAACAGCTTGTTTATGAAGTCAAGGAGTTCAACCGGATCATTCGCGTCCATCTGGACGATCGGGGACTTCCTGAATTTGATGTTGAGATTTCGGTCAGAGGAAATATTGGAGAATCGGAGCTGGATCAAGGCGAAAACGTTCGTGAATTAAACGGAGAGATCAAACGCAAAGCCGAGCAACGGATCAAGCAAATTGCCATGGACGTTATTCTTAAGGCGCAGAACGAATATAAAACCGACTTCCTGGGGTTTTGGAAAAAATGCCAAGAAAGGGAATATCGCACATGGGTGCGTTACGAGAATGACTGGGACCGTGGCCAATCTATATTTTCGCAATGCAAGATTCATGTGAACGTTGACGCAAAAGTCAGAACCATTGGAACCGTTACCGGTACCGAATAAGAGAAGAGGGGAAATGATGGACCTTCGCTATGACCTTTTGTTAAATCCGCTTGTTGTGATATGCACACTCCTGCTCATCATTGTTCCGTTCACCCTATTCAAAATAAATCAGTATTTGCACAAATATGGTGACCCGCCCTGGAAGCAGCCAAAGAAACCGGATTAAGAGTCAACGTTTTAATCAGGAGGTGTCTTTTCTGGAGAGCTCATTTTGGTATAGAAGCGAGGGTGATTGAGGCAGCTTCCATGTGGAAATAATGATGAGACATCGACCATATTGGAGGAGCAAGACATGAGGCTTATCCGCAATAAGCGAATTACATACGGATGGCTAATACTCACGCTTTTAATCGCCGTATTGACGCTGCGCCTTGCATGGGTGCAGCTTGTGATGAAGCATCAGCGCGTTCCCGGCAGCCGGCATACGATGGTAGAGGCATCGCTGATCCAGAGGGAGCGGGGCCTTGTGCTGGATTCGGGTCGCGGTCATTTTACGGATCGGAACGGAAAACCGCTCACGGGCAAACTTATCTGGGCAGCCGTGATGTTTCCTGCTGGCGAGCAGGAACTAAAGAACTCCCATCATCAGTTAGTGAAGCTGGCCCGTATACTGGGAACAAATAAGGATCATTTGATACAGACCTGGGGTAAGTTAAAGGAACCAGAATTGTGGCATGGGGACAAATCCCTCATTCCTCGTTCCTTAACCAAAGATGAGATTGCGCAGATTCAAGAGCTTGAACTACCGAAACTCAAGGTTCTTCCCTATGAGCAGCGATACGGCAATCGCCAATCGGGAATGCAGTGGCTTGGTTTTGTGTCCGGTCAGCGTAAGGAAAGCCTGTTCTTTGACGATTATCCAGTGGTTACCGGAACCAGTGGATTGGAGAAAACGATGGATTCGTTGATACGGGGGGAAGGGCCGACCATTGTCTATTTTCCGGTTAACAGTACTAATGAAGTCATTCAGGATATCAAGCCCATGGTGAAGGCGCCTGACAATCGGTACTATCCATTACGGATATCCACCACGATTGATATCGATATTCAACAAGGGATTGAGGCTATAACGGAGAAAGCGGGCATGAAAGAAGGGGCGGTTGTTGTGCTGGATGCCCGCAATGCGGATATCGTGGCCATGGTTTCAAGACCATTCTACAATCCGGAGCAGATTCACCCGAAGGATGGTCAGTGGGAGAATCGCGGGTTGAAGGCAGCCACACCAGGGTCCATCTTCAAGCTGGTCACGGCTGCAGCCGTACTTGAGCATGGTTTAAGCTCTGAAGGAGAACATTTCCATTGTGATGGCGAATACGGTAAGTTCGGAATGTCCTGCTGGAAAAAAGGGGGGCATGGAACGATTGATCTTCGTGAAGGCTTCGCGGAATCATGCAACGTCGTATTTGCTACACTTGCAGAGAGACTGTCCGCTCAGCAAATGGCAGAGGCGGCCTCTGCACTGGGATTCGGGCAAACGGTAGGCTGGAAATCCCAGCAGTTTCTAGGGCTTCGTTCTTTTGCGCCATTGGATCATGAAGAGAAGGGTACGGTATTTTCCAGCTTGGCGGACGCCTCTGATGCGGGTGTTAGAGTCCAGACTGGCATAGGTCAAAGGGACACTGCCGTATCCCCGCTGCAAGCCGCCAATGCGATGGTAACGCTGCTACATGGCGGGGTGAAGACCCAGCCCCGTATTTTACAGCAGATCCGGTATGCTAACGGGCAATTGCTGCAAGATACGGATCCTTTAAAGGAACGAACATCTGGAAAAGGTATTTCCCGGGAAACCTCTTCCATTCTGCTCGAGTGGATGGAGAATGTTGTCGAAGAGGGAACAGGCAGCTCATTAAAAAATCGCATATGGACTCTTGCAGGTAAATCCGGTACGGCCCAGGTAACAATGAAAGGCCGTGCCCGAAACAACCAGTGGTTTGTCGGGTACGGCCCAGTGGAGAAGCCACGTTATGCCGTGGCTGTATTGGTTGAGAATCGGAACCCGAACAGCAGCAATCAGGCAACCGACATATTCGGTCAGGTTTCCGATTTCTTGGCTTCGGTTGAATCGGCCTCCGGCTCTGCGTAAGAGCGGGACATGTCCCATGGAGACACATCGAATTCTTCACTCGGCAGCCGGATCCACTGCTTCAGATATCCCTGCGTAAGCAGTTCCTTGATGAGAATCAGCAGGATGGGCGCCAGGATCAAACCGGCAACTCCAAAAATGGACAGCGAGATCATCATAAAGGACAACATCAGAAATGCAGAGGATACGCCGATCGAGTTTCCTGTAATTTTAGGCTCGAGCAGCTGTCTGGAAATGACAACCACGGCAAGCAGCACGATCAAGCCAATGGCGAGTCCCGTGTTCCCGACGATGAACAAATAGGTAATCCACGGAATAAGAATAACGGGAACACCCAGCAGCGGCAATACATCGAACACGGCGCAGATGAGCGCAACGGACAGCGAATTCCCCGTACCTAATATCAGAAGTCCTATATATACAATAACAAAGGTAATGCTGACCAGCTTCATCTGAGCTTTTAAATAGGAGCCAATTGCCTTGAATACATTATCTTTGAGGAAAACAAAAGCCGTCTTGAGGGTTCTCGGCGTCTTGTCTTTGGCGATTCTCCGCCAGCTGCCGATCTCAGTGCTCAGGAAGAAGGCAAGGATAATCGCAACCCCGAAATTCGCGATGAACGAGGAGAATGACCCCATAAATCCGACGACATAATGGAAAAATGATTCTGCAGCACCTTGGGCAAAGGTAGTGATGTCCTGGAAATAACCGTTCAGACGTTCTGTCAGATCCGGTGGCAGGGCGTCGAGCCTGGTCTGCAGGAATATGAGGGTTTCCGAGAAATGTTTTTGGATCGTTTGGGTGTAAGCCGGCAAATTATCCTGCAGGTTCATGAACTGCGACACGATGAGAGCCCCTGCTCCGAACAGGACGCCCAGGATGACGAGCAGGAAGAGCAGAACGGATATAGCCGCGGCAAATGGTTTCGGGAGCCCCCTGCGGTGCAAAAATTTGGAGAAAGGCTCGATAATCAGGAAAACGAGGAAAGATAAAAACACCGGAGCCGCAATTTGGTACAGCTTGCTGAATATGAACATGATGAGGTAAACCGTAAGCACGATTAAACCTATATCAAAGGCGGTTCTCCAATATTTTTTATACAAGGGAAGCATAGTGGGATATCGGCTCCTTTATACTTTATTAATTGATATCATTGTACACGATTTGTGAAAAAAAAGCCTATTTCTTTAAGTGCTATGCTAAAATAATAATAGTGGGTTCATTAGAAAAAGAAATAAAAAGCGGGGAGTTAGCATGCAAACATTACTGCTATGGTTGTTTTACCTTTCATCTTTTTATGCATTTATTCCCGGCATCTTGACCCGGATATTTGGTTTCCGAGTATTTCGCAGGGGAACAGGCTCGAACGACTTTGCCTTAACCTTTGATGATGGTCCTGATCCGATCTATACACCAAGACTTCTGGATCTTTTGAAGCAGTATAATATGAAGGCGACGTTTTTCCTGGTGGGTTCCCATGCCGAGAAGCATCCAGAAGTTGTAAAACGCATTCATAGTGAAGGTCATCTGATCGGGATTCACAACTATGTTCACAAGAGCAATTGGTTCATGCGGCCGGTCACCGTCCGTAAACAAGTCAAGCGCACGGATGATATTATTTACTCTATCACCGGTGAGCGATCGAGTTATTACAGACCGCCCTGGGGAATCGTGAATTTATTCGATTTTGCCAAGAATACCGGCTGCCGGATCATCCTATGGTCCTCAATGTTTAATGATTGGCGGAGCAAGATCGGCGCCGACAAGCTGACCCAGCGAATGCTTTCCAAGCTTAACGGTGGTGAGGTTATGCTCTTACATGACTGCGGTACGACGATGGGGGCGAATCCCGATGCACCGGAGCAAATGCTGATCGCGCTGGAACGTGTTCTGAAAGTCGCAGAGCAGAAGGGAATGAGAAGCATCCGAATCGACGATATGATGGCGAAGGAAAGCAAAGCGAAAGCGAAGAAGCTGTCTCCTCTGAAGCGTATGATCGTCTCGTTGTGGCTTCTGTGGGAAAAAGGATTTCATGCGGTATTTGCGCTCAAAACGGTCTCGCCGGCAGATCCGATGCTGCATTTCCGAAAGCGCGCTTTTACCGGCAAAACGGTCGTGATGGAAGATGGCAGCCAGCTTGAAAAGGGAGACCAGGTGCTGGAGCTCCATTTTGATAACAAAAAATTGTTTGAGATCGGCAGCCGCTCCCGTTCGGAAGTGCAGCTCGCCATCAAAATGATTCGTGCCGTGCAGAAAGATCTGCCTTCTCTGGCTAATATGGTATTGGAACGGCCTGAGTACAAGGATATCAGGGGATTGTATGCTGTAACCATGATTTCACGGGGACCGGAGCAATTCGGATTTCATGTTATGGATTTACCGCGGGGACTGTTTGCAAGCTCGTCCAGACTGTATCTGAAGCTGCTGCTTAGCGTTATTCATCCGAAAGGGCAGGCCCGTCTTAAAGAGGGCAGTCAGATCATGGAGCCAAAAATGCTGATGATGCCGGTGGATGTTCTGATCGGGCGTTATGCTGAGAAGAGGGGTCAGGTTCAGCCTCCATCCGAGGAGCAGCAGGAAATAGAGCAGGAACATGTGGCTGACCTGGCGGTTGCCGGTGCATCGCAGGGCATGTAGTTCATCGAATCGATGGTTTACTGTCATTATGTATGGATTATCTCATAGATGTGATGTGGATATAAAAAAAAGGGGTTATCCCCGCAGGCTTCAATGCCTGCGAGGGATAACCCCTTTGCTTTGTACGAATGATGAATTAGATTTTCAATACGCCGCCTGAGCTGGCGTTCGTAACAAGCTTCGAGTAGCGAGCAAGATAACCGGTCTTCACCTTCGGTTCGAAGTCAACCCATTTGCTGCGGCGTACAGCCATTTCCTCATCGGAAACGTCCAGCAATTGAATGGTCCGGTTATTCAGGTCAAGCTCGATGATATCACCGTCTTCAACGAAAGCGATAGGTCCGCCTTCCGCCGCTTCCGGCGAGATATGACCGATGCTGATACCACGGGAAGCACCGGAGAAGCGTCCGTCTGTGATCAGACCGACTTTGGCTCCGAGCCCCATACCTGCGATCTGTGAGGTCGGCGCCAGCATTTCCGGCATACCCGGTCCGCCCTTAGGCCCTTCATAACGAATGACAACCACATGACCTTCCTTGACCTTGCCGTTGGCAATTCCGCTAAGCGCCTCGTCCTGAGAGTTAAAGCAGATAGCAGGCCCTTTATGGTATCCGCCAACCGATGGATCAACGGCACCGACTTTGATGATAGAACCTTCAGGAGCCAGATTGCCATACAGTACCGCGAGACCGCCGCGTTCGGAATACGGGGAATCGATCGGATGGATGACGTTCTCATCCTGGATTTCACAGCCCGCTACATTCTCGGCCAGCGTCTTGCCCGTTACGGTGATGCAATCCCCGTGTAGTGCGCCCGGCTTCTTGAGAAGCTCATGCAGAACCGCGCTCACACCGCCTGCCAAGTGTACATCTTCAATAAAGTAATCCGAAGCTGGAGCCAGCTTGGAGATGTGAGGAACGCGGTCAGCAACTTCGTTGATCCGCTCCAGCGGGTAATCGAGACCGGCTTCTTGTGCGAGAGCCAGCGTATGGAGCACGGTGTTGGTAGACCCGCCCATCGCCATATCCAGCGCAAACGCGTTGTCGATTGCTTCAACGGTTACGATATCACGCGGCTTGAGGTCCATTTTGACGAGTTCCATCAATTGTTTGGCGGATTGCTTGACGAATTCTTTACGCTCTTCGGCGATGGCAAGAATGGTACCATTACCCGGGAGAGCAAGACCCAGCGCTTCGGCTAGACAGTTCATGGAGTTAGCGGTGAACATGCCGGAGCAGGAACCGCAGGTTGGACAACCGAATTGTTCCAGTTCCAGGAGCTCATCATCATTGATTTTGCCGACCTGGTGAGCGCCGACGCCTTCAAATACGGAGGTCAGGGACAATTTGCGGCCTTTGCTGTCCACGCCGGCTTTCATCGGCCCGCCGCTGACAAACACCGTAGGGATATTGACGCGCAGGGCACCCATCAGCATGCCGGGCGTGATTTTGTCACAGTTCGGGATACACACCATGCCATCGAACCAGTGAGCCGATACGACGGTTTCTAGGGAATCCGCTATGATCTCGCGGCTTGGCAGCGAGTAGCGCATGCCGATATGACCCATGGCAATTCCGTCATCCACGCCGATGGTGTTGAACTCGAACGGAACGCCGCCAGCTTCACGGATCGCTTCCTTCACGATTTTACCGAATTCCTGAAGATGCACATGACCCGGAACGATGTCGATGTAAGAGTTACATACGGCGATGAACGGTTTGCCGAAATCCTCTTCCTTAACGCCTGCTGCACGCAGAAGGCTGCGGTGCGGCGCGCGGTCAAAGCCTTTTTTGATCATGTCTGAACGCATTTTTTTGGTTGTCATGATGTCGATTTCCCCCCAGATCTATTATAAAATTGTTACGCTTTAGCGCGGTCTTCCGGCAAAGCAGCCGGGTACCTGTAATCAGCGAATAGGTTTTAAATGAGTCTATCACAAAAAGGTAGGTTTTTCTACATGATATTAATAGGAAGCGATGGAAAGACGCCAGCTGTGATGGCATGCAAAGAGCCTGTTTCCCTAGGGTGGGATCAGGCTCCTTTTTGAGTGGTGATGCTATTTCTTGCCGCCTTTGCGGCCAATTTCCTGATAGAATTCACGATTATGATTCCGCGAGGTGGCTTCGCCGCCCTTTTGACCGATTTCCTGGTAAAACTCGCGGCTATGGTTCTTGGACGTCGCTTTGCCGCCTTTTTTACCGATTTCCTGGTAGAATTCTCGGCTGTGCTTTTTCGCGGTCGCTTCGCCGCCAAGACGTCCTGCTTCTTCGCGGGTCATCTTTCGATTGCTGCTTGTTGCCATCACAAATCACTCCTTTACCGTCGTATTTGCTATGCGTATATGTTACTTACCACGGCTTATTTGTCATGAATCACAACATTCGACTAAAGATTGGTAAATTTCCATTTTGGATCGATTTCAGAGTCCGGCGTTATTTCCGCTTAAATCAGAGTTTATTTCATGGTTTAATAAGAGTATGATCAAGAATAGGATAGGGAGGTTTTTTAACATTGCCGTTTGTTCAAGTGAAGGGACGAACCGTTCCCTGCAAAGGGATTTTGTTTGATAAAGACGGAACGCTGCTCCATTTCATGGCGCTGTGGGGAGGATGGGCCGATTATGTGCTCAAGTTCATGGAGGAACGGCTGGGATTAATGGGAGCCGGCTTCACGGTGCCGAAAGAGCACGTGCTGGGCACTAAGCATGATGCCAACAGTCGTGTGACGGGGTACGACGTTCAGGGGCCTCTCGCCATGGGTACCGTGGAGGAGACGAACGGGCTGCTGGCTTGGCAGCTGTACGCTGCAGGAATGCCCTGGAACGAAGCGATTATGCAGGTCCATCAGATTACGAAAAACGCCATGTATGAGGTTCGTCAGCAGAAGCCGGCATTCCCGATGCCCGGGCTGGAGAATTTTCTGAAGAAATGCAGCTTGGCGTCCGTGAAGACGGCCGTGGTGACTTCGGACGACACCTCTAATGCCAAGGAACAGCTGGAGTGGATGGGGCTACACACTTCCTTTACAGCCATTTTGGGAAGAGATCAGGTTCGAAACGGCAAGCCGCACCCGGAAATGACGGAGACCGCTTGCCGCCTGCTTGGGATTATGCCCGAGGAAGCGGTGGTGATCGGTGACAGCAACGCGGATATGCAAATGGCGAAGCAAGCAGGCGCCGCTCTGGCTGTGGGTTTAATGACAGATGAAGGGGAACCTGTACATCTGACAGATGCCGATGTCGTCATATCCGATTATAATGAATTAGACGTGTACAGGTAGACGTGTTATTTTAAGGGCTGTACGGAGGTGTAAAAGAGTGGAGAACAGGGAAAAGATCGAGCAGTTGGCAACATGGATCGAAGCGAGCGACTACATTGTTTTTTTCGGGGGAGCCGGTACCTCCACGGAGAGCGGGATTCCTGACTTCCGTTCGGCAGCCGGATTATACCAGAGCGAGCACCAATCTCCGTATCCGCCGGAGGTCATGCTCAGCCACACTTTTTTCATGAAGCATCCGGAAGTGTTTTACGACTTTTACCGAAGCAAGATGCTTCACCCGCAAGCGCAGCCGAACGGCTGTCACCGGTTGTTGTCGAGACTGGAGCATGACGGTAAGCTGAAGGCGGTAATCACGCAAAATATTGACGGTTTGCATCAGACCGCCGGATGCTCCGAGGTGCTGGAGCTTCATGGCTCTGTGCACCGCAATTATTGCATGGATTGCTCCCGGTTCTACAGCCTCCAGGATATTCTGGACATCAAGGAAACCGTCCCGCGCTGCAAGGATTGCGGTGGACTGGTGCGTCCGGATGTCGTGCTGTATGAAGAGGAATTGGATCAGAACATCATCATGCGCTCGATCCAGGAAATATCGACGGCAGATTTGTTGATTATTGGCGGGACTTCCCTGACGGTACATCCCGCTGCGAGTTTGATATCCTATTTTCATGGGAGCAAGGTAGCTTTGTTGAATGCGGATCCAACCCCTTACGATCACCGTGCAGGCCTTTTGATTGCGGATCGGATCGGTCAGGTCATGACGCAGGTGGATAAGCTGATCAGCACGTAGGCGGCGACGGCGGCTGGCGCGCTGCTGCACCTATGACTGTAATCGTTTTCTTGTCAAAGGACGACCAAACACGATAAGATGGAATTTAGCAATGGACCTATCACTAGAGAGGCAGGGATTGCAAGTGACCTATGTGGCTAGCGAAGACCGCTATGAAGGAATGAAGTATAACCGCGTGGGGCGATCCGGATTGAAACTTCCGGCGATCTCCCTTGGATTATGGCATAATTTCGGTGGTGTCGACACGTATGAAAACGGGCGTAATATGATAACGCGCTCCTTCGATTTGGGCATTACCCACTTCGATCTGGCGAACAATTACGGACCGCCTGCAGGCTCTGCCGAAGAGACGTTCGGTAAGGTTCTCTCAAGGGATCTTAAGGCATACCGTGATGAGCTCGTCATTTCGTCCAAAGCGGGCTATCATATGTGGCCGGGACCTTACGGCGACTTCGGTTCGCGTAAATATTTGGTTGCAAGTCTCGATCAGAGCTTGAAACGTATGGGCCTGGACTATGTCGATATTTTCTATCATCATCGGATGGATCCGGAAACGCCGCTTGAGGAAACCATGGTAGCGCTGGACCATCTTGTTCGTTCAGGCAAGGCGCAATATGTCGGAGTCTCCAATTATTCGCCGGAGAAGACGCGGGAAGCGATCTCGATTCTGAAAAGCCTGGGAACTCCGCTGCTCATCCATCAACCAAGCTACTCCATGCTGGACCGCTGGGTGGAGAACGGGCTGCTCGATGTCCTGGAAGAGAACGGGGTCGGAAGCATCGCCTTCACTCCGCTGGCTCAAGGACTATTGACCAACAAATATTTGAATGGCGTGCCCGGCGATTCACGCGCCGCAAGCGCATCCGTATTCTTGAACGAAAGCAATATCACGCCAGAAGTGCTGCGCAAGATCAGAGCTTTGAACCAAATCGCTCAAGCGCGGAACCAGACTCTTGCCCAATTCGCTCTCGCTTGGGTCCTCCGCGGCGGCCGGGTGACATCTGCCCTGATTGGGGCAAGCAAGGTAAGTCAGATCGAAGACAATGTGGCTGCCTTGAACAACCTGGAGTTCTCGAAGGAAGAACTGGATCGCATTGAAGCGATTCTGAAAACGGAGAACGCCTCTTCTGCAGAGGGATAATGATTACCACTAAGGATTGCATGCTGAACACATAACATAGATACCAACCTACATGAATGGAGCGCCTCAGGATGGATGACAGACCTGACAGGCGCTCCTTTTTTCGTTCAGATATATCGGGCAAACGATATCGTTAAGAGAGTGTCGATGATGAGAGGATATCCTTGCGGTACCTTGTAGGGGATCGACCGACGAGACGCTTGAACTGACGCGAGAAATAGAGCGGATCGGTGAGTCCAACGGATGCGGAAACCTGCTCGATGGACAAATCGGGACGTTCGCGCAGCAGCCGCTTGGATTGGTCGATTCTTAATTTAAGCAGATACGTAATCGGAGTCATGCCCGTTTCCTGCTTGAAGATGCGCGACAGGTACGCGCGGTTGTAGCCCAGGCTTGCGCACATTTGTTCAATCGATACGGGATGGGCGTATTGAGAAGCCATATAACTGATCATCTGCTTCACCGTGCGCTGAACCTGCGGCTCAGCCAGCGTTAAACGGGACGGTCGGTCACTCCGATTCATGATCTCGGCCCAGATTAAATGCAGATAACCGATAGCGGCGATATGGGAGCTCTCCTCCCTGGATTGAAAATGGCTCTGAATGAGGGACACGTAGCCCGGAATCGGGTTGTTCTCCATGAGATGGAGGACAGGCTTTTCGGGGGTGAGTCCCGAACGGTGTACACCTTCGCCGGCGTGTTCTCCATCAAAGGCGACCCATCGGTAACGCCAGGGATGGCTCGCATCAGATACATAACTGACAATTTGACCGGGATGGATCAGGAAACAGTCGCCGGGGCCGAGCTGATAACTGTCGGTTTCGGTTCGAAATATGCCATGTCCCGACTCGATAATATGCAATAAGTAATGATCGTATATTTTCGGACCCAATGCATGCTCCGGCAGGGTCTGGCTCTCGCCGGCGAATCGGACGTGAAGCGAATCGCTGCCTTGCTGCGCAGGATTGGAAGCAACAGAATAGGTTGGTTTCATTATTCATTTTCCTTTACAATAAGTTTGGGAAAAAGAGGAACTGTGAAGACATCGTTGATTTCATGAATTAATTGTACCTCCAGAAGTCACATAAATCCATATGTAACGCACAAGATTTCATTATCGGTTAACGAGATTTCCATTATACTGAAGACAGTAAAACTACCATATGTACAGGATGGAGTGATGGGCAGTGACGACGGAACAGCTTATGGAAAGATTTATGGACAAGCACGGTGAGAGCCAGCATAAGGTTCGCATATTTAACGCGCCCGGCCGCGTGAATCTGATCGGGGAGCATTTGGATTATAACGGAGGCTACGTGCTCCCGGCTGCCTTGGAGTTTGGCACGACCTTGATTATAAGGCCTCGCGACGATAACAAGGTGAGCTTTTCATCCACCAATATCCCTTATGAGTTAACGATCAGCCTGGATGAGGATTATGGCTACAAAAGCGATCAATGGACAGATTATCCGGTTGGCGTCATAACGGAGCTGAATAAAATCGGCTGTAACCTTAGCAGCGGTTACGACCTGCTCTACCATGGGGATATCCCGAACGGCGCGGGTCTCTCTTCCTCGGCTTCCATCGAAGTGGTCACGGCTTACGCCTTCTTGAAGATGGAAGGCAAGGAGACGGATACGGTGGAGATTGCGAAGCTCTCGCAGCGGGTGGAGAACCTGTTCGTCGGCGTCAACTCCGGCATTATGGATCAATTCGCCGTAGCCAACGGCAAGCAGGATCATGCCATTCTGTTGATGTGCGATACGCTCGAATATGAACTGGTGCCGTTCCGGACCGGAGCTTACAAAATCGTGATTTCAAATACCAACAAACGGCGCGGACTCGTGGATTCCAAATACAATGAACGCCGCAGCGAGTGTGACCGCGCATTGGAAATTTTGCAGAAGGAGCTGCCGGCGTTATCGTATCTCGCTCAGCTGAATCCGGATCAATTCGCCAGCCTACAGGACAGCATCCGGGATGAAACCGTCCGTAGACGTGCCCAGCATGTCGTTGAGGAAAACCAACGTGTGCATGATTCCGTGAAGGCCTTGAGGAACGGAGATCTGGAAGCATTCGGACAATTTATGAATCAGTCCCACGACTCCTTGCGTTATCTGTACGAAGTAACGGGCGACGAGCTGGATGCGCTGGTGGAAGAAGCACAGCGGATTCCGGGAACGCTGGGTTCCAGAATGACAGGAGCCGGCTTTGGAGGCTGTACGGTATCTCTCGTACACGAGGATGCGGTGGAGCGTTTCATTGCGGAGGTGAGGCAGCAGTACGAAGCCAGAACGGGACTGAAGCCGGACTTCTATGTATGCGGCGTAGGTCAAGGTGTGCATGAATTGAAGGAGGGCGAATAATATGGCTATTTTAGTGACTGGCGGTGCGGGTTATATCGGTTCTCATACCGTAGCGGAGCTGTTGGAGCAAGGGGAAGAAGTTGTTGTGATCGACAGCCTGGAGACGGGACATCGCGAAGCGCTGCTGGGTGGAAAGCTGTATGTCGGCGATCTGCGCGACAAGGCGCTGCTGAAGCAGTTGTTCTCGGAAAACGATATTGATGCCGTTATCCACTTTGCCGCGAATTCACTGGTTGGCGAGAGCATGAAGGATCCGGTGAAATATTACGATAACAACGTATACGGAACGCTGTGCCTGCTGGAAGCCATGAATGAAGCGGGTGTCCGGAAGATCGTCTTCTCGTCAACGGCAGCAACCTACGGCGAGCCTGAGAAGGTGCCGATCGAGGAAACGGACCGTACGCAGCCGACGAACGTGTACGGAGAAACCAAGCTGATGATGGAACGGATGATGTCCTGGTTTGATACCGTGCTTGGCGTGAAGTATGTGTCCCTTCGTTACTTCAATGCAGCCGGATCGCATGCCAGCGGAAAAATCGGCGAGGATCACCGTCCGGAGAGCCATCTGATCCCGCTTGTCCTGCAAACCGCTTTGAAACAGCGCCAAAGCATCTCGGTGTTTGGCGACGATTATTCAACACCTGACGGCACTTGTGTCCGTGACTACATTCACGTCAGCGATCTTGCGAACGCTCATCTGCGCGCGGTTGATTACCTCCGCCGCGGAGAGGCCAGCAATGTGTTTAACCTCGGCAATGGACTCGGGTTCTCGGTTAAGGAGGTTATCGAGACCTCAAAGCAGGTGACGGGTGCTGACATTCCGGTTGTCATGGAGGCACGGCGTGCCGGTGACCCTGCCGTGTTGGTAGCATCTTCGGATAAAGCACGTACCGTTCTCGGATGGACCCCATCCAGAACGACGCTGGAAGAGATTATCGAGAGCGCATGGAAATGGCACAGCAGTCACCCGGACGGTTACGGTGACAATTAATCCAAGGGGGACGATGACCATGAATGCAGCAACATCAGGAACTCCCGAATCCAAGCAGGTTCTTCATGCAATTGAAATGCTCGTGCGTTTTGCACTTCATAAAGGTCTTATCCAGGCAGCGGACGCGGATTACAGCCGCAATCTGCTGCTGGAGGATTTCGGGTTCAGCGAGCCGTACGGAGACGAAGTGAACGGCCCTGTACCGGATGGGCCGCAGGCCATGCTCGACGTAATGATCGATTACGGTGCAGCGCATGGAATGATTCCCGAGAATACCGATACGTATCGGGATTTGCTGGACGCTAAAATCATGGGTCGGCTCATGGCGAGACCTTCGGACGTAACGGCTCAGTTCCGGACGGTCCAGCAGGAGCAGGGGATCATTGCGGCAACCCGCCAATTTTACAATCTCTGCATCGACTCCAACTACATTCGCATGGATCGCGTAGCCAAAAATGAATACTGGCGGCACGCCAGCCCGTATGGCGATATTGAGATCACCATCAATCTCTCCAAGCCGGAGAAAAGCCCGAAGGAAATCGCCATGGCTAAACTGCTGCCTCCGCCGGTTTATCCGAAATGCCAGCTCTGCCGCGAGAATGTCGGTTATGCAGGAAGAGTCAACCACCCGGCACGGCAAAACCTGCGCATTATTCCGTTGGAGCTAAACGGGGAGCCGTGGTTCTTCCAATACTCGCCGTATGTTTACTATAATGAGCACTGCATTGTATTCCATCATGACCATGTGCCGATGAAGCTGACCAAAGCGACGCTTGCCCGCCTTTTGAGTTTTGTTGATGCTTATCCGCATTATTTTCTCGGATCGAACGCGGATCTCCCCATTGTCGGGGGCTCGATTCTCACGCATGATCATTTCCAGGGAGGACGGCATACCTTCCCGATCCAGAAAGCACCGAAGGTGGCCGGGTTTACGCACGCGGATTATCCAGACGTATCCGTGGCCATCGTGAAGTGGCCGATGTCGGTGATTCGGCTATCCTCAAGCGATCGGAATTCGCTTCTTGAATGCGCAAACGGCATTTACGAGGCATGGAAAATCTACAGTGATCCTTCAGCGGACATTGAAGCGTTCAGCGAAGTGGACGGAGAGCGCGTCCGCCACAATACGGTTACTCCGATTGCCCGCCGAAATGACGAGGGCATCTACGAGATGGACCTGGTTCTGCGGAACAATCGCACGAATGAGCAATATCCGGAAGGGATTTTCCATCCTCATCGGAAGATGTTCCACATCAAGAAGGAAAACATCGGCTTGATCGAAGTGATGGGGCTGGCGATCCTGCCGGGCAGGCTTAAGGAAGAGCTCGATCAAATCGCCGACATCCTTGCAGGGAACGAGGAGCTGTACGCGGACAGCAAGGCTGCGGACCATCCGCTTGCCGTCCACGGGGACTGGATCGAGGAGCTGCGTGGACAGGAAACAGCAGCGCTGGATAAAGCCGGGGCGATCGAGCTGATTCGCCGGGAGGTCGGCCTCAAATTCACGACGATTTTGGAGCATGCCGGGGTATATAAACAGACGGCAGAAGGACAACAGGCATTTCAGCGATTCCTGAGCCATATGGGATACGTCCCAGGCAGCAAATAGACATTCATTTATGGATAAACGGTGTATTGAAGTTAACGATATCTCTGATCATTATGCAAACAGCCGATCTTTCTGGAGAAGGACGGCTGTTTGTTTTGCATAAGGGGAATGGTATAGAATGAAAAAGCATGCAAGATAAAATATAGATGCGAACCAGATGCGATGGAGGTAATGTACATGAGACCTTTTGTCTTTCATAATCCGACTCAGTTGATTTTTGGTAAGGGCAAGCTGAGCGCTTTAAGTGGTGAAGTGGCTAAATACGGCCGGAACGTATTGCTTGTATATGGTGGCGGCAGCATCAAGCGCAGCGGGCTGTACGATCAGGTTATCGCCTTACTGAAGGAAGCGAATGCGGTGGTAACGGAGCTTGCCGGTGTGGAACCCAATCCGCGCCTGTCGACGGTCCACAAAGGCGTGGCATTGTGCCGGGAGCATAACATTGATCTTATACTGGCCGTTGGCGGCGGAAGCGTCCTTGACTGCTCCAAGGCCATCGCCGTTGGTGCTAAATATGACGGAGATATGTGGGATTTCGTCGAACGCAAAGCCGTTCCGCAAGCGGGTCTCCCACTTGGAACCGTGCTTACGATGGCTGCAACCGGATCCGAGATGAACGGCGGATCCGTTATCACCAATGAAGTAACCCAAGAGAAGATGGGCTGGGGTAGCCCTTATGCTTACCCTGCATTTTCCATTCTTGACCCTGTACATACGTTCTCCCTTCCGCGGGATCAAACGGTGTACGGTATCGTGGATATCATGTCTCACGTACTGGAGCACTATTTCCACCAGGATACCAATACGCCAGTGCAGGACGGCTTCTGCGAAACGATTCTTCGGACCGTTATCGATACGGCGCCGAAGCTGGTTGAGGACCTGGAGAACTATGAGCTCCGCGAGACGATCATGTACTGCGGTACGATGGCGCTGAACGGCATGATCAATATGGGGATGGCCGGCGACTGGGGAACCCATAATATCGAGCATGCGGTATCTGCCGTATACGACATTCCGCACGGCGGCGGCTTGGCGATCCTGTTCCCGAATTGGATGAAATATAATCGGAGTGCGGATCCTCAGCGCTTCAAGTCTCTTGCCGTGAACGTATTCGGAGTTGACCCGGCAGGAAAAACCGATGAAGCCATCGGATTGGAAGGGATCGAAGCGCTTCGCAGATTCTGGACTTCCATCGGTGCGCCAAGCACGTTGGGGGCGTACGATATTGACGACAGCCAGATCGAGGCCATGGCCGATAAGGCGATGCGATTTGGTCCTTTTGGCAACTTCCGCAAGCTGCAGCGTGAAGACGTCGTGGAGATTTATCGGATGTCGCTATAAGGGTTGTCCTGTCGTTATATGACAAGGAATTGAAATGGTTTTATAGCCTGCCGGTTCATGCCGTGCAGGCTTTTTTGTGGGTGTGTCGAATATAGATATGAAGAGATTTCCATACGTTTGAGGGAAATAATTGAAACTTTAGCAAACATTTTGCCGTATTACTTGTTATACACAGTAAGGGATTTCAGAGGGGGCAATCAACATGGAAGCGTTATATTGGGGCTGTCTGATCGGAGGCGTGATATTTGCCATCGTAACCGTGGTGCTTGGCGACATACTTAGCTCGGCGCTTGACGGATTGTTGGATTTTTTGTCAGTGGATTTTTTCAATCCGGTTGTGATCGCTGGAGGAATCACCGTATTTGGCGGTACCGGAATCATGCTGACGAAATACACGGAGTTGGCGGCAGGTGCCCATGTAACGCTGTCTATCTTAGCGGCTATCGTCATTTCGATTCTCGTCTATTTCGGGTACGTGAAACCGATGGAGAACAGCGAGAACTCGACGGGCTTCTCCATCAAGGAGCTGGCTGGGATGATCGGCGTTGTCACCGTACCGCTTCCTGCAGAAGGATTCGGTGAAGTGATGGTCAAGATTGGCGCAGGCAACACAACGCACATCGCGTCAAGCTTTGATCGCCAAAATCTTCCCGCAGGAGTCCGCGTGGTGGTTGTTGACGTTGTTGAGGGTGTCCTGAGAGTCTCCGAACTGGAAGAACGAAAAGGAGAGGATTGATTCAATGCCAGAATACTTAGTAATTCCGTCAATTGTTGTAGGTGTCATTGTTGTGTTAGGACTTGCGTTCTGGGCCCGTTACAAAACGGTGAGTCCGGATGAAGCGATGATCGTAACCGGTTCTTTTTTGGGAAGCAAAAATTTATCGGAGGATGAATCCGGCCGCAAAATCAAAATCGTTCGCGGCGGCGGCGCTTTTATACTCCCCGTATTTCAGCGCTCCGAATTTGTATCGCTTTTATCTCATAAACTGGATGTTATGACGCCTGAAGTGTACACGGAGCAAGGCGTTCCGGTTATGGCTGATGGGGTAGCCATCATAAAAGTGGGAAGCTCGATCGAAGACGTGGCAACGGCAGCCGAGCAATTCATGGGCAAGCCGATTGAAGCGCTGAAGGGCGAAGCCCAGGAAGTGCTGGAAGGCCATCTTCGTGCCATTCTCGGTTCCATGACGGTAGAGGAAGTATACCGTAACCGCGACAAGTTCGCGCAGGAAGTTCAAGGTGTCGCTGCAAGAGACCTCAAGAAGATGGGTCTGCAGATCGTATCCTTTACCATTAAGGACGTTCGCGACAAGCATGGATATCTGGAAGCGCTGGGTAAACCGCGGATCGCTACGGTAAAGCGGGATGCGGAGATTGCCGAAGCCGAAGCGATGCGCGACGCGCGGATTCAAAAAGCGCGTGCGGAAGAAGAAGGACAGAAGGCCGAGGTCGTACGCGATACCAATATCGCGGAAGCCGAGAAGGAACGGGAGCTGAAGGTTGCCTCCTTTAAGAAGGAGCAGGATACGGCGAAAGCTGAAGCGGACCAAGCTTATCATATCCAGGAAGCCCGTGCTAGACAAACGGTGGTCGAGGAGCAGATGAAGGTTGAGCTCGTTCGAAAGGAACGCGAAATCGACCTGCAGGAGAAAGAAATCATGGTTCGCGAGAAGCAGTATGACGCGGACGTGAAGAAGAAAGCCGAAGCGGATCGTTATGCCGTTGAGCAGGCCGCGGAAGCGGATAAAGCCCGGAAGATGCGCGAAGCAGATGCCGTGCAGTACTCCATCGAAACCCAGGCCAAAGCGTCTGCCGAACAGAAGCGCCTGGATGGTCTGGCCGTTGCGGATGCCGAGCGTGCCAAAGGTACGGCTGAAGCCGAAGTCATCCGCCTGCGCGGTATTGCCGAAGCCGATGCTAAGGAGAAACTTGCCGAAGCGTTCCAGAAGTTCGGAGAAGCTGCTGTGCTCGATATCATCGTAAAAATGCTGCCTGAGCTTGCCGGCAAAATTGCTCAGCCAATTTCGTCCATCGACAAGCTGACGGTTGTAGATACAGGCAAAGGCGAAGGTGCGGCTCGCGTGAGCAATTATGTGACTGAGCTGATGTCTACGGCGCCTGAAATGCTGAAGAGTGTGTCCGGGATTGATGTGGAAGAACTGATAAAGGGATTGACCAAGAAGCCTGCCTCGGCTCAAAAGCCAGTAGCTGTGGAACAGGAACTTGTACCGGTACCTGTTGAGACAAGTGCTGCTAAGGAAGAGTAGAGCGAGCGGCAAGTAGGTTTGGGATAGCGGTCACAGGCAGCGGTACGGCACTTTGGTGACTTTGGCAACCACATATGATTTTGCCGCGCACTTATATTTCTGATAAGATATCCGAGTATACGCGTATGAATCAAAAAGAGGTGCAAACGTGAGCAGCTTACAAGTGGCTAAAGTGTTGAACAATAATGTAATCATAGCGAAGCATCCTCAACATGGCGAGGTTGTTGTTATTGGCAAGGGAATAGGCTTTAACCGGAAGAATAAAGACCTTATCCCGGCCTCCGCTGCCGAGAAGATGTTCATTTTGACCAAACCGGAGGAGCAGGAGCAGTATAAGCAGCTGGTGCCTCATATCGATGAGAAGCTGATTGAGGCGATGAATGACATTATTTTGAATGCTGCCAAATCCAGCGACGCTCCTCTGAATGAGCATATCCACATAGCGTTGACTGATCATATTGCATTTGCCATTAAACGTCATGCCCAAGGTCTCTATATCCATAATCCTTTTTTATACGAAACCAAAGAGATGTATCCTGAAGAGTACGAGATGGCGGAATACGCCGTCCGTACCATCCGGGAGAAGCTTGGGGTCGACTTGGGCCAAGAAGAAATCGGATTCATTGCCCTTCATTTTCACGGTGCCCTCACAAACCAGCACATTTCGGAGGTTCGCAAGCATTCGGAACTGATTGCGGATTTAGTACGTACCGTTGAACAGCAGCTGGATTATGCCATCCCGAGGGATACCTTGGATTATTCCCGTCTGCTGACTCATCTCCGGTTTGCCCTGGAGCGGATTCGGCGGGGAGAAGCGGTGAACGAGACGAGTTCATTGGATGGTCTGCTGAAGCGCGAATATCCCGAAACGTATTCCTTGGCATGGAAACTGACGAAGATGATGGAGCAGCGGCTGAAAAAGCCTGTATATCCCGCCGAGGCCGGTTATTTGACCATTCATCTGGAGCGGCTGGTCCAGCGCAAAGAGCAGGGCGAGCAAATGTGAAGATTTTATTAAGTCCCTTACCATGTGGTTGCAACGAAAAATGAACGGTGTTACAATACGAACAGTTATGAAGCATAAAACTTCAAATCAAACGTGTAACTGATTCGATCAGGCATGAGTATTGCAGGAATTTGGTTGTTATTACCCATTTCTGGGTAATCTAATCCATGAGATTAGCCATCCATTTTCCCGTGGTTACTCATGCCTTTTTTTGATTTGGTTGTTTTATGATGCTCCACATTCAGCTTGTGACCACAACTAGATAGAGGGTGAAAATTTTCATGTTTAAGCGGCTTTTTGGCGTACTGCAAAGGGTCGGTAAAGCTCTGATGCTGCCCGTGGCCATATTGCCGGCGGCCGGACTTTTGCTCGGCCTTGGCAATATGCTGGTCAACCCCGATTTCCTGCAGTACGCACCGTGGCTCGATGCGGCTTGGGTTCAGTCAGCTGCCACCGTCATGATGAATGCGGGACAAATCGTGTTCACGAATTTATCCTTGCTGTTTGCAGTAGGGGTTGCCGTCGGCTTGGCCGGAGGCGAAGGTGTTGCCGGGCTTGCGGCTATCATCGGTTACCTCGTCATGAACGTTACCATGGGCAGCGTGATCGGCGTGACGCCATCAATGATTGGCACGAATTACGAATATGCCAGCGTGCTAGGCATTCCGACCTTAGCCACTGGGGTATTCGGCGGGATTATTGTAGGTATATTAGCGGCAAGCATGTACCGAAGATTTTTCAAAATAGAGCTTCCGTCCTATCTGGGCTTTTTTGCAGGAAAACGGTTTGTTCCGATTATGACGGCTGCAACTTCCGTTTTGCTTGGTCTGTTGATGGTCTTTATATGGCCTCCGATCCAGTCTGCGCTTAACACTGCATCCCATTTCATGCTGGAACAAAACCTGACGTTGTCCGCTTTTGTGTTCGGCGTTGTGGAACGCGGATTGATTCCGTTCGGTCTGCACCACATTTTCTATTCTCCCTTCTGGTTTGAGTTCGGGGAATATTTGAATCATGCAGGTCAAATGGTGCGCGGTGATCAAAATATATTCATGGCTCAGCTTCGGGATGGTGTCGAGTTCACGGCAGGCACCTTCATGACGGGTAAGTATCCGTTTATGATGTTTGGTCTTCCTGCGGCTGCGCTTGCCATCTATCATGAAGCGAGACCGGAGAACAAAAAGTTTGTCGCCGGTATTATGGGTTCGGCTGCGCTGACCTCCTTCTTGACAGGGATTACGGAACCGCTTGAGTTCTCCTTCCTGTTCGTCGCGCCGATCTTGTTCGCCGTACATGCACTGTTCGCAGGTCTGTCTTTCATGATCATGCATATTCTGGGTACCAAGATTGGCATGACCTTCTCGGGCGGTCTGATCGATTACATGATATTCGGTGTCATTCCGAACCGGACGCCATGGTGGAATGTACTCATTGTTGGTGCTATCATGGCAGTAATCTATTATTTCGGATTCCGGTTTGTCATTCGGAAATTCAATCTGAAGACGCCGGGCCGGGAAGAAGCTTCCGCAACGGAGCCGGAATCAGTTTCCCAGGGATCAGGCGGTAACAGTAAAAATGATCTGCCGCTTAACATTCTGACTGCGCTTGGCGGCCAGCCTAACATTGCGCATCTGGATGCCTGCATTACTCGGCTTCGGGTAGAGGTGAAAGACAAGGGTCATGTCGATAAGGCAAGGCTGAAACAGCTGGGTGCGTCAGGTGTGCTGGAGGTGGGGAATAATATCCAGGCGATATTCGGAACACGTTCCGATACCATCAAATCGCAAATCCAGGACATTATGTCGGGAATAACGCAGACAACTGCGCCTGAAACAGCGGATCCGAAGATGATGCCGACTGCTCAAGAGGAGCAGCAAGCTGGTCAGGACGGGGAAACGCTTGTCATGGAGGAAATCGTATCTCCAGTCGATGGAGAGCTAATGGATATTTCCCATGTGCCTGATCCTGTGTTTGCAGAACGAATGACGGGAGATGGATTTGCGGTATTACCTCATAACGGAACGATCGCTTCTCCTGTTAACGGAACCGTATTTAACGTATTCCCCAGCAAGCATGCGGTCGGCATTATGTCCGATGGCGGTAAGGAAGTGCTTGTCCATATCGGCGTCAATACCGTTAAGCTGAAGGGGCAGGGTTTTGAAGTTCTTGTACAAGAGGGGGATCTGGTATCCACCGGCCAACCGATCATGCAGGTGGATCTGGATTATGTGAAGGAGAATGCCAAATCGATTATTTCTCCTGTGATCTTCTCGAATTTGCCGGAGGGAGCTTCCGTGAAGCTGAACAAGACCGGGGAAGTAAAAAGCGGTGAAAAAGGGATCATCACGATATCAAAGCCTTAAACTCACGATGATCTCAAGGATTCAATAAAAATTAAAATATACGAAAGTAGGATGATGAACATGCAACAAACATTCAAAATTATTGACGAAGATGGAATTCACGCACGTCCGGCAACAGCATTGGTCAATACGGCTAACAAATTCCAGGACACCAATTCATTTGCCGAAGCTAACGGCAAAAAAGTAACGCTGAAATCGATCCTGGGCGTTCTGTCCCTCGGATTGGAGCAAGGTGATACATTGACACTGATCACGGAAGGCGGCAATGAGAGCGAAGCGCTGACAGCACTGCAAGAAGTGATGGTGAACGAAGGGTTAGGCGAGCTTCATGAATAATTTGAAAGGAATCGCGGCTTCCGCGGGCATCGCGATTGCACGTGCTTTTACACTGGAGCATCCTGATTATTCTGTTACGGAAAAGCAAGTGGCAGACACGGATGCCGAGCTTTCGAAGCTGGATGCGGCGCTGGCTCAGTCCCAGGCTGAGCTTGAAGCGATCAAAGCCCGCACGCTTCAGGAACTCGGGGAGAAGAAGGCTGAGATTTTCGAATCTCACCTTCTCATCCTGAATGATCCGGAATTGATTGAACCAGTCAAAGCGAAAATCGTTTCGGATTCGGTTAATGCGGAGTATGCCTTAAATGAAACGGCAACCCAATTCATTCAAATGTTCGAGAACATGAAGAGTGCTTACTTGCAGGAGCGGGCAGCGGATATGCGCGACGTCACCAAACGTATTCTCAAGCATCTGCTCGGCCTGAATTATGTCAGTCCTTCAGAAATCAGCGAAGAAGTAATCGTGGTTGCAGAGGACTTGACTCCTTCGGATACAGCGCAGTTGAACCGCAACTACGTTAAAGGATTCACGACGAATATTGGCGGGCGCACCTCGCATTCTGCCATCATGGCCCGTTCGCTTGAAATTCCGGCTGTCGTCGGAACGAAAAACGTGCTCTCTTCGGTCCAAGACGGGGATTTGATCATCGTTGACGGACTGGAAGGGGATGTCATCATTAATCCTACGGAAGCCATCGTGGCACAATACCGTGCGAAGCAGGATGCCTACGCCAAACAGGTCGAGGAATGGAAGAAACTCCGCTCCGAACCAACGGTATCCAAGGACGGGATCCATGTGGAGCTGGCCGCCAATATCGGGACACCGAACGATGTAACCGGCGTGCTGGAGAATGGCGGAGAAGCGGTAGGACTGTATCGTACGGAATTCCTGTACATGGGCAGAGATAAACTTCCTTCCGAAGAGATCCAGTATGTCGCCTATAAATCGGTACTGGAGAAAATGGAAGGCAAGCCGGTTGTTGTCCGCACGCTCGATATCGGCGGGGACAAGGAGCTGCCTTATCTGGATCTGCCAAAGGAAATGAATCCGTTCCTGGGCTTCCGGGCCGTTAGGCTGTGCCTGGATCGTCAGGATATTTTCAGAACCCAGCTTCGGGCACTGCTGCGCGCAAGCGTCCATGGCAATCTGCGAATCATGTTTCCCATGATCGCGACGCTCGGTGAATTCCGTGAAGCCAAAGCTCTTCTGGAGGAAGAGAAATCCAAGCTTGTAAGCGAAGGCATTCCGGTATCCGAGGACATCCAACTCGGGATCATGGTGGAGATTCCATCTACCGCGGTCCTGGCGGATCAGTTTGCCAAAGAGGTTGATTTCTTCAGTATTGGAACGAATGACCTTATCCAGTATACGATGGCCGCTGACCGCATGAATGAACGGGTTGCTTATTTGTATCAACCTTATAATCCGGCGATTCTGCGACTGGTTAAAATGGTCATCGATGCCGCTCATCGCGAAGGCCGCTGGGTTGGCATGTGCGGTGAAATGGCGGGTGACGCCACGGCGATTCCAATTCTCCTCGGTCTGGGGCTGGATGAGTTTAGCATGAGCGCTACATCCATTCTTCCGGCGCGCAGTCAGATCGGGAAGCTGTCCCGCAGTGATATGCAGGCACTCGCTGCCAAGGCGCTTGAAATGGGTACTGCAGAGGAAGTTGTGGCTCTGGTGGAATCCATAGAAACTGCAGCTGAGTAAGAAGGAAGACAACTTAACAACTTGATCGATCCATGTAGTCTCGTATTTCGTTTGTTTTTTGGGGACTCTACCAATCTTTTTCCACGATAGCTTTACATTGACAACATCTGTCCATTCGGGCAGATGTTTTTTTTGTCAAAAGAAAGACAGCTGGCATAATTGCTAGTATAATAGCCTAAATATATAGTTATTTGGCATCAAACCCAAACCAAATCAGGGCTTTTGGCATATCATGATATATGAAAGCGTTCTACATTCATGTGCTAGAGGTCTGTCTTATGATTCAGGCGCCCATACTAGGAAGTAAATCTACTTATAAGTGACGGTGATGATGACTATGGACATGATCAAGAGCTGCACAAGTGTTAAGCTGGGGGCAACCTGCCGAAGAGAGGGAACGACCTTTCAGGTGTGGGCTCCGGATGCGGTTCATGTGAAACTGGCTTTGTATGAAAGCCCGGGAGAGTATAACGAGCAAGGTGTCGTAACGGATCACGAGTGTGGCACATTATATTTGATGGAACGTAATGGCGACGGCATATGGTCGGCTGTCGTAAACAGGGATCTTCACGGAACCTATTATATGTACCAAATCGAGTCAGCGGACGGTGACGTGCATTATGCCGTAGACCCCTATGCAACAGCGGTGTCAGCCAACGGCTGCCGCGGAGTGGTTGTCGATCTGGCGAAGAGCAATCCGCCGGGGTGGGAGCAGGATGTTAGACCCAAGCTGCTGAAGCCTACGGATGCGGTGCTCTATGAGCTTCATGTACGCGATTTCTCGATTCATACCGATTCGGGAATGAAATATAGAGGTAAATATAAGGCATTCACAGAAGGTGGCCTGCGGGATTCCGAAGGGAATACCATTGGACTGGATCATCTCGAAGAATTAGGTGTGACCCATGTGCATCTGCTGCCGATATTTGATTTTCGAACGGTCAATGAGCTGGACGGATATAATGCCGGGAGCTTAAGCCGCGAGTATAACTGGGGGTATGATCCGCAGAATTACAATGTTCCTGAAGGTTCATACTCGACAGATCCTATGGATCCGATCCTGCGCATCCGGGAGCTGAAGGAGCTGATTCTGGCTCTGCATGCCAAGGGAATCCGTGTCGTCATGGACGTGGTTTACAACCATACGTATACGGTGGATGACGGTCCGTTTGAACGATTGGCGCCAGGGTATTTCTATCGCAAGGATGAATATGGACATTTATCGAACGGTTCAGGTGTAGGCAACGAGCTGGCTACGGAGAAGCCGATGGTACGCAAATATATCAAGGATTCCTTAAGGTACTGGGCCGAGGAGTATCATATCGACGGCTTTCGATTTGATCTGATGGCTCTGATTGATACAACAACGATGAAAGAGATTGTAAGCGAGCTGCGTCGTGAGGTCGATAGCTCTCTCTTGTTCTACGGTGAGCCCTGGACGGGAGGAATGAGTCCGCTGACGGAGCAAACCGTCAAAGGAAGCCAGAAGGGTCAAGGTTTCGCTGTATTCAATGATCATTTCCGGCATGCCATCAAGGGTGACAATGACGGGCGCGGCCGAGGCTTTGCTACGGGCGAAGCGTGGTACGAGGGCGCAGTCGTTGAAGGGATGATGGGCTCGATCCATGATTTTGCCCTTCATCCGGATGAGACGGTCAATTATGTCACTGTGCATGATAATTTGAATCTGTGGGACAAAATTTTAGTGGCGAGCGGGATGGAAGAACAGGCGGGTCTGCTTCGCATGACGGACGGGAAGCTGGTTAACGGCGGCGATGTATGGCAGGCAACGGCTGCTTCCACACCCTATGCCGGTATTCCTGATGAAGATGTAATGTCGGCAGCGGCTGTGCGCCGCAGCTTGCTGGCTAACGGGATTGTCCTGCTGTCTCAAGGGATTCCGCTGCTCCATGCCGGCGATGAGCTGCTTCGCACGAAATTTGGCGATCATAACAGCTACCGCAGCGGCGATGCCGTTAATGCGATCCGCTGGTCGAACAAGAAACGATTCAAACCCGTGTTTGACTATTACAAAGGCCTTATTGCCTTGCGCAAAGCTCATCCGGCATTTCGTATGGCAGCAAGAGAAGAGATCGAGGAACATATGGAAGTGCTGCGCAGTAGCGATCGGATTATCGCCTACCGATTAACGCATCATCCACAAGATAGCTGGGGCCAGATTGTAGTGATCGTGAACGGGAATGAGCATGAAATGACGGTTGATTTGCCGCCTACACCTTACCGCTGGAGCATCGTGGTGAATGATCGTCAGGCAGGTACGGATACGATCGAGATGTTGGACCAAGGAGCTATAGCGGTCCCAGGGCTTTCGCTGATGGTGTTGCACGAAGACCAGACCCAGAAGAAGCAAGGCTTGACTACCGTTGAGATTGAATATGAAAGACGTGATCAAGCATATGATGGCTGGAACGTATGGGTGTGGGGAACAGGCGTGGAGGATGGCAGCGTGCCATTCTCAAGAGTGGACGGCGGCAAAGCTCGAGCGGTCTTCTATGCAGCTCCCGGAACCAAGCGGGTCGGCTGTATCGTCAGGTTGAACGATTGGGAGGATCGGGAAGGCGAGAACGACTGGTTTATCGATATTCCGCCAGACGAAGCCAAGTTACGGATCTCGCTGCTAAGTGTCAAAGGCGACGGCTCTGAGGGCCAAGAGCAGCGGGATATGGCGAGTTGAGGAATGTATATAAGGATTGTATATTTAAAAAATCAGGAGCCCTCCTATTGTACTGAAAAGGGGGCTCCTATTATTTATATTTCAAAAGGGGTACCATTCATTACCCACAGGATTGAAATTTAAAACATCTGAAACTCATGATTAGTTAGCAGGTAAATAGGGTAATAATGAGATAGACTTTGTTTTCGATAAAGGAGGATGTCACTCATGTCAAAAGGAAACACAGTTCAACTCCAAGCAGATGTTCGTGATGAATTTACCCGGGCTTCTCGCCGAGTGCTTCGCGAAAATGGCGGAATCCCCGGCGTTGTATACGGCGCGGGCGAGGAAAGCATCCCCGTAGCTGTTAATTTCAAGGATACGGCCAAGCTGTTCCACACCGGACGTTCAGAGGTATTCCAGCTTGATATTCCAGGCTCCGGTAAAATTCCGGTTTTGATTAAGGACATTCAAAAGAGACGCGGCACTGTATCCCATGTGGACTTTCTGCGGATCTCCATGAACAAGCCGGTTCGTGTCAGCATACCGGTGGATTATCAAGGTACTGCTGCCGGAACGAAATCTGGCGGTATTCTGCAAACCCAGGTGACCGAAGTCGAAGTAGAAGGATTGCCAGGCGAGCTGCCTACTACCCTCGAAGCGGACGTATCCGCTCTGGAGATTGGCGACAAGCTTACGGTTGCAGATATTAAAGTACCGGAAGGTATTACATTGCACGCTTCGGATGAGGAGGTTCTCGCAACCGTCATCGTGCCACGCGCCGTTGAGGCTGCTGAGACGGTGGATGAAGCGGACGCTGAGGAAGCGGATGCGGGAGAGACAACCGAAGAATCATAATATGCACATTTAAAAAGGCGCCTGCTCCGCTGGATTCCCAGCATAGCAAGCGCCTTTTTGTCACGAGTTTTTAAAGTTTATTTAACTTTTCGATCATGGATTCCTTTATAACTCATCGGTGCGTCTCCAAAGTATTTGTTCCAAATGGTCAAATACGTTCCGTCCTGCTGCATGGTAGCCAATGCATTATCAACGGCGGCCACGAGATCCGGATTCCCTTTTACAAAGGCTGCGGAAATCTCGGACACCTGATCGGCGGATTCGGCGGCAGCGACCGGCAGATCCGGGAACTGCTGCTTCAGGTTGGTTACGGATAATTGGTCCGAAATGACGGCATCCAGCTCTCCGTTTGCGAGCTTGTTAGCTGCGTCTGATATATATTTGATCGGGACAATTTCCGCTCCATGCTTCTTGGCCATATCCTTATAAATTCCGGTTGGGTTCAGGCCGACACGCTTATCCTTGATGTCCGAGAAGGTGCGAATCTGATCTTCACCCGAGGAACGCACAAGTAGAACCGGGGTTGAGGATAGATAAGCGACGGAAAAATCATAGAGGGCCCGCCGGTCCGGCTTGTCTTCAATCTGGTTGAAGACGGCGTCGTATTTGCCTTCCGTCAATCCTGGCAGCAGATTCTCCCACTCGGTTTCAACGAATTCTGCTCTTAGCTCCATATGACGGGCAACCTCTTCAGCGATTTCCACATCAAAACCTGTAAGTCTTCCGCCCGTTCCATGGTAACTGAAAGGGGGATAATCCCGTTCCGTTGCAATTCGCAGGGTCCCGCGCTCGACGGCATTCCGAAGCAGGAAGCCCGTGTTCACCCGGTAAGGATTTACGCCCATGTTGGGGGTCGGCACCCGGTCATTGCTGTTAGGCGTGCATCCGGTAAGTACAATTGAACCGATCAGTGTGAATAAACAGGCAAGACTGATCCAACGTATCGATTTTGTTCCGCGCATGATTCCAGAAACCATCCTTTCTTTATTCACGGTCCTTCGAGGCCCATTTCGTAAAGTTAGGATGTCCCAAAGGATGGTTCGTATATTCGTGAAATGTCGGTACACGGTAAGAACTTAGGGTCTCTAATCGGATTGGAGAGGAGAATGAAATAGGCTGTGCTATCTCCGCCTGCAGCAGCAGCGGAAAAGCACAGCCTATTTTTGCTAGATAGAATTGAAGCTAACGTTGACATGCTCTTGATACAGCGCTTTATGCTTCTTAACGGGCCATCCATCCGCCATCAACACAAAGCACATGTCCGTTCATATAATCCGAAGCGGCGGAAGCGAGGAATACGGCGGGTCCGCCAATATCCTCGGGTTTCCCCCAGCGTCCGGCAGGAATACGTTCCGTAATGGAAGTCCGTCGTTCCTCATCCTGACGGATGGCTGCCGTATTATCGGTTTCGATATAACCGGGAGCAATTCCGTTCACTTGGATGCCGCTGGCTGCCCATTCATTGGCCAAAGCTTTCGTAAGGCCGGCAACACCATGCTTGCTTGCCGTATATCCGGGCACGTTGATTCCGCCTTGGTAGGACAGCATGGAGCAAATGTTAATGATTTTGCCGCTGCCGCGTTCAATCATATGTCTTCCGGCAAGTTGGGACAGCAAAAATACGGTATTCAGATTCAAGTCAATCACGTCAAGCCAATCTTGAGTACCATGATCCTTGGCGGGCGTCCGGCGGATAATGCCGGCATTGTTTACGAGAATGTCCACATGCCCCGTCAGCTCCAGCGCTTGGTCAAAAGTTTGCTGGAGTTTGCTCTGGTCGCTTAGATCGACCTGAATTTCGGAAGCTTTTCTGCCGAGTGAAGTGATGGCTTCTATCGTTTCGGCGCTTGTATTCATGGACACGGCAACGATATCCGCTCCGGCTTCGGCTAGAGCTATCGCTATGCCTTGCCCTAGTCCTCTGGCGGAGCCGGTGACGATTGCGGTTTTGCCTGATAAGTCAAACCTGTTCATGCTCCAGTATCCCCTCTCATATGCTCTCTATTTAGTAATTATGAAGTTAGGCCGGTTTTGAGTTTTGATGCGGCGCTTACAGCATGGTAACGCCGGCACCTTCATATTGTTTGATCGTCTCGGGTGGCAGTCCCGCATCGGTAATGATGCCGTTGATCTCCTGCAGGGATGAAAATGTCCTTAATGCCGTTTGACCAAATTTGTGATGATCGACAACGGCATATACCTCCAGCGAAGTTTCGATTAATGCCCGTTTGAAAGGGATCAAGTCCCCGGTATATATGGACAATCCATGATCAAGATGGACGCCCGTGGCGGATATGAAGGCTTTTTGAATGTTCAGCTGTGATACATACGATACGCCTTCAGGGCCTGCGAGCATATTTCGGACCCGGTAGCCCCCCGGAACGACCAATCGGATATGATTCTTGGTCGCCAATTCGCTGATGATATACACATCGTTCGTAATGACCGTCAGAGGCACATCCTCCAGCCTGCGGGCAATCTCCAGCGTGGTGCTGCCTCCGTCTAAGGCGATGATGTCATCGGTATTGATATGCTTCAGCGCTTTCAGCGCGATTTCGGTCTTTTCAGTCGGATGCTTGGCAAGCGGTTCTTTGGACGGCAGGATGCCGAATTGATCGCTGTGCGCAAGGACAGCTCCGCCATGCACACGAACGATTAGACCCTGTTCCTCCAGCTTGGTCAGATCCTCGCGTATGGTTTTTCCGGTTACTTGAAGCTGCTGGCTTAGGTCGGCGACAGTCACTTCTTTATGGGTTAGAAGGTACTCCATTATTTTTTCATAGCGTCGTAACGGGTTCATATGAATCTCAACTCTTCCGTGGGTTAATGGATAATCCCCTCTATTTTAAATCTTTTATGGACACCGGGTCCATATCATCATAACGTTTATTATCTCCGGCCATGCCCCAGATGAAGGTATAGTTGCTTGTGCCTACCCCGCTGTGGATCGACCAGCTTGGCGAAATCACGGCCTGCTCATTGCGCATGACGATGTGCCGCGTTTCATTGGGTTCACCCATCAGATGGATGACAACCGCTTCTTCCGGTAAATCAAAATAGAGATAAGCCTCCATCCGTCTTGGGTGGGTATGGGCAGGCATCGTGTTCCACATGTTTCCTTCTTTCAGCAGGGTCATACCCATGACAAGCTGGGCGCTCTCAATGCCTTTTTGATGGATGAAACGATAGATCACGCGATCATTGGAATTTTTGATATCGCCCAAAGCGCTGGAATCGGCTTCCTCCAGAGTGGCCTTGGCTGTCGGGAATGTTTGGTGCGCTGGCGCAGAATTCAAATAGAATTTGGCTGGGTTGGATGGATCCGTGCTTTTAAAAATAACCTCTTCCGTGCCCATGCCAACGTACAAGCATTCTTTGTTGTTCAGTTCATGCTCCGCACCGTCCACCAGTACGGTACCATGTCCGCCAATATTGATAATGCCAAGCTCACGGCGTTCCAGGAAAGAGGAAACACCCAGCTCTTTAAGGTCGGTTTCCAATTTGACTTGTTCTTGAACGGGAGCGGCGCCACCGATAATCATACGATCTTCGTGCGTCAGGACAAGCTCCAGCTTGTCAGGCGTAAACAGGACGGGGATATGGAATTCCTTGCGGAGTCTTTCTGTGTCATATTGTTTCACTTCATTAGGGTGTGATGCATAACGTCTTTCCATGTTCGTTCATCTCCTCATCATTCTATTATAATGAATTCATAATGTTCATATAAGTACAAATTACTCCATTTATGTTCATATTACAAGAGCTAAATACAAAATGAACCATAATTAACACCTGGTGAACATCGAACCGACTTCATATATATCTGACTGAACTTGGAGCAGAAAGGGAAGAACTAGCATCAATGGGGATGGGCAGGCTGCCCTGAAATGTTCTTCAGCAAGGCTAGCTATGAAGTGAACAAGGTACGACTAGGAGATTGATAACCCGATGAAAAGAATGATTGTTATTCTAACAGCTGTGCTCGCAGTGGCCGGTTCTCAAAATAACGCTGATGTCCCGTATTATCCTTATCATCAAACTGGGGAACGGGAAGTATGGATGAGGTCGGAGAATGAGCGCGATCAGTCCTGGGTTAATATTGCCCATCGGGGGGCGTCGGGTTATGCCCCGGAAAATACGATGGCTTCTTTTGTTAAAGCATTTGATATGGGAGCGGATATGCTGGAATTGGATGTCCAATTGAGCAAGGATGGACAGGTCGTTGTGATTCATGATTCCACGGTTGAGCGAACCACCGATGGGCAGGGAGAAGTAGGCGATTTAACCTTTGAGGAGCTGCGTATGCTGGATGCAGGTTCATGGTACGATTCGGCGTTTAAAGGAGAAGTCATTCCCGCTTTGGCGGAGGTGCTTGAGCATTTCGCGGGGCGTATCGGGCTGTTGATCGAATTGAAATCTCCCTCCCGGTATCCGGGTATCGAGCAAAGGGTTGCAGACGAGTTGAAAAGGTATATCATCGGCGCTGATGGTGGTGAGAGGTATAAGGACCTGATCATCGTGCAGTCAGCAGATAAGGACTCTCTCCCTCGATTCCGGCAGCTGATGCCCGATATCCCGCTGGGCGTTGTTATCACCAGTGCGGGCGACTTATCCAAGCAGCAGCTGGAAGATATGAAGACCTATGCGGAGTATGTGAATGTATCGATGAGGCTGGTATCCAAAGGGCTGGTTCAAAAGATACATCAATCCGGGCTGAAAACGATGGTATGGACCATTCGGGATATGCTGCAGATTCCTTATGTGCTTCAAATTAACGTGGATGGGATTATTACGGATTACCCGGATCGGGTACCGATTTCAATTTCGAACAGGAAAATGATCAGATAAATGGCGTAACGGTGTTGACAACCTTTTGAGAAATCAAGGGTTGTCTTTTTTAATGCGTAAGTAAATATAACATATAAATAAAAATTAAGAGTGAATTGCATGGTTTATCTATCGTTAATGTAATATAACATCACTTAAAGTGCGAAAAACAAAAAGAATTCTTAGTTATTTTCGAAAAAATAAATAAAATAATGTCATGATTATTGACACAGGAAATATAAGGCAACTATAATGTGGGATAACGAACAGAGAAGTCAGTTTGCAGATAGAATGTTCGGAAACGTAAAAAAGGGAGTTGGGAGCGAATGAAGAAACAAAGCGTGATCGTTAAAGGCTGGGCCTCATTTGTTTTATGTGCAATCTTGATGTCAGGCTGCGTGACGGAAAAGGAAGCCGCTCCAACCGCCGGAGCGGATAACGGGAGTCCGGCGGTAGAAGCCGCTGGCGATTCAATTAAGGTTGGCATTCTTCACTCACTCAGCGGAACGATGGCCATAAGCGAGGTATCCGTTAAGGATGCAGAGATGCTTGCCATCGAAGAAATCAATGCAGCTGGCGGCGTGCTTGGCAAGCAGATCGAACCCGTAATCGAGGACGGTGCCTCGGATTGGCCGACCTTCGCGGAGAAAGCGGGCAAATTGCTGCAGCAGGATAAGGTTGCCGCCGTATTCGGAGGCTGGACCTCTGCCAGCCGGAAAGCCATGCTCCCTGTTTTCGAACAGAACAACGGCCTTTTATTCTATCCGGTCCAATATGAAGGGCTGGAATCCTCACCTAACATTTTTTATACGGGCGCAACAACCAATCAGCAGATCGTACCCTCAGTGTCCTGGCTGCTGGAGAACCGCGGCAAAAAAATGTTCCTCCTCGGCTCCGATTACGTGTTTCCGAGAACGGCCAACAAGATCATCAAGGCACAGTTGACGGCAGAGGGCGGCGAACTGGCTGGGGAGGAATACACGCCGCTGGGTCATACCGATTTCAGCACGATTATAGCCAAGATCAAGGAGGCGAAGCCCGATATCGTCTATAACACGCTGAACGGCGACAGCAATGTGGCCTTCTTCAAGCAGCTGAAGGATGCGGGCATTACCTCCAAGGATATGACCACGCTGTCCGTCAGCGTGGCGGAGGAGGAGATCCGAGGCATCGGCGCAGATATACTGGAGGGTCATCTGGCAGCCTGGAACTATTATCAATCTACCGATACTCCGGAGAACAAGGCTTTTGTCGACAAATACAAAGCAAAATACGGCGCTGACCGCGTGACGGCTGACCCGATCGAAGCGGGATACACGGCGGTGTACTTATGGAAGGCCGCGGTAGAGAAGGCAGGAACAACGGAGGTGGCCAAGGTGAAGGAAGCGGCAAAAGGCATTGAGTTCGCCGCTCCGGAAGGGAAAGTAACCATTGATGGGGAGAATCAGCACATTCATAAAACGGTGCGCATCGGCGAGGTGCAGGCTGACGGACAATTTAAGGAGCTCTGGAATTCGGGAGAACCCGTTAAACCGGATCCCTATCTGAAAACCTATGATTGGGCGAAGGGATTAAGCGGAGAATAAAGCTTCATCTCATGCATGGATGGCCTACAGGTTATTTCGTGAAAGGAGGTACACCCGGATGGAAATGACGATCCTGCAAGTGTTTAACGGACTCAGCGTCAGCTCGATCCTATTATTGATTGCTCTTGGCTTAGCGGTGACGTTCGGCTTGATGAATGTCATTAATATGGCCCATGGCGAGCTGATCATGATCGGTGCTTACTCAACGTACGTCACGCAAGGTTTGTTTACCGCGTATATGCCGAAATCCTGGTTCGACACCTATTTCATCGCAGCTTTGCTTGTATCGTTCTTGGTTGCAGCCGCCGTCGGATGGCTGCTTGAAATGGTGCTCATCCGCCATCTGTACGGCAGGCCGCTGGATAGTCTGCTCGCTACATGGGGCGTCGGGATGATGCTCCAGCAAATCGCAAGATTCATCTTCGGCGCGCCGAATGTGGCTGTTACCAGCCCGTCCTGGCTAAACGGCGGGCTGGCGATCACTTCAAGCATCGTCCTTCCATACAAGCGGCTGTTCATCATCGTATTGGTTGCCGTCGTGCTGACAGCCATGTATCTCTATATTTATAGAACGGTCCAAGGCCGAAGAATGCGGGCGGTGATGCAAAATCGAAGCATGGCCGGGTGTCTCGGTATTTCAACCCGACGCGTGGACGGCCTGACGTTTGCGATCGGCTCGGGCATTGCCGGCATTGCCGGCTGCGCGTTAACATTGCTTGGCCCGATCGGTCCTTCGATCGGAACCTACTATATTGTCGATGCTTTCATGGTGGTGGTCCTTGGCGGCGTTGGGAAATTGATCGGCACGGTTGCCGGGGCGCTGGGCATTGGCGTGTTCAATACGCTGTTTGAGACCTACACTTCGGCATCCATCGGCAAAGTGCTGGTATTCGCCTGCATCGTGGCATTCATGCAGTGGAAGCCACGCGGGCTCGTTGCACTACGAACACGCAGCCTGGATTAGAGAGGAGGGGATGGTATGGTGCTGAAATGGTTGACAGGAAACCCCGGCAGCCGATCGAAACGGATGATGTGGAGCGTGGTACTGCTCCTGATGTGTATGGCACCTTTGTTCACGACCCCTTTTCGCCTCGGTTTGTTAACGAAATTTCTGGCTTTGGCGATCCTGGCGGTCGGGCTTGATCTGATCTGGGGCTATGGCGGCATTTTAAGCCTTGGGCACGGCGTGTTCTTTGGATTAGGCGCTTATGCCATGGCCATGTATTTGAAGCTGGACGCCAGCGGCGCTTCCCTGCCTGATTTCATGGGATGGAGTGGGGTGACGGCGCTCCCATGGTTCTGGGAGCCGTTCCGATCGTTCCCCGCGGCCTTGCTACTCGGGATGCTGCTTCCGGCCCTGCTTGCGTTGATACTTGGATTCTTTACGTTTCGCAACCGGATCGTCGGCGTATATTTTACGATTCTGACGCAGGCTCTGGTTATGATTGTGGTTACGCTGTTTGTAGGCAAGCAGGAGTGGACAGGGGGCACGAACGGGCTTACGGGATACAATTCCATTTTGGGTTTTAATCTGAATGCGCCGTCAACGAAAATCGGGTTGTATTTTATTACGCTTGCCGCTTTGGCAGGAGCCTATATTCTGTGCCGAAGAATTGTGAACAGCAGGGTGGGCCAGGTACTGGAAGCCTCAAGAGATGGGGAGAACCGGGTGCGGTTTCTGGGTTTTGACCCTTCCCGTTACAAGACCTTTGCCTTTGCCGTATCGGGCGGTCTGGCCGGGCTTGCAGGCATGCTGTTTGTCCTTCAGGTCGGCATTATTTCGCCGTCAATGATGGGCATCGTTCCATCCATTGAAATGGTGCTCTGGGTCGCTCTCGGCGGCAGGGGAACGCTGATCGGCGCTATTATTGGCGCCGTGCTGCTGAACGCAGCCAAGACCGGGATCAGCGAGGCTTATCCGGAAGGATGGCTGCTTGTATTGGGTGCATTATTTGTCATCGTTGTTGTGTTGATGCCAAAAGGATTGACCGGATTGTGGAGCAAGGTGGCTTCGTCATTATCTCGAAGAGGAGGGACTGTGCATGCAGCCGTACGCGAAGAGAGTTGATTTGCCGCTAGCTGTCCATGGAGAAGTCAGGGATATCGGTATTTCCCCCATCGTGTTGTCCGCGGAGAACATTACGGTCACTTTTGGCGGGTTTGTGGCGGTAAACGGCATGAATCTGGCACTGCGTCAGCATGAGCTGCATTTTCTGATCGGCCCGAACGGCGCGGGAAAAACCACGATGCTGGACGTGATCTGCGGGAAAACAAAGCCTGCCGCAGGAAAGGTGCTGCTGGGGGACGGACTGGAAATCACCAGAAAGCGGGAGTATGAAATCGCCCGTCTCGGCGTGGGGCGAAAATTTCAAGCGCCGTCGGTATTTCCTAACCTGAGCGTCAAAGAAAACCTGGAGCTGACAGTCGATCCCGATCGAAGCGTGTTCCGTGCGCTGAAGGCCAGGAGAAATCGATGCACCACGTTCGAAATGAAGAAGGTTCTGGAGTTGATCGGGCTGCCCGATCGGATACACGTTCGGGCAGGCTCTCTGTCGCATGGAGAGAAGCAATGGCTGGAGATCGGCATGCTGCTGCTTCAGAAGCCGCGGCTTCTGCTGCTCGATGAGCCGGTAGCGGGGATGACGGACGAGGAGACGATGAAGACCGGCGCGCTCCTCCAGCGCATCGCCATGGAATGCTCCGTCGTTGTCGTTGAGCATGACATGGAGTTTGTGCGCTCTTTTGCCGCTAAGGTTACCGTGATGCATGAAGGGAAACTGCTGAAGGAAGGCTCCATGCAGGAGATTCAACACGATCCGCTGGTAGCCGAGGTTTATCTGGGAAAAAGGAGGGAGGCGAATGCTCAAGCTGCAGGGCATTGAATCGGGCTACGGGGAGAGCCCCGTCCTCCGCGGCGTATCTATGGTTGTCGACCCGGCGAAGGTCGTGTGTCTGGTAGGGCGCAACGGCGTCGGCAAAACCACGCTCATGCGGACCCTGATCGGGCAGCTGAAAATCCGGCAGGGACGGATGACTCTTGGCGAGCAGGAGGTTACCGGCTGGGATTCCGTAAAAAGAGCGAGAGGCGGCATCGGGTATGTTCCGCAAGGGCGCGAGATTTTTCCCCAGCTTACCGTGAAGGAAAATCTGCTGCTCGGACTTGAGCCAATCGTGCCGAGGAGGAAGGCATTCCCGGAGGATGTGTTAGCCCTGTTCCCAGTGCTGCCCCAAATGTACCACCGTCAAGGCGGTGATTTAAGCGGTGGTCAGCAGCAGCAGCTAGCCTTTGCGAGGGCGCTCGCCTCCAGACCCAAGGTGCTGCTGCTCGACGAGCCGACCGAGGGAATCCAGCCTTCCATCGTGGAGGAAATTCAAGACGTGATCCGGGGGATCAAAGCAAAAGGGGAAACGTCGGTCATTCTGGTGGAGCAGAGCATCGAGTTTGTCCGGAGCGTAGCCGACTATATCTATGTCATGGATAAAGGCACAATTGTTGCCGAAGGGGTACAGGATGCTATCGATATGGAGCAGTTCGAGCATTATTTGACGGTCTAAGGAAGAGTACTCATTCGAGTTCATTGGCGTTTGGAGGTAAATTATCATCATCTGAATAAATAGAAGGTTGTCTCTGTAAGGGTTCGTTTTTTCCACCTGCAGGGGCAGCTCTTTTTTTTATTTAGATCTTGCTATTTTTGAGATGCGGGGTTAGAATGTGAGTGATTCAACTTGTACGTACATTTATAAGTAGATCGATAATTATTGTATATAGGTATGTACAAGTTAGTGAGCAAGCATTCATACAGGAGGCGTTATTATTATGAAATTGAAACCGCATTCTTTTTGGTTCGTCACCGGAAGCCAGCACTTGTATGGTCCCGAAACGCTGGAGCAGGTAGCTGAGCATTCCCGCATCGTGGCAACGGAGTTTGATAAAGATCCTGTATTTTCCTACCCCATTGTGTTCAAGCCGATCGTAACGACACCCGATGAAATATACAACCTGATTCTTGAGGCTAACAACGATGAGTCCTGCGCAGGGATTATGACCTGGATGCATACCTTCTCCCCGGCCAAAATGTGGATTGCGGGGCTAGCCCAATTGCAGAAGCCGCTTCTTCATTTCCATACCCAATTCAACCGGGATATCCCTTGGGAAACGATTGATATGGACTTTATGAATTTGAACCAATCCGCTCACGGTGATCGCGAGTATGGTCATATCGGTGCCCGTCTCGGCATTGCCCGCAAGGTGGTTGTGGGCCATTGGGAAGACGGGGAGGTTCGTGACAGCATTGCCGGCTGGATGCGGACCGCCGCGGCCTATGCCGAGAGCCGCAGGCTGAAGGTGGCCCGCTTCGGCGATAATATGCGCCAGGTGGCAGTAACCGAAGGAGATAAAGTAGAAGCGCAAATCAAGCTTGGCTGGTCCGTGAACGGTTATGGCATCGGCGATCTTGTGCAGTCCATGAATGAAGTCGGCGATGATGAGGTAAAAGCCCTCTTGAATGAATATGCCGACTTGTATTCGATAACCAAGGAAGGGCTTAGCGATGGCCCTGTACGCGATTCCATTGCGTACCAAGCCCGGATCGAGATTGCGCTTCGTCGTTTCCTCGAGGAAGGCGGCTTTGGCGCATTCACGACGACCTTTGAGGATCTGCATGGAATGAAGCAGCTTCCGGGACTCGCCGTACAGCGTCTGATGGAGTCGGGTTACGGCTTCGGCGGGGAAGGGGATTGGAAAACAGCTGCCTTGACCCGTGTATTGAAGGTGCTTGCCGGCAATAAAAGCACTTCCTTCATGGAGGACTACACCTATCACTTCGAGCCGGGGAATCATATGATTCTTGGATCGCACATGCTGGAGGTATGTCCGACCATCGCATTGGATAAACCGACGCTGGAGGTTCATCCGCTCGGGATCGGGGGCAAGGGAGATCCGGCACGTCTCGTGTTTAACGGCCAGGACGGCCCAGCTGTGAATGCTTCCCTGGTTGATCTCGGACACCGTTTCAGACTGCTGGTGAATGTGGTGGATGGCGTCAAGGTTGAACAGCCGATGCCGAAGCTGCCGGTTGCCCGTGTGCTGTGGAAACCGCAGCCATCCCTTCGCGAGTCTGCGGAAGCGTGGATTTTGGCTGGCGGAGCGCACCATACCGTTCTATCTTATGCCATGACGGCAGAGCATTTGAGCGATTGGGCAGAGATGGTCGGCATTGAAGCGGTCATTATTGATAAGGATACAACGATACCGCGCTTCAAGAACGAGCTCCGTTGGAGTGAAGCCGCATACCGTCTGCGGTAACTGGTTCTGTCGGCATTCCCCTGGCCTGTGTTACAATAGCGAGATAACTTAGGATTGCAGGTGATCCTAACATAATGAGTGCGTGAGGCTAGAGGTGAATGATGAATAATAGACGGATACCCAAATATATTGTATTAAAAAACGAACTGCTCTCCTGGTTTGAATCCGGAAGGCTTCAAGCAGGCAAACAGGTTCCTTCGGAGCATGAAATCGCCGACCAGTTCGGCGTAAGCCGCCAGACGGTCCGCCAAACCTTCGGCGAGCTGGAGAAGGAGGGCTGGCTGGAACGGATTCAGGGAAAAGGGACGTTCGCCAGAAATCCCGACCGGCGGGAGAGTGAGCAGGTTAAGACGATCGGCATCATTACAACCTACATCTCGGATTATATCTTCCCGCATATCGTTCGGGGAGCGGAGGCGGAGCTGCGCAGCAAGGGATATCGCCTGCTGCTCTCCAGTACCGATAACAACAAGGTGAAGGAGATGGAGAGTCTTCAGCTCATGACCAGTCAGCCGCTCAGCGGGCTCATTATCGAGCCGACCAAGAGTGCGGAGGGCAACCCGAATTTGACGTATTTCCTGTCCCTGCAGGAGAAGGGAATTCCGTTTTTGATGATCAATGAGAAGTATCGGGAGCTGGAATGTCCTTGTCTGAAGCTCGATGATGAGCTTGGCGGTTACAAGGCGGCACGTCATTTGATCGAGAACGGACACCAGGCGATAGCCGGATTCTTCAAGCGGGATGATCTTCAAGGCGTGAACCGGCTGAAAGGCTTCTTACGTGCGCATCGCGAGGCTGGAATTCCCGTTTCACCGGAGCGGGTGGTTACGTATACAACGGAACAGAAGGGAAGTCTTCCGTATGATCAGGCCATCCAGTTGCTGAAGCAGCCGGAGGAGCAGCGACCGACGGGGTTTGTATGTTATAACGACGAGCTGGCTGTATCTTTAGCGGAGGCTGCCGGGCAATGCGGGCTGCATATTCCGCAGGATGTGTCCATGGTCGGCTTCGATGATTCGACGCTTGCCGTTGCTTCCGGCGTGAAGCTGACGACGATGACCCACCCGAAGACAGAGATGGGAATCATGGCGGCCAGACAATTAATTAGTATGATTGAGTTTCATACCGTTATAGAGGATACGGTGTTTCAGCCGGAGCTGGTGGAGAGAGAATCGGTGAAGAAACGGTAGAGATAAGGGAGTGCAAGGTCCGAGTTTCGGACTCTTGTTTGCCAACTTGTACGTACAACTATATTTTTCAAATATAGAGAGGAGCGGTTGTTCATGTTGGAGGATTTAAAGCAGCAGGTGCTGGAGGCGAATCTGGAGCTTCCGAAGCACGGACTCGTTACCTTTACATGGGGAAATGTCAGCGGCATCGACCGTGAACGTGGACTGTTTGTCATTAAGCCAAGCGGTGTGCCTTATGAGGATTTGAAAGCGGCCGACATGGTCGTTCTGGATTTGAAGGGAAATGTCGTTGAAGGGGATATGCGCCCCTCCTCCGATACCCCGACTCATCTGGTCCTATATCAGAACTTTAAAGAGATTGGCGGAATTGTGCATACCCACTCTCCGTGGGGAACGAGTTGGGCTCAAGCCGGACGTGCGCTTCCTGCATACGGAACGACGCACGCCGACTATTTTTACGGAGAGATTCCGGTTACGCGGCCCATGACCCGCGAAGAAATTGAGGGAGCCTATGAGCTGGAGACGGGCAACGTTATTGTCGAGCGATTCGCGGACCTGGATCCGAACATGGTGCCCGGGGTGCTTGTCCATTCGCATGCGCCATTCGTGTGGGGCAAGGATCCGCATAATGCGGTGCATAACGCGGTAGTGTTAGAGGAATGCGCTAAAATTGCAGCCCGGATGCAGCAAATTAATCCGGAAACCGAACCGATGGATCAGACGCTGCTGGATCGCCATTTTTTGCGGAAGCATGGAGTTAATGCCTATTACGGTCAAAAGTAACTTGTATTCATCATTCATGATTTCATCTGTAGGAGGAAATAAGATGGGGAATAAATACACCATTGGTGTTGATTACGGAACACAGTCCGGGCGAGCGGTGTTGGTTAATTTGGCTGACGGGCAGGAAGTAGCGGATCATGTTACGCCTTACCGGCATCATGTCATCGATGAATTTTTGCCAGGTTCCGGTAAGAAGCTGGAGCACGATTGGGCGCTGCAGCATCCGGGGGATTATCTGGAGGTTCTGAAGGTATCCGTGCCTGCCGTTATTCAGCAATCCGGCATTGATCCGGCGGATGTGATCGGCATCGGCATTGATTTTACGGCTTGCACCATGCTGCCCGTTGACGAGCTTGGGGAGCCGCTCTGCTTCCAACCGGAGCTGGCCGACCAGCCGCACAGCTGGGTTAAGCTGTGGAAGCATCATGCCGCCCAGCCTGAAGCAGACAAGATCAACGCGATTGCCGCTGAGCGCGGAGAAGCCTTCTTGCCCCGCTATGGCGGGAAGATTTCTTCCGAATGGATGATTGCCAAGGTCTGGCAAATTCTTGATGAGGCACCGGCGATCTATGAACGTGCGGACCGATTCCTGGAAGCGACCGATTGGGTCATTTCCCAAATGACCGGCCAGATTGTCCGCAACAGCTGTACGGCTGGTTACAAGGCGATATGGCATAAACAAGACGGATATCCAAGCAAGGAATATTTTAAGGCGCTGGACCCCCGGTTGGAGGATCTGACCGATACGAAGCTGCGCGGAGAGGTCCGTCCCCTCGGCAGCAGCGCAGGCGGTCTTACTGAGAAGATGGCGGAGATGATGGGCTTAACTCCAGGGATTGCCGTGGCCGTCGGCAACGTTGACGCTCATGCCGCGGTGCCTGCGGTCGGTGTCGTCACACCGGGCAAGCTGGTAATGGCGATGGGCACATCGATCTGCCATATGCTGCTCGGTACCGAAGAGAAGCAGGTTGAAGGGATGTGCGGTGTCGTCGAGGATGGCATCATTCCCGGATTATACGGTTATGAAGCCGGGCAATCGGCAGTAGGCGATATTTTTGAATGGTACGTCGAGGAAGCGCTTCCCGCGTATGTAAAAGAAGCTGCGTCCGAGGAAGGAATCGGCGTGCATCAATGGCTTGAGCGAGAAGCGGCTGCCTATAAGCCGGGTCAAACCGGATTGCTTGCACTGGATTGGTGGAACGGCAACCGTTCCGTGCTGGTGGATACGGATCTGACCGGGCTGATCTTAGGGATGACCCTGTTGACGAAGCCGCAGGAAATCTACCGCGCCTTGCTTGAGGCGACCGCATTCGGTACGCGCAAAATCGTGGACGCTTTTCACGAGAACGGTGTCGCGGTGGACGTCCTGTATGCTTGCGGCGGACTGCCTCAAAAGAACCGTCTCTTGATGCAGATTTATGCGGATGTGACGAATCGCGAAATTATGGTGGCTGATTCCAAACAGACGCCGGCGCTTGGCGCCGCGATGTTCGCTGCAGTCGCTGCGGGCGAGGCGCAGGGCGGGTATGATTCGATTATCGATGCCGCCGAGAAGATGGCACGGGTGAAGGAAGAGACCTTCAAGCCGATTCCGGAGCATGTGGAAGTGTATGAGCAGTTGTATCAGGAATACAGCAAGCTGCATGACTATTTTGGCCGGGGCGAAAACGACGTGATGAAGCGGCTGAAACGAATTAAGCAAACGGCTGAATAGGCCCTGTCAGACTAGAAGCCTGAATAAATACGGCAGGATGGGATGAAGGAGAGGAACGAACGTGACGGATTACTTGAACGAATCAAAAGGTTTAATGAACCGGATTAGGGAGCAGCAGCCGACGTTCCGCGGGCTAGAAACCATGGTGCTTGAGCCCGGCGCTGTGCAAGACGTGCCTTCGTATCTTAAACGGCAGGGCCTCAGTTCACCAATCGTTGTTGCAGATGCGAATACGTATGAAGCGGCGGGTAAAAAGCTGGTGCAGAGCCTGGAAGCCGATGGTCAGAAGCCCCGGCTGTGTCTGATTCAGCCAGATGAGCAAGGCGACGTTGTCGCGGATGAACGCTCCTTGATGCAGCTGTTTATCGAATTGGAGCCTGAAGAGACAGGATGCCTGATCGCTGTGGGGTCCGGGACCATTCATGACATTACGCGCTTTGTGAGTCATCGGAGCGGCAAACCCTTCATCTCGGTGCCTACGGCACCTTCGGTCGACGGCTTTACTTCGGCGGGAGCGCCGATCGTGGTCCGGGGAGTCAAGCAAACCTTTGCGGCCACGGCTCCGATCGCGATATTCGCCGATCCGGACATTCTTGTGAAGGCACCGCAGCCGCTGGTAGCGGCAGGCTTTGGCGATATGCTAGGCAAATATACATCGCTGCTGGATTGGAAATTCTCTTCGACCACGGCCGGCGAGCCCTATGATGAACAGGTGGCGGCCATTACGGAGAAGGCGCTTGAGGCTTGCATTCAGCATGTGGAGGCGATTGGCCAGCGCACGGAGGAAGGGATCCGCATTCTGATGACGGCTTTGATCGAGTCGGGTATCGCGATGCTGCTGTTCGGTCAGTCCCACCCTGCCTCCGGGGCGGAACATCATCTGTCGCATTATTGGGAGATGGAGTACTTGCGCCGCGGCAACCGGGCCCTGCTGCATGGTGCCAAAGTGGGGGTGGCCTGCAGCGAAATATCGAGCCTTTATCACGACGCGGCCGATAAGGGCATGTATCCTCATGCCGAGCCTACACACTGGGCGACATATAGAGAGCAGGTTCGGGAGTGGCTGCATAAGGTCCCTTCGAAGGAGGAGATCGCCGAGCTGCTGCGGCAAGCCGGAGGTCCGTCAACCCTGCAGGAGCTTGGCATTGATGACGAGCTGTTCCGGGAGAGTCTTCAGGAAGCGCACACGCTGCGCGACCGCCATACCATTTTGAGGGCATTGAACGAGGGCAAGGTTGGTTAGAAAAGACGGAGCAGTCCATGGAAGTGGATGAATCATGAACTGTAATCGTTCAATAAAACAGTGAAGTTATCATTCGTGTTCTTAACACAGGCTTATGATGATATCTATGAAAAAGAGGCTCTTTATGATCGAATGATCATGGAGAGCCCCTTTTTGTTGAAATCCTTTGTGTCTCAAAGCATTCAAATAACGAAGTATCTGTATTTCCTCTTAATCTTCCTTCACATCATACAGCACGCGGGCCAACAGGTCCTGGCTGTAGTTGCCGAAATGCTTGCCGTAAATCGTTAAACCGCGTTTATTAACAGATCGCTCGTTAACGGCGATCCTGAAGGTGAGCTCGCTCTTGTAATCAAGCTGAATCTGGTTCAGACCGACATCCGAAATGCGGCATCCATCGATAAAGCTGCCTTCCTTGTTAATCCGGATCAGCTTCAACATGCCGTATTGGTTCAAATGCGGCGGCCACCATTCAGGGTTGAAGGTACCCCGTTTGTCCCCGAAATCTCCCGGACTTGTCCAGCTGCCAATCTCGATCCCGTTAACGTAAAAGAAAATGTCCGACGGATAATTGTCGCAATATCCCGGCGCCTCGGAGCCAAGCTCTAGAGAGAATTGGATCTCGCGGAACGATTGGTTGGACTTCAAATAATTCGGAATCCGGTATTCCAGGAAACCTTCGGTAAGCCAGATGATCTCCGAGTTGATCCGCTCCGGATCGGCGAAATAACGCGGATCGTCAAAATCTCCGATAATGCTGTCCTTGGTCGCAAGCCCGCAGGTCGGGATAGCTTGATAATCGCTGTAATGGCCAACCTGAATCTCCACCTCGTACAAGTTATCAATGTCCTTGCTGCGAAGATCAACCATGAGGGTATCTTTGTTCAGGTAGCAGATTTTCTGAATGCCATGCTTCCCGCCAGTCGTATTGATTTCGATCAGGCCGCTATCTTCCAATTTCTTGATATGCATAGTAATAGCGCCATTGCTGAGATTCAGCTTGTTCGCGAGATCGTTCAGGTTCAAGCTTTGGTTCTTGGCCAGCAGTTCCAAAATTTGAATGCGAATTTCCGAGCTGAGCGCTTTAAAGATGTCAAGCCCGCTCATTAAATCTTTAATGTAGATCATCTTATCTCAAACCTTCTTCCGATTAAAGGATTATATAACGATGGTAAATAGGTAAAGTTGTTTATTTCAAATAATTATAAATCAATATGTGCGCTAAATAAAGATGCCATCTGATTCTGCGTGATTTTTATTGAAAAATAACAATTCGAATAGTTAAAACTCACTTTGTTTGAAATTATTATGAAAATAATAACTCGAAATACACGGGAAAATGGTGATTTTGAGCAGGATTAAACGATCTTTTAGGGATAAAAGTAATTCATTTCTAATTTTTATAAATCATTTTATATTTCTATATTTACAGCCGACCTCTCATATGATATTTTATACTTGAAAACGAATTCATTCAATATTATTTGAATTGTTTCATAATTATATTAACGGAAGGTGAAGGACTTGGCAGCTGAGAAATTGAAAGCACGTATGATCGTGGATAAGTCGTTTCGGATCGCGCAAGTTGATAACCGTATTTATGGTTCGTTCATTGAACATCTAGGCCGCGCTGTATATGGTGGGATTTACGAACCCGGCCATGAAACCGCGGATGCAGGAGGTTTTCGTAACGACGTAAAGGAACTGATCAAGGAACTGGATGTCCCGATTATAAGATATCCCGGCGGGAATTTTGTATCGGGCTATAACTGGGAAGATGGCGTAGGTCCTGTTGCCGAACGGCCAAAGCGGCTGGAGCTGGCCTGGAGAACGCTGGAGCCGAACGATGTCGGCACGAACGAGTTTATATCCTGGGCCAAGGAAGTGGGTTCGGATGTCATGATGGCCGTGAACCTGGGTACTCGGGGGATCGATGCCGCCAGAAATCTGCTGGAATACACCAACCATCCCGGAGGCACATATTGGAGTGATCTAAGACGCAGTCATGGTTATGAACAGCCGCACAAGATCAAGACCTGGTGTCTTGGCAACGAGATGGATGGACCTTGGCAGATCGGACATAAGACCTCGACGGAATACGGCCGGCTTGCGCTGGAGACGGCAAAAGCCATGCGGCTTGTCGACCCGACCATTGAACTGGTTTCATGCGGAAGCTCGAGCACGGGGATGCCGACATTCCCTGAATGGGAAGCCGTGACGCTGGATCATACGTACGAGGCGGTTGATTACATATCGCTGCATCAATATTACGGTAACCGCGATAACGATACCGCCAACTATCTGGCCCTTTCCCTGGATATGGATCACTTTATTCATACGGTCAAATCCACCTGCGATTACATCAAGGCTAAGAAACGCAGCAAAAAGACAATGTATCTCAGCTTCGACGAGTGGAATGTCTGGTACCATTCCAATGACGCCGACAGGCAGATTGATCCATGGAGCATTGCTCCGCCGCAGCTGGAGGATGTGTATAATTTCGAAGATGCCATTCTTGTCGGCAGCATGCTGATCACCTTCCTGCGCCACGCAGACCGGGTGAAGATGGCTTGCCTGGCACAGCTCGTCAACGTAATCGCGCCGATTATGACCGAGAACGGTGGCCGTTCTTGGAAGCAGACGATTTTTTATCCGTATCTGCATGCTTCCAGATTTGGCCGGGGCGTATCGCTGCTGCCGATCGTTGAGTCACCGAAGTATGATTCCAAGGATTTTACCGATGTTCCGTATTTGGACAGCGCGGTTGTTCATAACGAAGAGGATGAAGAAATTACGATCTTTGCCGTGAATCGTCATCTGGAGGAAGCATTGGAGCTCGAATGTGATGTGCGCAGCTTTGAAGGCTACAGGCTGTTGGAGCATATCGTGATGGAGCATGAGGATCTGAAAGCGGTGAATACCGCATCCGAGGAAAGAGTCAAGCCTCATCACCAGGGTGGAGCTAAGCTTGATAATGGCATGGTTACCACAAGGCTTGGCAAAGCATCATGGAACGTTATTCGCTTGAAAAAAGCTTAAGGAAATTCACGGGGCAGTTGAATCATGGGCTGCCCCATCTCCCAACTACTCATATCAAATTACACACATTATGAAAGCGCTTTATTTCTGGAGGAGAGCAGAAGTACGATTTTTGAAGTGTAGGTTTGTATGAACGAACATTAAGGGAGGTCCAGTAGGATGATGAAAAAATGGATGGTTGTATTCATGGTGTTATGTTTGACGCTGTTTCTGTGGGGGTGCGGTAAATCGAACAATGCCGGCGGCGAAACCTCGGTTCTGGATGGCGGGGCAGGGGAAAGCGCTACGGAGTTGTCTTATTGGACGTTTGTTGAGCTGCATGGACAGCATTTCGAGAAAATGCTGGGTAAATGGAACGCTGAGAATCCCGAACGCCAAATCAAGCTGAACGTGACGGTCATGCCGTATGACGACATGCATAACAAATTGTCTATTGCGGTTCAATCGGGGACAGGGGCACCCGACATTGCGGATATCGAGCTTGGGAAGTTTCCAGATTTCCTGTCCGGTACGCCGCAGCTGGAACCGCTCAATGACGTGATTGATCCATACCGGGATACCATCGTCAAATCCCGAATTGACTTATACAGCAAGGAAGATGTTAACTACGGCATCCCGACCCATGTTGGCGCATCCGTAGCCTTCTATAATACCGAGATTTTGGAGGAGGCCGGGGTCAACTTTGAGGATATCGTAACTTGGGAGGATTTCAAGCAGGCGGGTATCCAGGTGTATGAAAAAACGGGCAAGTACATGGGAACAGCCGATACAAGCGCAGCCTGGCAAGCTTCCATGCTATTGGCGCAGCAAGGCGCGGATCTGACGGACGATTCCGGCAATCCGATCGTGAACTCGGAAGCGATGGTGAAGGCCATGACGCTGCTCAAGGACTTGCAGGATAACAATGTCATAGCGACCATTGCCGGCGGCCAGCCCGATACCGAGGAAGCCTATGGGGAGTTTAATGCAGGAAATTACGCTACGGCCTTTATGCCGCTGTGGCAAATGTCCAGATACACCAACTACATGTCCGACTTGTCCGGGAAAATAGCCATCGCGCCGATTCCGGTCATTGAAGAAGGAATGCCAAGATCGGTTGGCGGCGGCGGCACCGGCACGGTCGTTACCAAGACCGCAAAAGACGTACAGCTGGCGAAAGACTTTCTGGCATTCGCCAAGCTGTCCCTGGATGCCAATAAAGAGATCTGGAACACGCTTGGATTCGATCCGGTTAATATGGACGTTTGGGACATGAAGGATGTTACGCACAATGCCGAGAATCAGTTCGTGAAATATTTTGTCAATAACCCGTTTGATGTGTTGAATGAGATCCGGGATGAAATCCGGTTAATCAAATCGACCTCCGCATCGCCTACCATCAACAACGTCCTGTGCACCACGACCTTCAACGAGATTTTTGAGGATGGCAAGGACATTACCGAAGCACTGAATGATGCCCAAAAGCAAATTGAACAGGAATTGAAATGACACTCGCTCATACGGTACTAAAACGAAGAGCTGCTCATGGATTCGTCGGTGAGCGGCTCTCATTAAAGGAGTAGAATCATGATTAAAAAATTTCTGTACTCGCAAAAGGTTGCTCCTTACGTGTTTGTCCTGCCCTTTATTCTGGTATTCCTCATATTCTGGGTGTTTCCGCTGGGCAGCTCGTTTAGCATGAGCTTTCAGAAGACGCAGCTCGGGCAGGAGGCGGATTGGATCGGCTTGGCTAACTACGGGAAGCTGATGGGGGACGGCGTCTTTCTGAAGGCGGTGACGAACAGCGCGATATACATGATCCTGACGCTCCTTATCCTGATTCCGTTCCCCATGCTGTTTGCTGTGCTGATCAACAATAAGTTTATGTGGGGAAGAGAGTTTTTTAAGTCATCCTTTTTCTTCCCGGCACTGACGTCGGTTGTTGTAGCAGGCACCATTTTTCGGCTGATGTTCGGCGAGATGGAAGGGTCGCTCATTAACAGTATACTGGGGTGGTTCGGGATCGACCCGGTGAAGTTTCTGAAGGGACAGGTTACCGGTTTTATTGCTCTGGTGGCTCTTGCCACATGGCGGTGGACGGGAGTGAATATGCTCTATTTTTTATCTGGGCTCAAAAACATCCCGGGCGAATATTACGAGGCGGCATCCATCGATGGGGCTTCGGCCTTTCAGAAGTTTACCAAAATCACGATGCCTTTGTTGAAGCCGACCACGATTTATGTGTTAACGATCAGCATTTATGCGGGGCTTGCCATGTTTATCGAGAGCATGATGCTCTGGAACGGCAACAACTCCCCGAAAAATATCGGTCTCACGATCGTCGGTTATCTGTACCGTCAAGGCATTGAGAAGAACAATCTGGGTTATGCGGCCGCTGTAGGGATTGTGCTGCTGGCAATCACCATGCTCATTAACCTGACGCAACTGAAGCTCTCCGGCATGTTCAAGAAGGAGGATTGAGGATGAGAAGAGAAACGCTGGTCAAAATAATCCTCTTCATTTTGTTCTCCATACTGTGCTTTCTAATCCTGGTCCCTTTCTATGCCGTCACCATTGCCTCGTTTAAACCCGGCGAGGATTTGATCCGGTATGGACTGAATCTGAAATTTGACCTGTCGGTGATGAGCCTGGACAATTTCACCTACCTGTTTACAGGGGATCACTCCTACTTCATGTGGTTTTTTAACTCCTTGCTCCTTACGGTGGTGCAGGTTACGTTAACCCTGCTGGTCAGTGCAACCGTTGCCTACGGGTTTGCAGCCTACGATTTCATCGGCAAGAACTTCTTGTTTATCTGCGTGCTTCTGATTATGATGGTTCCTTTTGAAATTCTTCTTCTTCCGCTATACTCCCTGACGTACAACCTGGGCCTAATGAATTCATATTCGGCGATAGTCCTGCCGGGGATCGCGAGCGCGGCCACGATTTTCTTCTTCAGGCAGTATTTAAGAGGGGTTCCAAAAGAAATGATTGCGGCAGGGCGGGTGGACGGCGCGACCGAATACGGAATCTATATGCGGCTGATCCTGCCTGTGATGAAGCCATCCTTCGCTGCTATGGCGATTCTGAACGGCATGAACAGCTGGAACAACTTTCTATGGCCGTTCATGGTGCTCAGCGACGATAGCAAGTATACCCTTCCGATCGGATTGAAGACGCTCTTGACCCCTTACGGGAACAACTATGATTTATTAATTGTCGGCTCCTTTTTCTCGATCATCCCGATCTTTATTTTATTCATGGCCTTCCAGAAGTATTTTATCGACGGAATGACGGCTGGGGCAGTGAAAGGATGATCGCTTGATTGACAGGAAGGACCCGACCTTGCAGGCGGCACCCCAAATCCGTTATGATACAAGGAAACCTGCGTGCTTATGTGTTTGATTTGATGAATGAGGTGACCGTACCCTTGCATCCTGTAACTCGGGCTCTATTATGGATAGGTGGCGCTCTAATTGTGATCGGGCTGCTGTGGCCTGTCATTGGACGATTTGTCGGCCGGCTGCCAGGTGACATCGTGGTGGATAAACCCCATGTCAAAATTTATTTCCCGATTGTAACCTGCCTCGTCATCAGCGTGGTGGGCTCGTTGATTCTGTTTCTGATCCAGCAGTTTCGTAAATAGCAGGGATATCATAAGAAAAACGTCTTAGGGATGTTTTTCTTGTGATATCAGGAAGGCCTAAGCTTCGGAGTTTATACTCCTGATATCTTAAAAAAACAGGCTGAAGTGACCCCCAAAAGTTAGACGCGGTTATTTCATTAGGCAGCTTTCTCAAAATGAGTTCGGTACTGTACCGGACTCATTTTTAATTTTGCCTTTAACCGTTTGGTATTGTAGTATTCAACATACTTTTTCAGTTCTTCCTTAAAATGTTCCACACTTTCAAACTCTTTGTAGTACAGAAATTCCGACTTGAGAATGCCGAAGAAATTCTCTATGACGGCATTGTCGTAACAATTCTCTTTTCGTGACATGCTTTGGAGAATGCCACTCGACTTAAGCGCATGGCGATACGGCTTCATTTGGTAATGCCATCCTTGATCTGAATGAAGGAGAAGTTGGTGTTCTTCTGGCAGACGCTTCAGTCCTGCATCCAGCATCTCGGATACCAGAGAATAGGTTGGTCGTGAACCCAGGGTATAGGTGATAATTTCCCCGTTGAATAAGTCCAAAATGGGCGATAGATACAGCTTTTCTCCAAATAACTTAAACTCCGTAATGTCCGTCACCCATTTCTCATTTGGCGCCCCAGCCGTGAACTGGCGGTCCAGATGATTCGGTGCAATCTTGCCGACGGTCCCTTTATATGACTTATACTTTTTCATGCGAACCAGGCATTGAAGGCCCATCTTCTTCATGAGTCTCTGAACCTTTTTGTGGTTAACTTTCCACCCACAGACTGCCAGTTCATCACGAATACGGCGATATCCGTAACGTCCATCATGTTCCACGTAAATGGACTGGATTTCAGCCCCCAACTCGGCATTCGGATCTGGTTGGTTCATACGCTTTATAAGGTTGTAATAGGTGCTGCGCGGGATACCAGCCAGCTGTACGAGTGCCTTCACCGGATATTTATGCCTTAGTTGCCAGACGGTTTGTGCTTTGTCTTGTTTGGTGATTTTTCCTTGTTTCGAACTAAGGCATTCAACTTTTTTAGATACTCATTTTCCATTTCAAGCTGTTTGATACGTTCTTCGAGTGCTTCGACAGACCCTTGAACTACGGATCGTTCGGTAGACGAATTGGAATTTTTCTTCATGGATGGACGCCCTTTCTTTTTTGGCTCAAGGCTTCTAAACCGCCTGACTCCATCTTTCTCTGCCAGGAATACCATGGAGAAGTCCGGAAACTTAAACAAAGCAGCGGTATCCATGAGAGAAGCGTCTGATTGAGCCATATGATTGAGTACGTCCAGTTTAAAGCTTACCGGATAATTTGTATAGCCGTTAGTAAAGGCAGGCTCACCATGCATCTCATAGAGCTTCAACCAATATTGAATTGAGACTTGGTAACGCCCATTTGATTTGCGTATTCGGTCTGAGATAGAAGATCGGAGTCATACCCTTGAATTAATGCCAATTTGCTATCCTTCGTAAATTTAGTCATAAAAAAACTGCACCTCCAACTGTTAGATGTGTCTAACAATTGGGGTGCAGTTCATTTACATGTTAGAGAGAAACTTACTTCTGGATGATGGTAATCTCGGCATTCGGATCCAGGCTTCTCACAATGGATTTGAACCTGGGCATCTCCAGAATGTGAACCCGATAGACCAGCTGCGTCGAACCGATGGTGTTGCCATCATGCATAGCGTCATCTTTCGTGTTAGCAGCTTGGGAATCATATCCCATGATGGATTTTATGCTGTGTCTGATTTCCGCTTCGCTCACGCTTCGAATCCGGACCTCGCGTTTAAGCGGAAGGCTTGAAGTCGTAATACGTCCGGTCTCCAGCGCCATCAGGCAGGCGATCGCAGAGTACATCGCTCGTTCCCAGCCGAGCAGCAGTCCGGCCAATGACAGCACGAGTGTATTGACCATGATATGGACGTACGGCAGCTTTAAACGGGTCAGCAGATGTGATATCTGCTGCGGCATCTTGGGCATTTGGAGTGTGTCCAGGACGACGCCGTAACGAAGGCCGAGACCGATGCCCAGCCCAAGGATAATGCCGCCGATGCCTGCGCTCCCGATCTTGCTGTCAATGAGAGCGGGAACCGGAAAAAACAGGATCGAGCATACGGAAAAAGTAAGCAGCCCGACGGTGGCAATGACGGCTTTTTCCCGGTTGGACCTATGGTAGACCAGCAGGAGCAGAGGCAGGTTTAATGCAAACAGAAACATGCCGGTATGAAGTCCCGTCAGATGCGAAGCGAGCGCAGAAATTCCCGTTACGCCGCCCGCGATGATGCCGCTGGGAACAAGAAATAAATCTAAACCGAATGCCGCTATCAGTCCTCCGATGGCAGCCATGCTCATTCTTCTTCGTGTACTTGCCTTTTTTACGGCCTTTTGCGGACCGTTCGTTACCCGAACCGGGGCTTGAACCATAGGCAATGTACCCTCCTTTATCCGCTAGCACTTTCATCCTTTAGCTTCGGTTTAACCGGTTTCTTCTCCTTATAGTCTTTAAATTTAATGATTTTGTTCAAGAAGTTATACACATGCTTGGACTCCTTGGTGAGCAGCGGTCCGAGTATCGCCAGTATCAGCACATACAGGGCTGCAAACGGCTGAATGAAGGTTGCAAGTCCGCCCGCTTTACCCATATTCGCGAGAATAATGGAGAATTCTCCGCGAGATACGATGGTCAGACCGATATTGGAGGATGCTTTGGAGGACAATCCCGCACTGCGTCCTGCAAGCATGCCTGCAATAAAGTTTCCAAGGAGCGTGATGATCACGGCGATCAGCGATAACCACACAGCTCCGCCAAGCTCGGAAGGTACAATCGTTAAACCGAAGCTAAAGAAGAATATGGCTCCAAAGAAATCACGGAATGGTAATATCAAATGCTCAATGCGTTCACGATGCTCTGTCTCAGCCAGGACAAGCCCGACGAGAAGAGCGCCGATGGCCTCGGCGACATGAATCGTCTCGGCGAATCCTGCGAGCAGGAACAACGCGCCAAAAACAACCAAGGCAAACAATTCGTTCGACCGTATATTTAATGCTTTATTCAGAAGTGGTACGGCTTTACGGCCAAGAATAAGGACAAGCAGCATAAATCCGAGGGCGATCACCGCAGATATCAGTACTCCGCCCAGCGATGATGATCCGCTCAATACGAGTCCGGAAAGAATAGAGATATAGACAGCCAGGAAAACATCCTCGAACATGATAATACCAAGAATCATCTCGGTTTCGGGATTCGCCGTTCTTTTCAGGTCAACCAGCACCTTCGCTACGATCGCGCTTGAGGAGATGGTGGTTATTCCCGCTACAATGAGTGTCTCCGCCACGGGGAATCCGGAAAAGATCCCGATCATCAGTCCAAGCGTAAAGTTAATGGCAATATAGATGCTGCCGCCGACAACGATGGACTTCCCTGATTTGATTAACCGGCCGACCGAGAATTCAAGGCCAAGATAGAACAGAAGGAACAGTACGCCGATGCGACCCATAAAGTCGATGAACGGGGCGCTTTCTATAAAACGAAAATCGAATGATCCAAAATGAAAAGCATGAGGCCCTACCGCCATCCCTACCAGAATGTAGAAAGGGACGACGGAAAACCGGAGTTTAGCTGATAACAACCCCGCCAGGGCGATCAGGAAAATCGCCAGTCCAACTTCTAAAACCAAATGATCCATTCATCAACCACGTCCGTTCATCAAGATTTGTTTAAATAGCCGCTGTTGTTGACGTTCACCGACGACAACGAGAGTCGAGTCCGGCGTAATAATAACGTCAGGTCCGGGATTGATTTGTTTACTGTTTTTATCAACTGTGGCAATGATGGTTGCACCAGAGGCTTGACGTACGCCCAAATCACCAATCGATTTGCCTGCCCCGTAATAATGGGGCTCGATGCGATACCATTCGATAATCAATTCGTCCAGCGCGATGTCGATCGTTTCCAGCGCTTTAGGTTTATAAGTGAGACCGCCAACGATGGCGGCAATTTGGCGAGCCTCATCATCATCCAGGGAAATCATGGAGATGCTTTCGTCCGGATCGTCATGCTCATAATGGTACATTTCACGGCGGCCGTCATCGTGGATGATAATGACCAGTTTATCACCACCGCGGGTATCAATTACGAACTTCTTACCAATTCCGGGCAAATCTGTTTCGCGAACATGCATAGGTTAAAATCCTCCTAAAAATACACTTTTTAGTTTTTTGCAGACCGGTCACACGGATCTCAAAATATACGCAGCCAAATACAACAATCCATTCAGGATGAAATTGTACAGTCTTTAATAAACCTATGTGCATACGTAAATCATCACAGGTTGATCGTAGGGTTGCCTGAGAAATGAGAAATTGGGCGAATTTAAGAAACCGCAGTCAGTTTGAAAGCGAAAAAGGGGAGGATACTAAACGAACTTCGATGTGTATTTAATGGGGAATAATAATAAAAGCCGGAGTCGAAGCGGAATGATCGGCCGATAAGGCAGACGTGTTTTGGGAGCCTGCAGCATGAGAACGGCCGACATCAATAAGAACAGCGGCAAGGCATTGCCGGCTGCCTTAAGTTTGGAGAGAATGTGAGAGTGTTTCAGAACAGCCGCTTTGAGATGATGGTCGTGCTTGTATACATACCGCTCATCATGGGCTTCGCTGCTGTAGTACTCCTGGACGGGAATGTAAAGGGCAAATGCCGTAACCAGAACAAGTACCAGCATCCAAAGAATTCTTGCTGTTTTTAAGAAACAGTTCACGGTTACTCCTCCCTTCGTCCCAAGCTTCTATGTTAATCATAACATAAAAATAATCGTTCTCAAAACGAGAACGATAAATTATTTTTGAACACTTTAACAGATTGATTATATTTTTTACATTATATTGAAACGGGACTTGTCTTACTTTTTACGAAGTTTATCGTAATTTTCCGTATCGGGATCGATATCGATTTTCGATTCATCTTTGTCTTCCAAAACGCCAAGGACCAGATCGTCGAGTTTGTCGGTTGCGGCTTGATCCGGACGATCGGGCTCGGGAATAGGGTCAACGCCGGGGAACTGTCCATCATATTCAGGTTTCTTTTTATTCATCAGGGTCTCATTCCTTTCTGGCAATATTTTGGCACAAAAGGATCTGTTATATGTAACGAATAAACGCGGGGGTTGAGAATGAAACAAGGCAAGCGATCATCAGCATGCAATAGTCTTTCTTTTATATTATGTAGCCCTCTATATATCCATCTGCTATATAAGAAATATGCTAGAATGTAGTGGAGGAATATTATACCAGGGGGTAATGTTAGTTATGAAGAAAAAAATGCTGTGCTGCACCATCGCTTTATTGCTTGTGTCCGGTTCGGTTGTTTCTGCTCATCCGGGAAGAACGGATGCCAATGGCGGGCATACCTGCCGTACCAATTGCGAACGCTGGGGTCTGTCTTATGGCGAGTATCATTATCATAACGGCGGAAGGAGCTCTTCAGGCAGCACATCGCCTTCATCGACGCCTAAAGCCAAATCATCGAAGAACAGTACGACAAAATCCGCTGCGCCGAAGCCGGCAGCGCCTGCTTATGCCAAGTCGGGTCTTAAAGTTTTCGTGAACGGCAGCGTGGTGAAGTTTGGCAGTGAGCCGTTGGTGTATAACAACGTCAATTTGGTGCCGCTGCGGGAAATCGCTGAAGGAATGGGAGCTGAGGTTACCTGGAATCGCGAAGCGGCCAGCATTGGCGTGCAAAGAGGCAAACATAAAATAACACTTACGATTGGCAGCAAAACCGTCTTTTACAACGGCAAATCGGAATCCGTTACGGTCGCTCCAAAAGTGATCGACGGCGTGACGTACGTTCCGATTCAGGTGTTTGCAAGAGGCCTTGGTGCTGGCGTGAACTATACCGATCATGATAAAATTCTGAGAATCTCCTTGTAGGAATAAAAATAAATTCTGCTTCAAAGGGTGAATAGAGAGGGGAGAGCATACTTGAGTTTTTTTGATAAATTTAAGGCCGGTGTGTCCGACGCCGGAAACAAAGCCAAAACGTTGGTGGAGATCAATCGGTTAAAGCTGCAAAACAACGGTAAAAAAAGCGACATCGATGAACAGCTTCTGGAAATCGGCAAGGTTGTATTTGCTGCAACCGAAGCTGGGAAATGGACGCCTGATCAGGAGAGTATTCAGAGCTACGTGGCCAAGATTCATCAATTGAATTTTGAAATCGAACAAAATCTGCTTCAAATCGCCAATCTTACGGATGAGAAGGTATGCAGAGGCTGTGGGAACAGCTCCGCTATGAACGCTAAGTTTTGTGCCCACTGTGGCCGTACGTTCGAAGTGATCCAAGTGCAATCGGAAGAGCAGCGTAAAGAAATTCCGCTTCTGGAAGACGGCAGCGAACAAGAGGAACCGAAATAATATTATGGGTCTAACTGTCCTCATTATTTTGGGCGGGCCGATCACTTGGAGCGGGAGCTTATTCTTGCATGTGTGTTGTGCCAAACAATAACACGAGCTGTAAAAAGGGACGTCATGGTCCTTGATGTCAGGATGAATGTTTTTGTTATAGATAGAGCCGCACCCTGGTTTGGGAAGACCGGGGACGGCTCTTTTCTTTTTGTCCGGGGTGAAGGAAGCTGCAAAACATTACAGAATGATTATAAAGGTGAGCTAACTCACCATAAAATCGTTATATAGTAATATTAGCTTACTAGCTGAGGGAGTGAGGACATATGCCGATGAACAAGGCCTGTAATGATGAGTTATTTCAACATGGGAATCGAAGGGTGTCAAGGCTGCTTAAAGGTAACGTTCTATTGCTTCCCGTCTGTGTATTTCTGATGCTCCTTGCTGCCGGGTGTAACAAGACGGACTCTGAGGGAGAACATCCGCCGGAGAATCAACCGAAGAGCGCATCCATCAGCATCGTTATTTCCAGTCTCGGGATGACGTTTCCTGCCGGCATGGACGAGAATGACAATCCGTATCTGAATTACATTGAAGAGCGCACGGGACTTGAAATCGGAGTTAATCTTCCGCCGCCTGAGGTATACAACGAGAAGCTGGATGTCATTATGTCCTCCGGCAACTTGCCGGATATGCTTCATACGTATGAACCGGTGTGGTTCGACAATTATGTCAAACAAAAGGCATTTATGCCGCTGGATGAGTTAATCGACAAGCATGGTCCCCATCTAAAAGAGAAAATTCCGCCGGAGGTCTGGGATCGGGTTCGATATGGCGGTAAAATCTATGCGGTGCCAAGCTTGAATGAGGTGACCGGGGCAGAGCTAATGTATGTCCGAAAGGATTGGCTTGATCGGCTTGGCCTGGAACCGCCTGAAACACTGGAGGAATATTACGAAGTCATCCGTGCCTTCACGCTCGATGATCCGGACGGCAACGGCGTGCAGGATACGATCGGCCTTACCCTGACATCGAAGTTGGGCAGGTCTTCCCCGTTCTTCGGCGCCTTCGGCACGCAGCGGAATACGTGGTTTGAACGGGATGGGCAGTTGGTGAACGGAAGTATTCTGCCTGAAACAAAGGAGACCCTCGCGTTTTTTGCCAAGCTGTATCAGGAGAATCTGCTTGATCGGGAATTTCCTCTTAACCTGCAAAATAATCTGTTCGAAAAAATAGAAAATGGCACGGTGGGCCTCTTCTCCGCAGCTTGGTACGACACGCGGGGACCGATTGCGGCCAATATGAGCAAGGATCCGGAGGCAAAGTGGATTCCGCTACCGTATCCCACGGGACCGGACGGACTCAAAGGGGTAGAGGGCAAGGATATTATCCGCGGCTACAATGTCATTCCCGCCGAATCGGTGAAAGCAGCCGAAGTGATTAAGTTTCTGGACTTTATTGCCAGTGACTATAAGACGCTGAAGCTCGGCTTCGAGAACGAAATCTGGCGTTGGGAGGACGGGGCGATCGTGACGGATTTTGCGCTTCACGACAAGCATTTGTACCGTGGAATTTATCAGTCGCTTGTTGATGTGCCGGACCAAATGCTGTTTAAGGAGCGGCTTGACTCACTAGGCGATTTCAACCTATACAACAACTTGCAGATGATTCATTCGCATATAACCCCGAATGCATTCTATGGTGTTCCCACACCTGCCATGACGAAGTACAGCAATAAGCTTAAAAATCTGGAGGACGTGTTTACGAAGATCATTATGGGGCTGGAACCGCTGGATGCCTTCGATGACTATGTGAAGAGGTGGAAGGAAGAAGGAGGAGATGAAATCACGAAGGAAGTGAATGAATGGTACTCCAAACAATGATGTCGGCCGCCAAAGGAGGGGGGACTCGAATGATGGCGTTGATTCGCTGGGTACGGGATCGGTTTTCGCAAAATATTCAAACCCGCTTAACCGGTTATTTTCTGCTGATCCTGCTGCCGCTGGTCATCATCAGCCTGTTTGCGGTGGAACGGTCCCGGGATATTCTGTATGAACAGGCGGTCGAGCGGACGGAGATGGCGCTTTCGTCAGCGATGAATCATTTTGATCTGGCGCTGCAAAACGTGGAGGAGATATCCACCCTGATTGCAAGCGATCCTGGAATGAATGAGCTGTTGAACAAAAACAGCACCAACTTCTCCCCTCATTCGATCGTGGATTTCTCGGATATATTGGATCAGTTATTGAATTCCGTTTCGGTGAACCGGTTTGTATCCCAAATTTCGGTGTATCATCCGGCGTCCAGCAGGTTAATCTCTACTCATTATGGCGTCAAAGAGCTGACGGGTGAGACGCAGCGGGAATGGCTTGTCGAAGCCGCCCGGAGGAACGGAACGGGGATTTCCTACGTGATGTCGGAATCCCCAGTGGCGGAGGGTATCACTTTTGGCCAGATGACGAATACGGACAGCGTCTCCTTGATTCGTGCGATGGACCTGTACAACAGCGAGCGGCAGTCGAATCTGCTGGTGGTGTCCTTTAACAAGAGCAAGCTGTTAAATATCATCAAGACGCTGCTTCCCTCCGAGAACAGCCGTATCGCCCTGTTGAACGAAAAGGGACAAGTGGTGGTGGAGACAGGCAGAATGCATGAGGATAACATTTCCGACAAGGATATGACCGTAGCGATTGACTCGGATTACTCCGCATGGCGCCTCGCGCTGGTTCAGCCGAAAAGCGAGCTGTACAAAGAGACTGATCAGCTGCGCCTGTTCACGGTTGCGATCATCGGGCTGAGCATCCTGCTGGCCATCATTATTTCATGGGTGGTTTACAGCGGAATTGCCTCCCCTGTGTTGAAGTTGTCGCGTGGGATGAAGCGGCTCAGCAGCGGGGAGCTGAATATTCATGTCGATACCAAGCGGAAGGACGAGTTCGGCTTTCTCATTCAGTCGTTTAACAAGATGGCCGTCGTACAGAAGCATCTGATCGAGGATCATTATGAGCAGCAGCTGCGATTAACGACTACCGAGCTGAAGTTTCTGCAATCCCAGATCAACCCGCATTTTCTATACAATACCCTCGATTCGATTTACTGGACGGCCAAAAACTACGATGCGGATGAGATCAGCGAGATGGTGATGAATCTGTCGAAGTTTTTTCGGCTGAGCCTAAATAAGGGCAGGCAGGTGTTCACGATTGAGGAGAGCATCACCCATCTGCACTACTATTTACGAATTCAGCAGCTTCGTTTCATGGACAATTTCACCGTGGATTATCACATTTCGAAAGAGAGTAAGGATGTTCCGCTCCTCAAGCTCCTGCTCCAGCCTTTGGTGGAAAATGCCATCATTCATGGCATGGAGGGTAAATCCTCCGGAGGGAGCCTGGTCATATCCAGCAGGATCGAAAAGGGGCAGACCGTGGTTATTAGCGTACAGGATAACGGGCCGGGGATTAAGGAAGAACGACTGCGTTATATCCAGCATGAGCTGGAGATGATGAGTTCGCGAAGCGTGCCGGCGTCTTCTCAGGATGAAGAGCATGTGAAGGATCTGTTCGGTCTTCGGAACGTGCTGAGCCGAATGAAGCTGTATTATGGCAAGGAAGCTCAACTCACGGTTCACAGTGTCTCAGGCGAAGGCACAACTGTCACGATCTCCATTCCACTGGATCGCTGCAAGGAAGTTAACCTGAAGTAGGTACTCATATATAGATCGCTCGAAAGGGAGGACCTGAATGAATCTCATGATTGTGGAAGACGAACCCCGGCTGCGTAATGCACTGGCTTACAATATCCCGTGGGACAAGCATGGAATTGAAGTGGTGGGTATGGCGTCCAACGGTGTCGAAGCCCTTGAGCTTGTAAGTCGGAAGAAACCGGATATAATGCTGATCGATGTGCAGATGCCTGAAATGGATGGATTGACGCTCCTTGGCGAGCTTCGAAGCCGGCAGGATATCAGCCGATTGACGAAAATGATCATTCTGAGCGGACATGACAACTTCGAGTTTGCGCAGCTGGCGCTGGAATACGGGGTGTCCAAATATTTATTGAAGCCCGCCGGCGAGGAGGATATTCTCGAAGCGGTCCTTGAAGCGAGGCAGCAGCTACGGGAGGATTTGGAGCAGTGGCAGCGCAAGGCGGCGTTGGAACAGAAATGGAAGGACAATCTTCCGCACTTGCAAAATCTCTTTTTTATTCAATGGGTCAGCGGTAAATATACAAAACCGGATGTTCTTAATAAGAGCAAGGAATTATATATTCCGTTGAAGGAGGACGACCGTATTGCGGTAGCTGTGGTGGACCTTGACCCGCTGCCGGAGTGTGAGACCCGGTTTCAACGGGGGGATGTCGAGCTGCTGCAGTTTACGATGCAGTGCCTGGCCAAGGAGCTGTTGTCCCATCCCTCTCTCTGGATCACGTCGGATTCCGGCAGTATGCTGCTGATGGTGTGGATCGTGGAGGAAAACCAAGACGCCAAGGAGGCTATGCTGCGGCTGAATGCGGATGTATCCAAGCTGCTCTCTCAGACGAGGGAAGTGCTGAAGTTAACGGCAAGCGCAGGCATCTGTGCATCCATCGGGACGATCGAGGAGATGAGTCTCTTGTATGCGCAGGCCTGCCGGGCGCTTCAGGAGCGCGTCGTGTATGGACACGACCTTGCGATTCCTTACCGGGAGCAGCTCCAGCGGGATATCCAGGGCGTGATCGTGCAGCAGAATCTGGAGAAGACGCTGGAGATCGCGCTGGAAACGGCCGACGAGACGAAAGCGCTGGAGGCGCTGAAGGGGTTATGGGAAGAAGCCTTCTCCAGATCCGAATCCTCGGACGAATTTCATGAGGCGGTTCTGTACATGAACAGCTTCTTTACCCGGATGATCCAGAAACAGGGCTGGACGGTAAAAAAAGTCGTCGGCGAGGATATCGAATATTTTCATAACGTCAAGCTGCTGAGCACCAAAATGCAAACCTGGTCGCTCTTGGAGCGCACGGTGAAGCATATCGTCTCCTTTATGAGCGAGCAGCGGAAAACGACGAGCAATCAGGTGGTGAAAGATATTCTGAACCTGCTTGAAGAGGAAATGGATCAGGAAATTACGCTGCATACGGTGGCGGACCGGCTTTATGTCAATTCTTCCTATCTTAGCCGGCTGTTCAAGCAGGAAATGGGGGTTGTCTTCTCGACCTATGTGCTGGAACGCAAAATGGAGCGTGCCAAGTCGCTGCTGCAGGAAGGACTTAAGGTGTACGATGCCGCCCGGCTGGTCGGGTACCGCGATGTCAGTTATTTCACCAAGGTGTTTCGGAAGTATTGGGGGGTGAATCCGGGGGAGTTTAAGGGGTAATTGATGGGGATCGGCTGGGAGGTGTAGGGGCGTAAAACTCCTTCGCTCTTTGTCGCTCCACGGTCGTATCGTTCCTCCAATCGCTGTTGTCGCCGAAATTCCTGGAATTATGATTGCAGCTGAAGAATTTCGGCTCCAGCCTATGCATTCGATGCGAGTTTTCCGGTGGAAATTTTCAGCCGACCGCTACGCTTTTTCGGAAACCGATACGCTCTCTCCGCTGGGTCGCGTGGGTTCAAACCACTCCCAAAGCCACTCCCCTTGGTTGGGGGAAGTAGAGGTGTGAGAGTCCGCTCCGCGGTCGTATCGTTCCTCCAATCGCTGTTGTCGTCGAATTTCCTGGAATTATGATTACAGCGGAAGATTTTCGGCTCCAGCCTATGCTTTCGATGCGAGTTTTCCGGTGGAAAACTTTCAGCCGACCGCTAACGCTTTTCCGGAATCGATACGCCCTCTCCGCTAGTCCGCGAGGGTCCACCCAAAAAGCCTCCCCCCTTGGTTTTGGAGGAGGGGGAAACGCAGCGCAGCAGAGCATGCGCAGTTTACATAAACAAAGCAAACGAGCCGTTCGGGGCATACATCCCGAACGGCTTGTTTGCTTTTACTCCCAGCCTTAACCATCGGCTGGGCGGAAGTAATCACCCGCGCAACATGGTTGAGGCTAGGTAGGCCAAGCTCGGAGCGGAGCAGCATGGGCCTTGCTTGGCGATGAAGCACGGCAAAGCCGTGTGCTTCGAAATGCCAACTTCATTCTTGAGCAAGCTTCAACGGAGCAGGCGGAATTGTTCTGGAGAAGCGGCAGCGGTCCCCTTTATTCCCGGATTTCAACATGGTTTTATTCATTCAGAAGAAATCTGGGGGTAACAGGGATCGGAAGAACAATCCGCATGCGGAGTGATGAACAAATCTTCTTTTTTCGATGAAGATTCAAATGGGGGCTAGGGGTTCAAATGGTCCTAGTGTTTTGAAAGCAAATGGTTTGAATCTCGGTTGTGAATTTCGGTTGGCAACGCTTAGCCGATCATCACAACTTAACACCCCATGAAACACCCACCGCAGCCTCATGGCACAATTACTGACGTCCATGCCCCAACACAACATCATATTACCATAAATAGTAATGATCCTCGCCTACTCAGTCCCTGCGCCGGGAATTACAATTTGTAGTAACCAAGGAGATTGAATCAATAGAAAGGGGGAGACGAGTCGATGAAACCCACGATAGAACCATCGCCGGCACCGTATAGAGAGATGAAGAAAAAACGAGGGTACTGGGGCCGTTTAGGGTCGGACATTTGGAAAGAGTGGGATCTTTATTTGCTGCTCGTACCGGGCATCTTGTTCATTTTGCTGTTCAAGTACACGCCGATGTACGGCATAACGATTGCATTTAAGGATTTCAACATATTCACCGGATTTGCCGACAGCCCGTGGGTGGGATGGAAGCATTTCGAGAAGCTGTTCACGTCGCCGGACTTTGCTCAGGTATTCAAAAATACGATCATCATCAGCTTCCTGAAAATCGTGATCTTGTTCCCGCTCCCCATCATTATCGCCCTGATGCTCAATGAGCTGAGGAATATGGTATTTAAGCGCACGGTGCAAACCGTCATCTATCTTCCGCATTTCTTGTCCTGGGTCATCGTCGGCGGATTGTTTATCGATATCCTCTCAACGAACGGAGGAATCGTCAATAAAGTTTTGGTATCCCTAGGGATGGAGCAGATTGCGTTTTTCCTGGATAACAGCGTGTTCCGAGGCGTGCTGATCACCTCGGCAGGCTGGAAGGAAACGGGCTGGAGCACCATCGTATACTTGGCAGCGTTTACAATGATCGACCCGATGCTGTATGAAGCCGCGAAGATCGACGGGGCCGGACGATGGAAGCAGCTGTGGCACATTACGCTCCCGGGGATTGCCCCGATTATTGTCCTGATGTTTATCCTGCGGCTCGGAAACGTGCTGGAAGCGGGAACGGAACAGATTCTCGTCATGTACAATCCGGTGGTGTACCAGGTATCGGATGTCATTGGAACCTATGTATACCGGCAGGGTCTCGGGAACCAGGATTACAGCTTCTCGACCGCGGTTGGCTTGTTCGAAGCCGTTATATCCTTCACATTGGTCATCATGGGCAATGCCATGAGCAGAAAATACTTACAGCGCGGGATCTGGTAAAGAAAGGGTGGCGCAAATGGATCACAAAAAAGCTTTGGAAGGAACAAACACCACCCGAGGTGTCATCCAAACGTCGTTTTCGGAGAAATGCTTCTCGGTATTCAATTATACGTTCTTCATCATGATGGGCTTAACGACCCTGCTGCCTTTCATGAACCTGATCGCGAAATCCTTGAGCAGCGAGGGAGCCGTCATATCGGGTCAGGTTGGGCTGCTCCCGGTCGGGGTTCAATTCGAAACGTACAAGTACGTGCTGCAGGATTCCATGTTCTTGAATTCGCTCAAGGTATCCATTTTTCTGACGATCATCGGAACAGCTTGCAGCTTGTTTTTGACCACCCTGACAGCTTATCCGTTGTCCAAATACCGGCTGCGGGGACGGAAAGGGCTGCTGTTGATCTTCGTATTTACGATGCTCTTCAGCGGCGGACTGATTCCGACGTACCTGCTCATGCAAAATTTGAATCTGGTGAACTCCTTCCCGGTGTTATTCCTGCCGGCGATGGTGAACGTGTACAACATGCTCATCATTAAAAACTATTTCGAGGGGCTTCCGGATGAGCTGGAGGAGTCCGCAAAGCTGGATGGCGCGGGGAATATCCGCATCCTGGTCTCGGTCATTGTACCGCTCTCGCTTCCCGTTATGGCAACGATCGGATTGTTCTTTGCGGTTGCTTTCTGGAATGACTATTTTGCGGCGATGATCTACATTACCGATCCGGCGATCAAGCCGATGCAGCTGTACCTGAAGGAGCTGCTGGTTTCGTCCAGCGGGGACTTCCTGAAGGATAATGTCGACGCCGCGATTAATGCAACACCTCAGTCCATACAAGCTTCCTCGATCCTGCTGGCAACGATCCCGATTTTGCTGGTGTATCCATTCCTGCAAAAGTATTTTGTTAAAGGCGTGCTGGTAGGTTCGGTTAAAGGCTAGATTCATCAGAGCTTACTTCATAAAGGTGGTGATGCGCTTCGTATTGTCAGATGGCAGAATTCATTGAATTTCTCAATCACAAGGAGGGTTATCCATGATCAAGATTAAAAAATCCGCGGTACTGGCCGGGATTCTCGGATTCACGCTGGCGCTGTCCGGATGCGGCGGCGGGGGAGGCGGCACAACGGACACGCCGGCCGCTCAGCCGACGGATACACCGGCAACCACGCCAAAAGACGAGGGGAACGGTGGGACTACGGCCGAAAAACCGGGTCTGCGCATGATCATGCAATATGGATTGTTTGATCCGAAGACTGAATATGTGGCCAAGTACATCCAGGAAAGAACCGGATTTAATGTGGAATACGAACTGCTGCCGGCCGAGAACGCGGATGAGAAGCTGAACCTGCTCGTATCCAGCAAAGATAACTATGATTTTGTGAAATTGAATGCAGCGCAGTTCTACAATCTGGCCTCTGCGGGAGCGCTCGAGCCGCTTGATGAGCTGTTGGAATCCCACGGCAACTATATTAAGCAATCCATTAAGCAGGAATCCTTCGGCAGTGCCACCATCGACGGGAAGATTTACGGCATTCCCGAGACCGGAGCTGGCGTAAGCATCGGGGAGGAACTTGTGGTAAGACAGGATTGGATGGACGAATTGGGACTGTCCATGCCTACGACTGCCGATGAGCTTTACAATGTGCTCAAAACGATCAAAGAGAAGAAAAAGGTAATTCCGCTCACCATGAGCAAGGATTCCCTGTACGGAGACATTGCCACGACATTCGGCATTTTGACGGATTGGAAAGAGGTCGATGGCAAGCTGTTGCATCGTGCCGAGCAGCCGGAGATGAAAGAATACATTACCTTTATGAACAAACTGTATAAAGAAGGCCTACTGGACACCGAAACGCCGATCAATACCGCACAGAAGTCCATCGAGAAATTCTCGGGCGGCAATGCGGCCATGTATAAGCTGGCTTGGTGGAATGCGGGAACAACGATTGCTGCGCTGGAGAAAAACTTCCCGGAAGCCAAAACGTCCATTATTCCTTATCTGAAAGGCAAGGACGGCAAAGCGGTGGTCGGAGCCAAAGCGAACACCACTTGGTATGTAGCCATTCTGAAATCCTCGAAGAACAAGGAAGCCGCCATGGAATTCCTGAACGCGAAGTTGGAGCCGGAGACATTCAAAGGCATCGCGCTGGGTAAAGAAGGCGTCCATCATGAAGTGAAGGACGGAAAGTACTATCCGATTCTGCCGATCTTCAATGATGAATTGAATAATGCGAGCAGCTTCTTGACAGGGGTAGACGAAGAGAAGTACCCAATCTACTGGCAGGCACGAGTTCGTAAGGATCCGATTCTGCAAGCGCATTTCGAAGCTTTCCAGAAAAATGCCGAAGGCATCATCGTTGTAGATCCGATGTCAACGGCACCGCCAATTGAAGCTGTATCCAAAAACCTGCTGAAATTGACGACCCTGCTCGATGACAATGTGCTGCAATTCATTTCCGGAGCGAAGCCGATTGATGCTTACGATCAATTCCTGGCTCAGTGGAGAGCAGAAGGTGGAGCCGATATGGTGACCGCAGCCAATGAATGGTTTCAATCCACGAAGTAAATGATTCATTTGAAAAAGCAGTCTGCGCTGGCGGCTGCTTTTTCAAAATTCGTAAAGGGGGTGACCGTTGAATTTCATATTCACGTGATCGTTCATTCTGAATAGGAGAAAGGTGGTAATCATTTGATGTATCGTTTATTTCGCAGGCGAATCGCGCTGTTTCTCAGTCTGTCACTGATCGTTTCTCTCATTGTTCCGGTTGGGTCTTCCGCGTTCGCGGATAACGAAATTCCTCCGGTTCAAAGCGCGGCTCCCGAACCGGTTACCCTGGTCTCCCAAGGCGGAGAGAGTCTGGAGTTCACGGATATCAACGTGGCTGGCGATACGGTGGAAGGGAAAAATGATTATTTGGCGCTGTATACCAGCGGCGTAGCGGTCACGGGTTCCGTATATAAAGATGAGGTATGGGTGCCTACGCTTCATGTCGCGGTCTCTGTGGATGCGAGCGGCATTGTCCAGAATGTGGTTGGACCGAACGGCGATCCTCCGACTTCTTGGGATCCGGGAACATTGCTTCCAATTCCGGCCGGTGGTTACGTTGTAGTGGCTGGCGGCACCCATGCGTGGGATCAATCCGTTTTTCAGAAACCTCTCTTCAATCATAACAAAACGGGAGATACGGTAAAGCTGATGCGGGCGGGCGAAGAAGTGACAGCGGCTGATTTCCTGCCGGAGCAGCCGGGGCCGGGTCCAGGGCCGGATCCGCTGCCACCCGAGCTGCATCTGATTACGCAAACTGATACGACTGTGGATATTCCGGTCATTGAGATAGCGGGTTTTGTGGCGAATTATGCCGCGGATCAGGATTTAAGCGTAACGGTTAATGGCGATGAAACTGCGATTACGGCGGAAGGCATGTTTCGCACGAATGTTTATTTGGAGCCGGGCCCGAACAAGGCTGAGGTGAAACTGTTTAAGGGAGATGGCGAACTGGCAGTCCAAACACTGAATATCGTGTACGAACCGATCGAGAACCAGGATTATATTGAAGTCGAAGCGGCACCGAAGGATATTACGATCGACATTGAAGGTCCGCGGAAGAAGCTGGACTATGTCGACAAGGATGTCACGGGCGTGCCAAACATCGTGGCGATTTTTACAAGAGATTACGGCAATTCCATCACGATTCCTCAGACCAATGTCGCCGTGCAGGTGGATGCCAACAACCGCGTATTACGGGTGATCAATCCTTCGATCAACGGGAAGCCGCCTGTATGGACAGGGCCGACCGAGCTTGAAATTCCCGAAGGCGGTTATGTGCTGATGGCACAGGATAACAGCTACGCAGGTAATAACATCAAGCGCTATTTGGCCGAGAATTTTAAGGTCGGGGATATGATCAAGCTGCGGAAGAACGGGGAAGTGGTTCAGGTACGCGATATCATGAGCGGCAATGGTCTTATTGCACGGCTCACGCTGGATAACCAGATGATGTACACCGTAACGGAAGGCAGCACCGCCATCACGGGGCGCATCGACAACATGGACGACATTACCGCGATCAAACTTCTTGTGAACGGTATCGAGGTTCCTTTTGAAGCGGATGGTACCTTCACGCATAACTACACGTTAACAAACGGCACCAATTATATCGAAGTCAAAGTAATGAAAAATGACATTGAGCAGGATGTGCGTCATCTTGCGGTGTTTGCAAGACCTGATTTCTCCCCGGAAAAAGAAGTCATTCTCTGGGTGGATCAGGCTTCCAATGTCAGAAAGTTTAAAACGAGCGAGGATGTTTTGGCATTCTTGCAAAAAGCCAAGGAAACGGGCGTTACCTCGGTGGCATTTGATGTGAAGGGCGTTGAAGGTTATGTCTCTTATAAAAAGAACGATTTGACGGGCAGACCTTATGTCAGCGAGATCAAGGCACCTGAAAAAGCAGGCGCAAGCCCGGATTTGGACCTCCTGCAGGAGTTTATTGATCATGGTCATGCACTGGGATTAGAGATTCATGCGGCGATCAACGTGTTTGCCGAAGGATCGATCGCCCATAACGAGTATGCGGTTCTGAACGATCACCTCGATTGGGAGGAACGTGTATATTTCGCGGAGAACAACGGCGAGATCAAGCGACTGCGCGAGAGCAAAAAGCAGGGCCTGGTAGCCTTCGTCAACCCGTCCAATGACGAGGTTCGCAATTATCAGCTTCGAACATTCGAAGAAATCATTAAGAACTATGATGTGGACGGCGTTGTCCATGACCGGAGCCGATATGACAACGAGGGGGCCGACTTTAGCGACGAGACCCGCGTGAAGTTCGAGCAGTTTTTGCAGGCCCGAGGCAAGCAGCTTAATCAATGGCCAAACGATATCTTTTACTATGAAAACAATGTTCGGGTATACGGTCCGCTGATTCAGGACTGGTGGGAATTCCGCTCGGGGACGATTCAGAGCTTCTTCGGCGAAGTGAAGGATCTGGTGGATTCCTATGAAGTTTCAACAGGCAGAAAGATCGAGGTATCCTCTTATGTTGGATCCTGGTATGAAACGTATTATTTGAACGGCGTGAACTGGGGCAGCAAGAACTTCCGGTTCAATCCCGCGCTCGGCATGCCGGACGAATCGGTGTATACGCCGGAATACTATCAAACCGGGTATATCGAGTATTTGGATTTTCTGATGATCGGGGCTTATCAAACCACCAGCCAGGAAATCCAGAAATATATAACGCTCGGCAATATCGTAACGAACGGTGAAATTCCGCTGTATGCAGGCATTGCCATGAACAATGTGCAGGCACCGGCCGTGCAGCGCGAAGTGTTCCAGGCGGGGCTGAAGTCCACGAACGGACTGATGCTGTTTGATGCATCCCAGGTCAACTGGCCGATCGCGGCGGCTGCTCTCCAAGATAAGGAGTGGGTGAAGGATTACCAGCTCGGCATGAGCTTGCCGGGAAGTCCGGATTCGTTCCTGGAAGGCAATTTCTATAATATCAACCGAATCGAGGGCAACGTCAACGTGATGACGGAAGCCTTCGGATACTCCACGGGCACGAACCGCTTCGGGGTTGAAGTGGTGGTTGACCACACGGGCCATGTGACCCGCGTGGTCAACCGGAACCAAGCGATCAACTGGAGCTGGGGAGCGCCGGAAGAGAATAACAGTGTTATACCGCAGGGAGGTTTTGTCATTTCCACCCTGGATCCGTCAGGCACAAGAACGCTTCGTCAGCTCGTGGCCAATGCTTACAATACGGGTGACCAGGTTCGTTCGGCCGTATTAAGCGGGCTGATGGATGACGAAAGCAAAGAGACGCGCGACAGTCAGCTTGCGTTGAAAGGGCTTGTGGAAGTTCTCGGGCCCGGTAATGCAACTGTCAAGGTGAACGGCGCCGATGCGACTCTGTCGGCGAAAGGTGAATTTACAGCTAATGTGCCTCTGCAAACAGGCGTCAATTCGATTACCGTAGACGTGTTCGTTGACGAATTCAAAACCAACAGCAAGACGTTTGAGGTCATCCGGACTACTACAGGAGACGGCGGATCCGATCCGGGTACTCCGGGCGGAGGATCCGGTTCACCCGGTGGAGGATCGACAACACCACCTCCTAAACCGTCAGAGCCAGAGCGGTTGAGCATCAAGAAAGAGACAACACCCGGCGGGACGGTCATCGTAGCGGATGCGAGCGAGAAGGGCATGCTCAGCGACGTGGAACGGCTCAGCAAGCTGCCGGCGTCTTCACGCGTGCTTACGTATTCGGTGACCGACGCTTCGGATTCCGTCGTTCTTCACTTGCCTGTTCAGGGGGTGAGTGCTGCCGTGAAGGACCTGCCGGGGGGCTCCATCGTGTTGGAATCCTCCCAAGGCCGATTGGAAATTCCGCTGCATTCGCTGACGGAAACATTGCAACAACGGGGTACGGCGGAAAGTCTGCAAATTCGCGTTGGTTTAGCTTCAAAAGAAGAAGAGGATCGGGTAAAGGCAGCGTTGGAGGCAGGAGCCTCCAAGCTGGATGCGTCACTTTCCATAAACTTGGCTTGGAAACAGGGGGATACCTTATCTGCGTTGCCGGCGCTTAAGGGACCTTACGCTAAGTTTACCAAGGTTCTATCCAGTGTCGTCAGCCCATCCCAAACGACGGTGCTGCGGATGGATCCGGCATCCGGCAAGCTGGTCTTCGTACCGGCGCTCATTCGCACGTCGAAAGGCAAATCCGAAGCGGAGTTTAAGTGGAGGGAGAGCGGGGCCTATTCCGTAGTTTCCCATGCGAAGACGTTTGAGGATTTAAGCAGCCATTGGGCCCGCGAGGACATTACGCTGTTGGCCTCGAAACAATTGATCGAGGGATTAAGCGATACGCGTTTTGGTCCAAACGAGGCGATCACGAGAGCGCAGTTCACGGCGATGCTCGTCCGTGCGCTCGGATTGAAGGATCAGGGAGATCATGCGAGCTTCCAGGATGTGAAGGCAAACGATTGGTATGCAGCCGCAGTCGCTACGGCAGTGGAGCATGGGCTGATCGAAGGCTTCAGCAATGGTACGTTCCGTCCGAACGAGGAGATCACCCGTGAGCAGATGAGTGTCTTGCTGCTCCGTGCACTGAAGCTTGCCGGTACGGATCTGGAGACAGGAAATACGGACACCATTTTGGAAGGGTTCAAGGATCGCGAACGCATTGCGTCCTGGTCCGAAGAGGCCGTGTCGGCCATCGTCAAATCCGGGTTGATGGAAGGACGTTCTTCTGACCGGTTCGTTCCGGAAGCCCATTCTACCCGGGCTGAGGGAGCGGTCGTATTAACTCGAATGCTGCAAATGGCTGAATTCATTAACCGTTAAACGCAGAAGACCCGTTCGATAATAACGAACGGGTCTTTGTTGTACGTAAGGCTTTTGAAGTAACATAGCAGTGAACTTGAAGTGCTACCTTTTTTGAAGAAGTCGCACTGGTCGCCCTGGTGTAGGGGAAATCCTCATAACAGCTTCATGATCCATCGTGGAATGTAGAGAATAACATCAAATATGAGAGTAGTGGTTATCTCCATTCGCTCCAATTTTGTTCTTCCGGGCCAGTAAATCTTTTTCATATGATGAACCTCATTTCAAGTGGATTTGTTGGACTCGTATCGAATCAAATTCTTAAAGATAAATACGCAGGGATTAAATGGAAGTTCCAGTGAATAAGAGGTAGTATATGTACAAGCCAAGTGTGAATTTTGGAATGCGGAGTTCCCAGCAGAAGAAAGCGTGAGTGAAATGGAATTAGAAGTTCAGGAGGTAGCGGAATGAGTAGAGATTGGCATGAGGATATGGAGTACTGCAATAGGCTAGATGACAAAGGCCAGAGTTTTATTTCGCCGGAGGTTTTAAAATACTGGCTCCAGCAAGCAGATGAAGAGAAAAAACGTGCAGATGAACTCAGTAAAGCAGTAGAAGAAGCCATCGAAATTTGTGAGCAGGTGGAGGACTCAAATGACCCGTTAGAGCTCCTTGAACAAGTGCTGATTCAATTGCAATTGGTGGCGTCCTTCCAAGGGAGGAAAAAGCATTATGCATAATAGTTAGCAATTGATAAATACAATACCCCGTATCCTTGGTCGGGGTGGCGTTATATGGTAATATATCCCTACAGACAGTTATATCATAATGGGGGTTATAAGGTACAGTATGATGAGCGGTCAGGTTGGTGTTCCTGAATCCGCATATGTAACCATCCTTGGTCAGGTACCTGTCCATATTTATAGAGCAGATACATAGCTTGAACATCGGTTAAAGGAGGCTGAAATGGGACAAGAGAATGAAATTCAAGAGCTTAAAGATCGATTGAATGCAGTGGAGCAGCAGTTGGAGAAGAGATCAAGGGGATTCAAAGCGCTTCGAACAGGCGTAATCATTATACTTGTTATTTTTCTGCTTTTGACACTTATTGGGATAATCCAATTTGTGAGTAGTGGTTAAAAGGCTGCCACAGGGTGGTCTTTTTCTTTTTCTGAAAATTAATCAAGCATGCGGATCGGGCAGCTCCTGAGCAGGATTTTTAGCCAATCAAAGACGTGTAGATGCGATTTGTCGAAGACTTTGAAAACAAATCCTACAACGTCAAAAATGGGATCATCAACGGCCTGCAGTCTGGTTTCCCTGACCTTGATGGCATCACGTAAGGACTGCAACGGAGTGATCTGATCATCGTAGCTGCGCGACCATTCGAGGGGAAGACAGCCTTCGCATTGAACGTTACTCAGAAAGTTGCCAAATCTACTGACGAAGCAGTGGCGTTGTCCAGTCTAGAGATATCAGAAGGTCAGTTCGCAAGACGGTTGGTGAGCTCCGAAGGGCAAATTATCGCCAATACAATCAACAATGGTGATATGCACGGCTCTGATTGGATCAAGATGGCTGAAGCGGTAGGAGTTCAAGGAGAAACCAATATCTTCTTGGATAACTCTTCTGGGATCAGCAGTCATGATATCTGCTCCAAATTTCGTAGACTGAAAAAGCAGCAGGGGCTCGCACTGGTCATGATTGCCCCGTTTTTTCAAAGTGGCGACTTTGCAAATCATCTACGATAACGACGGCTGACAGATAGTTAGAGGTTTTCGTGCTCCGTGGCTGGTCGAAGTCCACAAGAAAAAGGAGGGCCGAGCAAACATGGAAGTACGAAACGAAATCAAAAGGGTAATCGGAGACCTTTAAATGAAGGTAGAGTTCGTCGATAACGAAGCAACTGCTGCAGCTTACCGGTATGCCACCGAAGAGTTAAAGACGGTGGGGATATGAATCGATACGTATGAGTTGACCACTCAACGAAAACGGGGCTAGCTATATTGGACCCGAACGGTAACGTATTTATGAGGATCGAGATACAAGCGGACGGTGCGTTAGATGCTGCATGGATCAACGATGTAATTGTAAGGACACTCCAGTTAATCATGCTACCCGATAAAGTGGCCATCGAAGGATTCTCTCATGGGTCGACTGGTTCGTTTGTAGGACGATAGTATGCAATAGGTTGTGCAATCCCCGTATCGGACTGCATGACGAAAGCAGAATTAAGTCGAAGTAGCACCTACCCAGCTCAAAAAATTCGCTACTGGGTTGGGGAAGGATCAAAAGAGGATTAGATCTTGCCTATATACAAACGTTGGATGGTATGGGAAGGAAATCTCATGCATTTAATAAATGAAATGACCCCCATATCCTTGGTCGGGCGGGGGTTAATCGGTAATATATTCCTCTCTATAATTATATCGTAAAGGGGATTGAGGGTAATGGCGATGGCATGGGGACAAGGAGAGCTCTTTCCAAAAGCAAATGAAGAGGTGCACAAAACTCCTGCTCGGAAAATATAAAGAGATGACGATGCCCTTAGCAGGATTTTGAAATAATCGAAGAAAATTTAAAACAATTGGCCATCGATGGTGAAGCTGCTCGCCGCAACGATCAGGAAGATCTGAATGCTGATAAGACGGCCAACGCTACGATTCTGATTGAAAAGCAGCGTTGGGTATATCAGAGATATCAGTTTTATACACATCAGCTCCGGAGGGCATTCGACTTGATCCAAGGTGATGATGAAAGGAAGGCTGTCGGCTTTTTTGAATGTGACTACATATTTTAAATTCTATTGAATAAAAAACTTTAGAATTTTGTAGTTATAAAGTGAAAGCCTCTTCAGAGAAAAAACGGCTTTGCTTATTTTTTTCGGTTTTTAAAATAAATCATGAAAGAAATTATAATTAGCAATATTCCTATTCCTATGGTGATATTACTTATATTCCAGATAAAATTTGGAGTGCTCAAAATTAAATATTTTAATTCGTTAGTATTAGTATCTAGTTTTAGGTAAAGTAGTATTTTTTCAAATAAGCCAATAACAACGATGAATATACCTGATAAAAAGATATTTGAGATATCTCTCAATTATAACTGACCTCCTTAGTTATTAAGATAAGATACTTTATATCTAGGAGTGAATTGAAGATATCCTATTTCCCCTTTTGGAATGCTCCAACCATATGAATAGGTAACGGTAGCAGATGTAGACCAAGTAAAAGAAGCACCCATCTTAATATAATTCTTGTCTCCACCTGTTACGTTACTACTATAGGATTCAGTAGTTGTTTTACCATCTGCCTTATTTATTGTACAGTGAGTAGCGCTGTATTTACAGTCAATATCTGGAGTCATCTTTAATGGAGTTCCTAAGGAATTATAATTATTGGATTCTGTATAAAAGTCCATATTAATATAAGACAATGGGGTAACAGATTGATCTTGAAATGGTGATGATCCCGCAAGAATATTTTTTTTAGAATAATCGAGTGAATCGTTCAATAAATTTCTGTATTCCTCTAGGCTAACCTCAGATCCATCAAGATTGAATGCTTCGACGATGAAGGTATCATCTGTTTTATTATAAATAGCTGGTTTTCCATCTTTATCGACCAAGATATAATTTTCAGAATTATCATTAACGACATCGGCGTATGTGACATTATTAGATGCCACTCCAGAGAACAAGAATGTAAAACAGAGAGTTAGAACTAGTGTGATTTTAGACTTCATTTAGTAGACCTCCGAAATATAGATTTATTATTTGAAAGCTGCGCAGCAATTCAAAATAACCACCCAAATGATACTAATAATTTGAAATCATTACCATGAATATATTTGAATTAAAGCAATTAAATGTTAAAATATTAAAAAATATTATAAAAAAGTAAAATATATCTTTTTACTTTATGTTATTTTTTATGAAGTAAATTAAGAAAGGTTATCAGTTAATAAGGCATCGTATTTTTGAAAAGTTATTGGAATTGAATGGAAAATGAACACAATATAAATAAGTATGACTCTACTAAAACACCGCTACGAATTTCTGTGATGGGATGTAAGCATAGAAAAAGACGAGAATGACACGCACGGCTGCATGAAGGCGGTATTTGACCGTTGCGTCGATTCTCCACAAGTTATTTCTAAGTGTGCAATTAAAAATATAACTCCCCGATTAGCAGAAAACATAGATCTAACACCGAAGAATTGGACCTTTGAAGGTTGGAATGACCAATCAAGCATGGGGCATTCTTGATACTTGGGAAAATGAAAGTAATTGGGTTTCTGGTGAGAAAAGAGAGTATGTTTTTGTTTATACCACTCAATACAAAAAATATCGTATTAATGTGACGGCTAACAACGGTGGTATATATGTAAGCATTGACGAATTAGAAATGATGAGTTAGATCACTGAACAAACTGAACCATCCACAGAGCCTACCGAACCTCTGACAGAGCCAGATAACAATCGCGCACTGCTTGAAACTACATTGCATGACGAGGCTATAAAATTTGATCTTTCAATGAGTGAAGTAAACGCGTTTATCAATTGGTATGAAGATAAAGCATCAGGAAGTGGCTCAATATCATTCGCTATTGATAAACATTGGAACAACGAGGGGCAATTTAAGTCCATGACGGCAAGATGGTCGCCATGTCGCTCAGCTACCGGTTAAGGGAATCATTATCGCCCCTTCGGCGGCTTCTTTTATTGCGGCCATCAAGAAGCGTGGTATCCTGCGTGTCATTAAGGCGGCAAATGAGGTTGTGAATGGGATCCGTCACGTAGCTTCAGCATTAGTTGAAGGACTCATCAAAACAATGACTGCTGTAAAGAGACATTCCGGGAGTTTAGCTCCTATGTTTGGGATGAGAAGGCAGTTGCTTGCGGCGAAGATAAGCCGGTCAAAGAGAACGATCACAAAATGGACGGTCATCGTTATTTGTTCATACCATCGTGAAGCGTCGGGGTGGAGTGTTCTTCCCGGGGCAAGCGTGAAAGGAGGAAAACCGTGTCATTACTGTGTCCGACAAATGAATATCAAAAGGAAGTTGAAGACATTATCATCCGGGTGCCCTAACTGCCGCATCACTGGAGGAAATGGAGCCACTACGAATGAAGCATCAGGCTGGCTAAACAGTGTCATAACTCTTATTGTAGACTGGCGGAGCGAAAAGTTATGACCACAAGCCATGTCGCTCCAGATATATGTCTGGAGCTGGAGACAATAAATGCCGAGCAGTGTAGATTGCGATAGACCCGGGATCTCTGCACCCCCTATTCCATTTCCCTTCGGATTTGCTCCAGCATATCGCCGGCAAACGCGATGAGTTCATCCGGTTCGGAATCCGCAGATTTCTGAGCTCCGCCACTATACTGATGCTAGGCACGTTCTATAATCCGATGATACTTGGTAGGAAGCGTGCGCAGCCCCCATTCACCGCCTTTTTGTTTGGAGGAAACCACGCCTTCCTTCAGATAGTACAGCACTCGGCACAGGTTTAGCGTGTAGTACATAGGAGAGTCAGTGATGTCTTGTACCGCACCCTCCACGTCATGGAGAATGGCTTGTATGTAATGCTGCCGGTCAACGTGGGTAAAGATCTCTTGAACGGGTTTGCCGTATAGGGCAATGCCCCGATGAAAAATCACGGTGTAATGGGCGGCCAGGTCGGCGTCTTGGAATCCGCCGCATAGGTAATCGTCTTCGGTCAGGTATTTCTCGCGATGAAAGGCGGAATAGTGGAACTCGAATGGAGGCGGATAGACGAGCTCCTGCAGACTGGATTCGAGGACTAGGCTCAGCTCCAACCCCTGTCGATTGAGCATTCCATCGTGGAACGTTATGATTTTTTTGGCCAGCCGTCTCATATGATCCCGGGTAAGCTTGTCCGCTACCACGAGCAGCAGATCGATATCGCTTGTGTCCGGGTTGAAGCAGCCCATAGCTAACGAGCCATGTAAGTAAATGCCGACCAGATTGTCGCCGAGCTCCTCCTTAAACAAGTCGACCGCTTGATCCAAAACCCATTGCATGTCCACTCGCCCCCCACCTTTCACCCTGTAAGATATTTATCCATTATGTTCGGGAATTCTTTCCTTTGTCAATCTATTGATCCGTTCGTCCGTTTATAGTTGGAATTGGGGAGAGGGAGTCTAATAAAGCAAGCAGGGGATCTGAACGTACATATCGAAGTGAACACGTGACTATGTTTTATATTGAAAGGACGGAGTTATGAACATTTTTCATGCTGACCAACCAAGTCATATTGAAGTATATGCAATCAAGAATTCGGACCAAATTCACGATGAGATGTTCCGTGCCTTGTTCAAGACGTTATCGCCCGATCGACAGGATTATGTATCCAAACTCAGAAGAGCGAGCGATTATCAGCGATCAGTACTTGGTGATGCCATGGTCCATCGAATCCTTCGGGATAAGCTGGGACTTGATCCGATGCATATGGAAATCATAAGAAACGCATATGGCAAGCCGTTCTTAAAGGAGCATGACAACCTGCATTTTAACATCTCCCATTCCGGGCATTGGATTGTATGCGCCGTTAGCAGCACGCCGGTCGGGATTGACGTGGAGAAAATGGAGGCGATCGATATGGATATCGCCAAACGCTATTTTCATATAACCGAGTTTAACGCGCTGTTAGACTGTGATCCTTCCGTCCGGCTTTCGCGCTTCTTTGATCTATGGACGTTAAAGGAAAGCTATATCAAGGCCGTTGGCAAAGGCCTGCATTTGCCGTTGGATTCTTTTGCATTGGAGCTGCAAGGAAGCGGGTGGGCACCTGTGCTTGGCGAGGACGGAGAGACCTACTATTTTAAACAGTATGCGGTGGAAGAAGGTTACAAGCTGTCGGTGTGCGGCATTAGCCGTCATTTCCCTGAGGATGTCCAATTCGTAACCGCTGAGGAGTTATGAGTTACGAGATATAAGTTATGAACGGGACCGGGAAAAACCAGCCCAAGGACGGTGCCCTTGAGCTGGTTTCTTGGCGTTCTATAATAGAGGTGGATCAGACAGGGCGCAGTGCCGGCCATGCCAGCTCGATGCCTTCACTGACGAGCTTTTGCTGGAAGCTGGCGAGTCTTTCTTCGTCGTTCCGGACTTCCGTCGGCAGAATATCATGGTCCAGGCAGTAGCTGAGACAATATCCGGCGGCCTCGCCGATGTTCCATTCTACGGGATGCAGCCGGTAGCAGCCATTGGTAATGTGGGTGACCCCGATGTTTTTGCTGGCAGCCAGCACATTCTTCATCCGTTTCGGAATTAAGCTGCCCAGCGGGATTTGGAACGGCAGGGACGAGATATCAATGTATGGGCGCTCGCCCGTGCTCGGATGCAGATCGATCCGGTAACAGCCGATACCGACGGAATCAGGGAACGTTTCCGAAGCGCCGTCCGGCCGCGATTCGGTTGCCACATGCTGCTCCAGGACCGTGAACTCGGCCTGAATTCTTCTCGCCTCACGGATGTAAGGATACATGGCCATCCCGTCTTCCGTTCCGACCACATCGGGACGCAGGCGAAGTCCGGGATAACCCTTCCCGCCATCCGGCCGCGGCACCTCGGTCTGCAGCCAATACAGCAGGGACAAGCTAAGCTGTTTGGCTTGATAGATATGATGGTCGACCTCTTCCTTCGGAACATCGATAATGGAGCCCAGCCAGTAGTCGTTTTGCGGCCAGTTCACAAGCGATACCGAGCTTTCGAACGTACCTTCCGCGAAATGTTTCGGGTCCAGGATTTGCCGGTATTGATAGAGCGGAAACTTACCGTGTCCCGGAAAGATCTCATACTCGACCGGCTCATTTGTGGACGGCTTGACGGCGGTCAGGCTTAACAGCTTATCCGGCCAGAAATCGGGTTTATATTCCCGCCAAAAATCGTAAAGGGCAGGCTTCTCGATCGTGTGGTCCTCCCCCTCCAGATAATCCACGGCAAAACAATACGTAAAGCCCTGCATGTCCTGCGGTAGCGGATCGCCGTCAACGGCATGCGGTTCCCCTGTTTGGGATTTGGACTCGGCGCCGGTAACATATTCGATGCCCGCCAGCGGAAGCAAATCGCCGAGCTCGGTGGCATCCACGAAGAACGGAGCGTGAAGCGTAATTTGATCCTGCGTCTCAAGATGACGAACGGTTACGTTGTTCACGCGATCCCCTGAAACGTCGGCAGACTCTGGCGCATATTGATAGAGGATCTTAAGCCGACCGCTGTGAATGTACGGGGCCAGCATTTGTTGCAGGACGGCGAGGGCCGTGCGCGGCTCATGGCACAGCCGGCTCACGATGCCGCTGCCGGGGTTTAATTGCACATTGGATCTTGCCTTGGGAGTCATGGGGAAGTAATCGCGATAGTACTGGCGGACGCCTTCGCGGAACTGCCGGTAGCTGCGCGTGCAACCAAAGGATTCAATCCACGGATGCTCGTCGGGCGGAACCGCCTGGCTGGTTAGCTGTCCCCCGATCCAAGTGGTCTCCTCGGTCATGATGACCGTCTTTCCTGATTTAGCGGCGGCAAGCGCAGCGGCAGTTCCCCCTGTCCCGCCGCCGAGAATGACGATATCGGCCTGCATTTCTCGTATCATTGACAGATTCTCCTTTTGGGATAGTTTCATAAATGATCCACAAGATAGCACCACAAACAAGTGACTATTCTAATTGTAGATTCTCTCCTGCAGGAAAAGTACGGGACACAGGTGACCTTTTTTGGTAATCTGATGCCGTTTTTTAAGGCTTATTGTCCGGTTTTGTATTTGCTGCGATATTGTCCGGGCGTCATCCCCTCCAGCTTGCGGAAGGAGCGGATAAAGTTCTGCGAATTGTTGTAACTTAGCTTCTCCGCAATATCCTTAATGGGCATGTCGGTTTCGACAAGCCATTTCTTGGACATTTTGAAGCGGTACTGGGACAGGTATTCGCTGAAGGACATATTGGTTTCTTTTTTGAACACGCTGCTAAGATAAAAATTGTTGTAATGGAGGCGGGAAGCACATTCCTCGAGTGTAATATTGCGATCAAACTCATTGCGGATAATCTCGATCATCTGCTCGGAAAGATTCTGGTATTGAGAGTCCTGGCGATCCCGGAATACACTAACCATCGGCCGGATGATGCGTGATTTAAACCAGCTTTCGATATCGTGATTGGTGTAGAGCCGAAGAAGCTCCTCCACGAGAGAGCTGTCCCGGATGTCGAGCTGCTCGAGCATGATCCCGTTCTCCTGCATTACGATCATCAAATCATTTAACAGCCGGATGAGCGAGATTTGATAATCATGCGGGGTCCGATCCTTCCGAAACACTTCGAGCAGCCACTGCTTTAGAAGCTCCACTGCTCGATCTTCATCAGCCAGCTTGATGGCATCAATCAGCTCGTTCTCCACCTGCATCGGGTAGAAATAGACCCGGGTGTGCTTGCCCGAGTTCAGGCTGAAATAAGGGATAATGACACCGGTTCCCAGCTTGATGCGGTGTTTAAGGGCTTCGAGCCCTTCCTGGTACGCGCGTGCCGTTTTGGATAGGTTCTCGTAAGGCAGACTGATGCCGATGCTGACCTCCAGATCGAGAACACTGCGCGTCGTCTTCTGGATCTCCTCCGATAATGTGTAGATATAGTCATTGAATTCTTCCAGCGTGATGCCGCCTCGTCCGATGAGCGTAACCTGCGTGAGATCGATAATGACAGAGGGGAGGCGATGGGAGGAGGGGATCATCTCCTCGATAATATTGTTGATGGCAAACAGCAGCAGGTCACTATCCTTGCGCTCATAGCGGGTTTCGTCCAGCATGTCGATCTGGAGGGTGAATACCGCCAGATGCTCCCAAGCGGATATTTGCTCCTTGAAGCCAAACAGCTCGATCTGCTCCATGACTTCGGGCGGACTACTCTTGCCCAAAAACAGCTTTTGGAGGAAAAAGGTGCGCACCTGCTGGCTCGTCTGCCGAAGCTCGCTGCGGAGCTTCGTGTTTGAATTGAACATATCCCGGATATGCTCATCGATGATTTGCAGCTCGCTCTTTTTGTTGGCTTGGATTTCTGGCAGACGCTCCACGATATTTTCAAAAATGTGCCGGATTGGCGTGTACATCTTCCGCGTTCCAAGCCATACCAGCAGAATGCTGAAACCGATCATCAGCATGCAGATATACAGCGTAAACCAGCCGATGGAGCGGGACTCCTTGGTAATGGCGGACATTTCGGTAAAGGAGGCATACAACCAGCCGTTAAAATCGGACCGGACGAACGTTACGGACACCGGCTTGTTGTCAATCTTCGTCTCGAACTGCCCCGATTTACTGTCAAAATGGTCCAGCTCCGTCTCCGCATACCCGGTATCGGTCAGATATTGCCCGAGCTTTCCTTGCTCGGGATGTACAACGATCCGGTAATTATGGTCCAGAACCATCACCTCCCGGGTTTCGGAAGGGGTATCCATCATAGCCGCAAGACTGCAGCTGGGAATGGTGGCGAGTGCGACACCCCGGGCGCTGGAGGAGGAGAGCGGCATTTTCTTCACCAGCGCAATCGTGTAGGGGCAGGCATAACTGAGCGTATCGCTGGACCCGAGAGATTCCGTCTCGAGCATCACCCAATTGGAGTTCCCTTGAAGCTCCATGAGTGTCAACAGCGCATCCTTGGAAGCGTATTCATTAAATTTGTACATGCCCCGGTTATTGATCAGCCAGTTGGTTGTCGTGTTCGCAAGGATGACGTCTGTAACCTTGGTCTCCGGAGATTGCAGCAGACTCATCTCTTCTCTCAGTTTGTTATACAATTGGAAGTCATAATAGGACAGGGGCCGATACAACGCGCTTTGCAGAATATTGGAATTAATGACGTAATTCAGTGTATAATCCACAGTCCGCAGCACCTGTTCGAGATTGCTGTTCGTTTGATTCATAATCTGGATATTGCTGCTGTTGACGTGATTTTGGACGGAGGTGGATGATTTCATGAACGAGAAGAAGCCGAGGGCCACGAGAGGAATGATGCTGATGAAACAGCCGTACAGGACCATTTTAGAATAAAAGCTACTTTTTGGATGCAATAGGTACACCTTCCTGTTTAACAAAGTGTATAATCATTGTATGGGCAACCCGGGTTACATTCAATAATCATTTCAAAAAGAATAATCACTGTATTTGATCATCACGGTTTGTCATGAAAAAAGATGTACATATGTTAGGATCATCCCAAACACACGGGATCCGCAAGAAACATGGGGGAACGGAGGTAGAACGGATTGATGACCCGTCTGTCAAACTATGTCATTCTTACGCTTGCTATCCTGATGGTGTCGGCCGCGTGCATCAGCATGGCACGATCATCGGGAGCGGATGGCGGAAGTACGTCTTCTGATCGCAAAACCAGCATTTCAATTATGGCCAACCTGCACACCACCGAGGTTCCCTCCGATCGGATCGAGAAATGGATCGAGGAAAAAACGGGCGTGCAGCTTAACATTCAGTGGGTACCCGACGGGAGTTACGATGAGAAGGTGTTTGCTTCGCTTGCAACAGGGACTTTGCCGCAAGCGCTGTATCTGAAGAATGCCGCATCCTTATCCTATTTCAGGGATGAGATTCGGAGCGGGCTATTCTGGGAAATCGGCCCGTATCTTAAGGACTATCCGAATTTGCAGAGATTGAAGCCCGAGGTTTTGAAGAATACGGCCATCGACGGTAAACTCTACAGCCTGTACCAGGAGCGAGCCTTAGCCCGTTCAGGCATCATTTACCGTAAGGACTGGGCAGATCGCCTGGGGCTATCGGCACCGGAAACGCTTGATGATTTATATGAAATGTTGAAAGGGTTTACATATAACGATCCGGACAATAACGGTATCGATGACACCATCGGTTTGACGGATCGCAACGATTTAATCTACGGGGCTTTCAAGACAATCAGCTCCTATTATGGAACACCGAACAATTGGGGATGGTATAACGATTCATTGCAGCCGGAATTCGTCTTTCCGAAATATATGGAAACGATGAAGTTCTTCAAGAAGCTTCATAACGAAGGACTGATCAATGAAGACTTCCCGATTACCAGCAAGACCGACCAGCTGGAGCTATTCGTAACGGGAAAAGCCGGGGTTTATATCGGCGCGATGGGAGATGTCCTGTCCCTGGAGTCAAGGCTGCTGGCGAATGATCCCAAGGCAGTGCTGGACGTTCACAATCGGGTTCTCGGGCCGGAAGGGTACGGGATATGGGCTTCGCAGGGGTACGGGACGGTGATTCTGTTTCCGAAGTCCGCGATTGCTACGGAAGAGGAGTTGAAGAGCGTACTCTCCTTCTATGACGCGCTGATGAGTCCTGAACTTGCAAACCTGATGTATTGGGGAATCGAAGGGATCCATTATACCGTTCAGAATGGCAAAGCGATGGCGGTGGATGCCTTTGAATTAAGGGAAAAGGATGTAAAGCCCTATCAGGCTTTGATGGCCGGAGGATTCAGCACCATACCGGGCATGCTGCAGCCGGTTAACACGAATCAGGTTAAGGATAAAGCCGAGCGGCTGATTTACGATAATGAGAGTTTCCTCATTTACGATCCCACCGCACCGCTGGAGTCTCCAATGTATAACGAAATTGGCGTCAGGTTGAATGAACGCATACGGGATGCCACCTATCAATTTATGTTAGGAATGATCGATGAGCAGGGTTTCGAGGCCGAGATCGACCGTTGGCTGGAAGAGGGGGGCAGGCAGATTATCGAGGAATATAATGCTTCCTACCGAAGCACGGTCGGACCCTATTTACATGATAAATACCGCTAGGGGATTAATGTCCCCGGCGGTATTTTTGTTTTGCAATGCGTGAGCGATCTCATTGACAACATAATCATTAGATTTGATTCCGCAGCATTAAATGTCGGGCGTGACCGAACTCTCCATATCCAATCTCAGGATTATATACGTACCGGGCTTCCCTCAACTAAGCTGTTTCTTGTCAGTCCCTATTCAAATTTAAAACGGAGGTCAGAAGATGAAGAAGAAGAAAGCCAGTACCATCCTGGCAATTGTAACCGCTTTATCCGTGTTGGCTGGCTGTGGCGGCAACTCCGCCCCTGCAGCAACCGGCAGCTCAAACGGAAGTTCGGCCCAAGGCGAGAACAAGAACGAACCGGTATCCATCTCGATTATGGCCAACCTCCATACCCCTGAAGTTCCCTCCGACATGATTGAGAAGCTGCTGGAAGAGAAAACGGGCACCAAGCTCGACATTCAGTGGGTGCCGGACGGCACTTATGATGAAAAGGTCAATGCCTCCTTTGCAACCGGAACGCTGCCGCAGGTGACGTACCTGAAGAATGCCGCTTCGCTTGTGAATATGCGTGATGCGATCCGTAACGGGCAATTTTGGGAAATCGGGCCATTGCTGGATCAGTATCCGAACCTCAGCAAGCTGAAACCTGAAGTGTTAAAGAACACGGCGGTGGACGGCAAAATCTATGCGCTTTACCGTGAAGTGCCTTTGTCACGCCAGGGCATCATTTACCGCAAGGATTGGGCCGACAAGCTTGGGCTCAGCGCCCCGACCAATGTGGACGAATTCTATAATATGCTGAAGCAGTTCAAGGAGAAGGATCCTGACGGCAACGGCAAAGATGACACCATCCCGCTGACGGATCGAAATGACCTGATTTATGGCGCATTCAAAACGATAAGCTCGTGGCTCGGCACGCCGAATAACTGGGGCGAGAAGGACGGTAAGCTGGCTCCCGAATTTATGTTCTCCGAATATATGGAGACGATGAAATTCTTCAAGAAACTTCACCAGGAAGGTCTGATCAATCAGGATTTCCCGGTTACCAGCAAAACCGATCAACAAAATCTGTTCATTACCGGAAAGTCGGGCGTTTATATCGGAGCGATGGGGGACGTATCCAGCCTTCATCCCAAGGTCGTCGAAGTGAATCCGGATGCGGAGCTCGATGTTCAGAATAAAATCGAAGGTGGCCCGAATGGCTTCGGAATCTGGTCGGTTCCCGGCTATGGCTCGGTGATTCTCTTTCCGAAAACAGCGATCAAATCGGAAGAAGAGCTAAAGGATGTGCTTGCCTTCATGGATCAGTTGATGAGTACGGAACTTGGCAACCTCATCTATTGGGGGGTTGAAGGACAGCATCACAAGCTGGAGGAAGGCAAGGTGATCCCTTCGGAAGACACGAAGCTGACTGATCGCGAAGTGAAGCCTTATCAAGCCATGCAGGTCGGTGGACCGTTAACGATTGAAGGATTTTATGAGGCGAAGCATATGCTCCCGGTCAAAGCGAAATCCGAGGAAATGATTATGGAGAATAATGAATACCTCATAGAGGATCCTTCGGCTTCACTGGATTCCAAGACATTTAACGAAAAGGGCGTACAGCTGCAGGAGATGATTAAAGACGGCACGTATCGATTTATGCTTGGTGATATCGATGAGGCCGGATTCCAGGCTGTGGTGGATAACTGGCTTAAGAGCGGCGGTCAGCAAATCATCGATGAGTTCAACGTTTCCTACGAATCTTCCAAATAATGAACAAGCCAGCATCCCGAACGGCCGGAGACTGCAATGCTGCAGTCTCCGGCAGGCTTCGGGACAGAAAGGAAGTCTGAGATCATGAGCGAAACCGCAGTGAAGACCGGGTTGAGCAAGAGCGCCCGTAAAATACCGGAGACCGGTCGAATGAGAAGAATAATAAAAAACCGGGCGATCTACCTCATGATTCTTCCGGGATTTTTATACTTCCTGATCTTTAAATATATCCCGATGTCGGGATTGATCATAGCCTTCCAGGATTATCAGGCTTATCTCGGCGTTACGGGAAGCCCCTGGGTGGGGCTCAAGCATTTTGAACGGCTGTTTACCGAGCCGATGTTTTTCACGATTTTGGGCAACACGCTGCTGCTGTTTTTCTTGAACCTGGCATTCTATTTTCCGGTGCCGATCATTCTTGCCTTAATGCTCAACGAGGTTCGGCGCGAAGTGTTTAAACGATTTATCCAGACGCTGGTGTACATTCCCCACTTCATGTCTTGGGTTATCATCGTATCCATTTCGTTTGTCATGTTATCGATGGATCGCGGCATCATTAATGAATTGCTGGTTATGGCCGGATTCGAAAAAATCAATTTTCTGATGAGCAGCGAATGGTTCCGGCCGATGTATGTCCTGCAGATTATCTGGCGGGAGGCAGGCTGGGGAACAATCATCTATTTGGCTGCCATGGCGGCGATTGATCCCGGCCTATACGAAGCGTCACGGATTGACGGGGCCAGCCGCTTTCGGCAAATGTGGCATATTACGCTTCCTTCGATTCGAAGCGTGATCGTCGTTTTGTTGATTTTGAAAATCGGCGACGTGCTGGAACTTGGGTTCGAACATATCTATCTCCTCTTAAACTCGATGAACCGGGATGTGGCGGAGATATTCGATACGTATGTTTATACCGCAGGTCTTAAGCAAGGTCAGTTCAGCTTCAGTACGGCGGTCGGGTTCTTTAAATCGCTGATCGGTCTCATTCTGGTAATGCTGGCCAATTGGCTGGCCAAAAAAGCCGGAGAAGAAGGCATCTATTAACTACAGAAAGGTGGACCGCTATGGTACAAGATAAAACGATATCGAGCCGAATCTTCGATATCGTGAATTATACGCTGCTGTTGATCATTGGCCTGGTTACCATCCTGCCTTTCCTTCATGTCATCGCCGGATCCTTCACAACAGTGACGGAGCTGGCGCAGAAGCAGTTTGTCCTGTTTCCGACCGTTTGGTCCCTTGATGCTTACAAATATGTGTTTTCAACCAATACGGTATTTCGCTCGCTTGGCGTTTCCGTTGGCGTCACCTTCTTAGGCACCTTGTTCAGCATGCTGTTAACCTGCTTGATGGCCTACGGGCTGTCGCGCAAGGATCTGGATGGCCGAAATTTCATCATGTTCATGGTCTTGTTCACGATGCTGTTCAGCGGCGGAATGATCCCAACGTTTCTCGTGGTGAAGGAGATGGGGCTGATCGATACGTATGCGGCCCTGATTGTCCCGACGGCGATCAATGCCTTCAATCTTATCATCATGCGAAACTTCTTTCAGAACCTGCCTGAGGGACTGGAGGAATCCGCGAAGATCGACGGGGCCGGCGATTGGGGCATCCTGTTTCGAATCGTGATTCCGCTGTCGATGCCTGCCATTGCGACCATATCGCTCTTTTATGCGGTTACTTACTGGAACACGTATATGTCGGCGATTCTGTACCTGAATGATGCGGCCAAATGGCCGGTGCAGGTCATCCTGCGGCAGATCGTCATCCTGGCCAGCGGTTTGGCGGCGGACACCTCCGGCATGGACGAATTTGTCCGACCGCCGGAGCAAACGGTGAAGATGGCGGTCATCGTTATTGCTACGCTTCCGATTCTGTGCGTGTATCCGTTCCTGCAGAAGCATTTTGCGAAGGGTGCGCTGCTGGGTTCCATCAAGGGATAGAGAGGAGCGAAGGTTGGTGTTGGAAAAGAAACGATATGCGCCGATCATTGCCGGCAATTATGCGGACCCGTCGATCATCCGGGTCGGCGAGGATTATTACATGACGCATTCCTCCTACAAGCTGACGCCCGGGCTCGTCATCTGGCATTCGCGCGATTTGCTCAATTGGAGCCGAGTTGGGGCTGCGCTGCCCCACTACGAGGGAAATGTGTGGGCGCCGGATTTCGTAGTGCATAACGGGGTGTATTATATTTATTATCCGGCTGGGCGGACGAACTGGGTCGTTACCGCGTCGAGCCCGGCGGGACCGTGGAGCAAACCGATCAATCTGGGGATCAAGGGAATTGATCCGGGGCATACGGCAGGACCGGACGGGAAGCGTTATTTGCATATGTCAGGCGGTGATTTTGTAGAGCTTACGGCGGACGGACTCGCGGTCGCGGGTGAAGTCAGACATGTGTATAACGGCTGGCGGTATCCGGACGATTGGGTCGTGGAGGCATACAGCCTGGAGGGACCGAAAATTACCGTTCACGATGGTTATTACTATCTGACGGCAGCCGTCGGAGGGACGGCCGGTCCGCCTACAAGCCATATGGCCGTATCGTCAAGATCCAGAACGCCATGGGGGCCCTGGGAACACTCTCCGTACAACCCGATTATCCATACGGAATCCAGGGATGAACGCTGGTGGTCCAAAGGACACGCCTCGTTGATAGACTTGCCGGATGGCCAGTGGTGGATGGTCTACCATGCTTATGCCAATGGGTTCCATTCACTGGGCAGACAGACCTTGCTTGAACCGATCGAATGGACTTCCGATGGATGGTTTCGTGCTGCGGGAGGCCGTGAGAGACTTATTGACCAGTACGATGATCGGCCGCATGATGAAGGAGAAACCAATGCTGGGAATCAGGGAGCCTCATTCAGGGATTCCTTTGACGGTCCTGAGCTGGGTTTGCACTGGCAGTGCGAAGGCGTGGAGCCTTCTGCACGGTTCCGTCCGGGGAATCATGAATTGGTAGCCGAGGCCGCCTCCGAGGAGGCAAAAGCTTCTCCGCTGCTCTATATGGCGGGCCATAAGCGTTATTCAGCAGAGGTTGAGATCATCGTGGAGGGTCCGGCAGAAGGCCGCCTGCTCCTCTATTATAACGATGCGGCATATCTTGGTATGGGAGTCAACGAGCATGGAGTGCGGCATTTCCGGTCATTCAAGGGCTACGGCACGATGCAGAACCATACTCGCAGGGCTTTTTTGCGGTTGGTTAACGATGCGCATATCGTTTCATTCTATTACAGCTTCGATGGGGTGGAATGGATCCGGTATGACAAAGTGGCGGATGTTTCAGGATTCCATCACAACACGTTTGGCGGGTTTCAGAGCCTCCGCATCGGACTGGATGCCGTCGGCAAAGGCACGGTGATTTTTCGGGATTTTTCATATAACGCCATCAGCAGCTGAAAGAAGGGATAGGCCATGACAAAGGGATTAGAGAACATTCTGGAGGGGGGCGATAGGCTGTTTGAAGGTTTCTTCGAATGGCTCGAAGGACAATATGACGCTGCTTCCGGCGGTTTTTATTACGCCCGCAGTTCCAGGGATTCCGATGCGTTCACGCCGGACATCGAATCGACGGCACAAGCATTGGGCATTATCGAGCGCTGCGGACTTCGGCAAAGGCTGACCGATGGCATCAAGGCGGATCTTGTGCGTTTTTTCCAGTCCAAGCAAGACCCTGGGACGGGGTATTTCTATGATGCTGATCCCAAGATGAGAAAAGACGATGTGATGGTGGGCCGTGCACTTGGCTACAGCGTAGGAGCACTCCGAACATTGGGCGCATCCCCGTTGCATCCGCTGCCGGGCAATCGGAATAGGGCTCCGGCATACTGCCGTTCTCCTAAGGCTTATGCGGAGTGGCTGCGTTCCATCAGTCTTGCGAACAGCTGGCGCGGCTGCGACCGGCTGTGTAACTCAGCCCCCTATTTATATCAGATGACGCCGGGGGATCGGGAGTCGTTCTTATCTGAAGCCCTATCTTATTTTGCAAGTATACAAGACCCCGAAACCGGGTTGTGGGGTGAAGGCACTCCTTATGTGCGAATATCGGGAACCTTCAAGCTGTTGACGTTCTATAACCGGTTTCAGGTTCCTCTGCCACGGACGCCGGAAATATACCGATCCCTGCAGCACGCTTTGCGGAGCGAGAATGCCGTCGATATGTGTTACATTCGGAACCCGATCAGCCTTCTGACCTCGATGAAGCTGCGGATTCCGGAAGAGGACGTTCTGGAGATCGCGGAAATCACTTTGCGGAATATGGCGCGGCTCAAGCGGGCGGACGGCGGCTTTTCCAGGGAAATCGATCATTCCCCGCCGGCACCGAATGTGGCCCAAGTGAAGCAAGGTGAGTATTATCCTGACATGCCGGAGGCGGTTCCATTGGGCAAGGGTGAGGTTGAAGGGGACATGAATGCGGGAACACAGGCGATTCTTATCCGCTATTCGCTGCATGAGCTCGGGGGGCTGCAGGGACGAAAGCTGGATATTGCGGATTCTGTGTTCTCATCTCTACGAGCAGGTACGGGCAGATGATCTATGAGCCAGGACCTCTAGATGGTATTGGATCAGTCAGCCGGGATGACGCTCTGAATTTTTATGACTTGGATAATAGGAATACATAGCCACCTCGGCGAAGAAGTATAAAGGTTTTTTTATTTAATGAATCGATGAACACGTAAATTCGGTACTTGGATTAGCAGAGGAGGAGGATCATGGCGGAAATCGGCGTTTGGGAACAAGCGGAGCCCGGGGTGACAAGGAAGGTGTTTCAACCCGGAACGGGGCTGATGATGATGGAGGTGCATTTTGAAGAAGGGGCGGAAGGTGCATGGCATAGTCATCCCCATGAGCAGATGAGCTACTGCCTGAAGGGTGCCATCGAATTTTATATCAACGGTGAGACGACCCTGGTGCGGCAGGGTGATACCATCGTCATTCCCGGCGGGGCGGAGCATGGGGTAAAAGCTCTGGAACCTTCCGCTCTTTTGGATACGTTTACGCCGCTGAGACTGGATTTGCTTGGTCTCTGAGTGCCTAAAGCTAAAAGAAATGTTGAAGAAATGAATGAATAGACGACTGGATATGAAGACAGAAAGGAATGGATATGATGAATCTTTGGGAACAGAATATTCCAGGACAAGAATCGGTGGAAGAGAAGTTCACACCCTACATGACACCTTATCTATTACAAAATGAAACCCCTCACGGAGCCGTGCTTGTGCTTCCGGGGGGCGGGTACGAGCGGCGCGCGGATCATGAGGGTGATCCGATTGCCATGTGGCTGAATTCAATTGGGCTATCTGCCTTTGTCGTTCATTACCGTGTGGCCCCTTATCGCCATCCCTATCCGCTGGGCGATGCCCAGCGTGCAGTCCGGCTTGTAAGGCATCACGCCAAGGAGTGGAACATCGATCCGGATCGTATCGGAATCCTTGGGTTCTCGGCAGGCGGACATCTCGCGGCGAGCGCCAGCACTCATTTCGACGAAGGAAACCCGGAGGCCGTGGATGCTGTGGACCGGCAGAGCTCCCGCCCGAACGCTTCCATCCTGTGTTACCCGGTCATTTCTTTTAAGGATTATTACCATGAGGGCTCCATGTCTAGGCTGTTGGGAGAGAACCCGCCGGAAGAGTTGAGAAATGCGTTGTCGCTTGAGCTTGCGGTGAAACCGGAGACCCCTCCTTCCTTTCTATGGCATACCGCTGACGACGGCGCGGTTCCCGTTGAGAACAGCCTCATGTATGCCAAAGCGCTAAGCGAGCAGCGCATCCCGTTTGAGCTTCATGTTTTTCCGGAGGGCCGGCATGGTCTTGGTCTTGCGGAAGAAGATGCCAGTGTTTCGCAATGGACGGGCCTGTGCGCGGGCTGGCTGCAGAAGATCGGATTCCTGTCGCAAGCGGTCGTGCAGGGAAGGTAGGACTGAGCAGCATAACTTGAGAACTCATGCAAAAAACAAGCTCATCTGAAAAATTCAGATGAGCTTGTTCGCATAACCTAAAAATCAGGACCGGCCTCTAATCTCCTGTCGGAGGAACAGGACGTAAGAGATGGCGAAGCAGATCAGCGTGGCTGCGGTCAGTCCGGTAATTTGCGGCCAGACGAGCAGCAGGCTTTGACCAAACGGCAGCGGACTAGCGATGGCACCGTACACCTGCTCCTGCGTGAGTGGTCCGAGATTGCGGATGGACGGCATCAGCAGAGTGCTCGTTGCCTCATTAAACAGGGTATATGGCGACAGCCGGCCAAGCCAGAGCATCAGATTCTGATAGCTCATGACATCATGGGCCGTGGCTGAGGCAGAGTCCGGAGCCAATCCCCGTGCCAGCAATTGCAGGATCATATCAAAAAAGAAGCTGAAGAACAGCCAGACCGCAATGCTTGACAGGGCGGAAGTCGCCGGCTGGCGGAATCTTACGGAGAACATAATGGACAGATTCAGCCAGAAGCCAACGTAAAAAATGGTCACGACCAGAAAGCTGATGGTTCTCAAAAATTCCTCGAAGGTTGGCGGTATGCCGATAATCAGGGTGCCCAGCGCCATGGTCAGCAGCCCGAGCGTGATAAACATGATGCTAATCACGATCAGGGAAGCGGCGAACTTCGCATTGAGCAGGTCGTCGCGGTGAATCGGCTGGGCCATGATTCGGCTAAGCGTCCCTTTGTTCCGTTCACTGTTGATGGCATCAAAGCCCATGCCGATTCCGAGCAATGGACCTAAGAAACCGACAAATCCGATGAAGGTCGGAAGGGTTCCGTCCGAGAGGGTGAACAGCTTCAGGATGACAAAATCATCGACCCCGTTCTCCGAGCCGAGAGCTTCCCGGATGCTGTTCATAGCCGTATAAAGCGAAGCCACGCAGGTTAAGGCAATGATGCCCAGCAGTAATATGAAGCGCCAGCTCCGGATATGGTCCGCGATCTCTTTGCGGACCAGCACGCCGAAAGCAGAAGGCGTGGTCGATTTGACTAATTCTCCTGTCGCTGATTGACCGGGCGTGTTGGTTCGCTTGGAAAATGTTTTTTTGAAGTTTTCAGAGTAGGACTGCAGCCGGCGGCCAATGTCAGCCAGCTTATCCTGTACGCTCGGCGCTCTTCGCTCTGCCATGCTCATCACCTCCTGCAAAATAACGGTGGTAGATTTCATCCAAACCGTACTGCTGGCGGTTCAGCGAGAATAGCTGGACACCTGCATTCACAACCGTTCGGGCAATTTCAGGGCTGCAATCCTTATCGGCCCGGATCAGAATCTTAGCTGGAAGGTCTCTGATCCGGGTGTCCGCATGTTCAGCCGGATCGCTTTCGACAGCCGGAACCTCGATCAGGTGAACCCCTTCGATAGCGCTGATCTCATCACGCAATTCGGGCCGCAGCTCATCCAGCTCCACCGTGATCATAATCGGATCATCGGCGAACAGGGTCCGGGACAGCCCCTCGACATCCCCTTCGGCGAGAAGCCGTCCCCGCACGAACAGGCCGACGCGGTCGCAAATCTGCTGAACCTGGTGCAGTTGGTGGGACGATAGCAGTACGGTAAGGCCCTGCTCACGGCTTAGCTTCCGGATCAAACGCAGCAGCTCCTCCATTCCTGTTGGATCGATGCCCAAGGTCGGTTCATCGAGGATGATAATCTCCGGGGATTTCATCAAGACGTCCGCGAGTCCGAGCCGCTGCCGCATCCCGCGGGAATAGGCTCCTGTCTTCTTATGGGCTGCCTGCGTGAGCCCGACTTGCTCCAACAGCTCCAGTGCCCTTTCCCGGGCTTGGGAATCGGGGATTCGATTCAGCCGGGCCGTTAGCATCAGGTTCTCCAATCCAGTTCGGTCCTCGTGAAAGCCGACGTCATCAGGCAGGTATCCGACCCGCCGCTTGACCGGGATCGGTTCTCTTGTCGGATTGATGCCGAGCACGTTAATCGTTCCTGAATCCGGTTCGCTGAGTCCGAGCAGCATCAGGATCGTGGTGGACTTGCCCGCACCGTTCGGGCCGAGCAGACCGAAGATCTCGCCGCGTTTAATTTGGAGGGATAAACGGTCTACCGCCTTCGTTTCGTTGTAGCTCTTCGTTAATTCGTGAATGTCAATGACCGTATCCATCATGGTTATCTCCTTCCGTATTTACGAATGAGAACATAGATGCCTCCCAGAATAGCAACAATGACAAGCACGCCGATCCAGCCCCACAGCATGGAGCCTTTGACGGCAACGCGGAATTGGGCGTCGGAACTTGCTTCAGCCGCGGCGGCCTTCAGGCTGGTGACATAATCACCCGCAATGGCTTTGTCGCTTGAAGTCAGTTTGGCCTCAACCGTTGTGGATTTGCCTGCGGGCAGATTTTCGATCGTTTTCGGGTTGAAGCTTACTTCCCAGTCCACCGGCGTATCGGAGCTAAGATTAATATCCGAGAGAGATGCGGTCCCCGTATTCTTGACCAGCAGCTCAATGGTTTTGCTGCCGCCCGCATTGACGTTTGTACTGAGCAAACCGCTTGGTGTTGTAAGCTCCAGCCCATAAGATCCCGTAATGACGGCCTCCAGCGCAAGCTCGGAGGATGTCGATGAATTGGAGGCACGGATCGGAATGGAGAAGGAGCCTTCCGTCACTTCGGCAGGCGGTTTGATATCGACGGTGATAGATTGGCTTGCACCCGCTTCGATTTCGACGGAGGATACCTGCTTGCCGCCTGAGGTGAATGTAACGTCCCAACCGGCCTGAGCATCGGCCTGAAGGGCATAGTTTTGTTTATTGGCGGTTCGGTTTTGCAGATTCACCGTGTAGGTAAACGTGGAATCGGCATGCCCCTCCAGATTGGCTTGATCGGTTGTGAGCTCTGTTTGATAGGTTCCTTTTTCCGTGATATCCACGGTTAAAGGCAGACTGGCCATGGATCCCGCCGTTACTTGAAACCGATAGGAGCCTTTATCTACTTTAAGCGGTACGGTAACCTCCAAGGACACCGATTCCGATTCGCCCGGCTTCACGGACACTTCTTTCAGCTGCCAGCCTCCGCCGTTAAGCTTGGTGCTCCAGCCGCTCGGCAGGCTGTTGATTTGGAGCGGGACCGTAATGACGCCGCTCGTATTGTTTTTGACTTCAAGGGGATAATTGATGACTTCCCCCGGTGGAACGGAAATCGAGGTGTAAGGCGTGTACAAGGTGATTTCCCCGGCGGCGAACGCGGTATTTCCTCCACTTAACAAGTAAGTACCCAGGATGAACAAGAGCAGCAGGTTCAGCTGCTTGGCTCTCTTTCTAAGCAATTTCATGACACTACCCCTCCTAATTTATTGATTCATAATGAGTACGTTGGAAGCACCGGGTTTGGATTTATCGGAAAGATTAAAATTACCTAAAAAATTCATTAAAGGAAGCTGAAAAGTGACCCAATTTATTCAAAAGACAAGGAGCGTTTGCTAAAATATTGATCGAAAATGGCCGTGCGCAGGCAGGCCATCATGATGTGTGAGAGGAGAACAGGTAAGGAGGAGTTCGGGGATGAACGATCATTCTGCGATGTGGCTGGAGGAGATTGCAGAAGGTTCGGCCACAGCGTTCCGGCGCTTCTATGATACCCATGCCCGCCTGGTTTACCGGCTGGCTTTGCAGATGACCAAGGATCCGGCCGAGGCGGAGGAACTATGCCAGGATATCTTCATGGAAGTGCTGCATAAGGCGGATCAGTATGATCCCGCACGTGGCAGCGTTGAGGCTTGGCTGGCCGTGAGAACACGGTGCAGGGCGATGGATCGGCTGCGCAAACGGCAGCGTATGGCTGAAGCCGAATGGATGGAAGAGGCTCTGCCGGAAACGGTATGGAGCGAAGGTCAGGAATCGGTAGAGTTGGCCGCCTTGCGCCGGGTGGAGCTGGAGCAGGTAAAGGAGGCGCTTCAGGGGATTCCGCCCCTTCAGAGGATGGCGGTTTACGGGAGTTATGTCGAGCAGCGCTCCCACCGGGAAATGGCGGAATTGTTAAACCGGCCTGTCGGAACCGTCAAATCTTTAATCCGGTACGGCATCCACAATGTCAGGCGGCGGCTGGATGCGATGAGCGGGAAGGAAGGGGGGAGCTCGCAGCATGAAACATTCAAGGCAAGACCATGAGTTTCTCGCTCAAGACAACGTTGACTGCTCGTTATACCCCGAGGAAAAGCTTGTTGATTACGTTATGAAGCGATTGCCGTACGCGGAGAGCATGAATATCGAGCGACATCTTAAAGAATGTGAGATATGTTCCGGCACAGCGGCGGAATGGGCGAAGCTAATGGGGGCTGTAGATCTCGTCATGCCTTCTTATCCTGTCGATGAACATGAGTCACAGCTGGATCGAGGCTGTGATCATGGAGAACCACTCGTCAGATCGACACAGCCGGCAGGCGCGGGAATGGCCTTTGGTGAGTCAACGAATAAGAATAAATTCTCTGATGATCCTATGCCTCAAAGCCGGGTGCGCAGCAGGCTCATGCGTGCGGCTTATATACGGTCAATCCAAGGCCGACTCCGAATCAAAAAGCACGTTGTCCTGCAGGCGTTGTCGGGAGCGCTGCTCATTCTGTTGATTGCGGGTTTATTCATCATGAAGGGAAACGAGGGGCAGACTCATGCGGCCTTCGAACATGCGGTGAGCCAGCGCATTGCCGATATGCAAAGCGAGGATACCGAGCGGTATGTCATACAGCCGATTGAACCTTTCTACGGCAGCGGCTCAGTATGGTTGAAACGCGGCTCGGGAGAAATGCTGATCGTTGTCAATGGCCTGCATTCCTTGGAGGAGAAAGACTATCAGGTGTGGCTTCAGGATGAGGATCGGCTGTCGAGCGCGGGTTTTATGCTAGTACAGGGCCCGCAGGGAAAGAGCTATTATTACGGTTACGGAGCAGAGAAAGCGAAGCGGATTGTCGTCAGCATGGAGCCCAAAGGGGGAAGCCGGAGACCGACAGGGCCCGAAGCCGTCCTGGTGAATATGGGGCCTTGATACCCAGATATACAGGTGAAATGCGTGATCCGATCCAGCGGAACACCTTGTCTAAAAACAGGGAGTAAATGGAAGGCGGTGAATACGGGATGTGGCGCGCGGATGCTTTGCTGGAATCCATGTATAACGAAGCAATGGGACGAACGAAAGACAGGCAGGTTTCCATGAGTGCTGAAGAGCGCAAGGGGCATTTGAAGCAGACGCTTCGGCAATTGATCGGCGAATTCGAAGCCAATGAAGGGCACAAACCTGTACTGCTTGAGCAGGAGCGGTGTGACGGATATATTCGGGAGAGGGTAGAGCTATCCGCCATACCGGGCGTGTCCTTTGCGGCATATGTATTAATTCCGGAAGGGGATCAGATGAAGCCGATGCCGGCAGCCGTCGCCGTTCATGGTCATGGCTATGGAAGCAGGGAAATTGTCGGGCTGAGGCAGGACGGATCAAGCGATCCCGATACATCTGGTATACATCGGCATTTTGCTGTCCAGTTGGTACGACGAGGCATGGTGGTGATCGCTCCGGATGTTGCCGGTTTCGGTGAGCGGCGCCTTGATGCGGATCTCGCGCGGAATCCGGATGCCCCGAACTCCTGCCACCGGCTGTCCACCGGGCTCATGATGCATGGCAAGACACTCGCCGGTCTCCGCGTAGCCGAGACGCTAAAGGCATTGGAGTATGTGGCCGAGCGTCCTGAGGTTCAGGCTGACCAAATCGGCATCATGGGTTTTTCGGGAGGCGGGCTAATCTCGTTTTTGAGCGCGGCGCTGGATGAACGAATACGGGCTGCCGTGCTTGCCGGGTACCCTAATACTTTTAAGGACAGCATTATGGCGATGCAGCACTGTGTATGCAATTACATCCCCGGCATCCTGAACCACGCCGAGCTTCCGGAATGGTTGGGACTGATCTGTCCCAGGCCATTGTTTCTGGAGTCTGGAACCCATGATCGGATATTTCCTGCTGCCGGCTTTGAAGCAGCAGCTCATGAGCTCAGGGAAATATATCGGCGCACCGGTGCGGAGGAGAGGCTGCGAACCGATCTGTTCCCCGGAGCACACGAAATTAGCGGCCGGTATTCGTACGACTGGTTGTTTGAACGGCTAAGCAGCCCGGACTTGTGAAGGCTGTCTATCCTACCTAGCCCCTGCTTATCAGTACTACGTGTGACAGGCCTTGCGCGTATGGACCGCAAGATATTATGGGTGCAGCTAAAATAAAGAAAAAAGTGACTCCCAAATCATCAGGAGTCACTTTTTTTATATGTTAGCATGGTTGCGGCTTTAGCGTATTTTGTTTACTTCAAGCCAGCCAGCCAATCTTGGAGCAGGAACTCAGCATCGGTATTCAATGCTGTCTTGGCTTGATCACTGACGTTACGCCCCATCGCCTCCTTATTCAGGTGCTTGGTGAAATTCAGCATATGCTTGACGGCCTGATCCCGTCTTCCCTTATCCAGATGATGCTGTACCTGGTTAAGTGCGTTGGTCAGCTGAGGAATGATCGCTCCGCGTACATCCCCTGAATCCGCGAATCGGGCGATTAATTGCTTCATGGAATGCACGCTCGTGATGACTTGGAACTGGATTGTTTTCTGAAGCTTGTTACCGGACCGATCTTCAGTCGTAACGGTTGCCGTTATGTCGCCCAAATTCCCTGCCAGATCGATGTCGATGGCATTCTTGGTCAATGGATCCAGCGTATAGGCTTTGCCGTTGATGGTTATTTCGGCAAATCGAATGGCGGAAGTGTCCATGATTTTGAAGCTGAGGACCATATAATCCTCCAAAGCATCGCCATCTTCCAAGCTCTTTCCATGGGCGGTCAGAGAGAAGGAAGGAGAATCGGTAACCTCGATGGTGACTCCCTGCGAAACATTCCCGGACCGATCAACGGATCGGATGAAGAGCGAGTAATCCTTGCCCGCCTCGATTCCCTGTATCACCGCTGTTTGAATTCCCCGATTCACCTCGATGACGTCGCCGACCTGCTGTCCATCGCTCCGCAGCGTAATTTGCACTTTTTGAGCATCGATATCATAGGGACCATCCCAAGTCAGCGTGATGCTGCCCTCGCCGCGCTTCGCCTGAACATTCTCTACCTCCCCGGGAGCAATATGGTCCTCTTCTGGTATAGGAGGAGGTGGAGTCTCTGTAAATACGGCCGGATCGCCAAATGTGAATTTATCAAAATTATATAACCAGTCTCCGCCTTTAAAAGACAGGAATACAATATGTTTTCCCGTTACAGGGGCAGTAACATCCGTCGAGAAAACTTTGAAATTCTGCCAACCTCCGGTCCCTGAGACGGTGGCTGTTGCAATGACCGGACCGCCCAGACTGTCCAGTCTGACCTCGACCGTCCCGCCAGCCGTGGCGCTGGCTGCGTTGACATGGAATTGCGTAGGGCTTTCGCTGCCAAAATCGATATAGTTGTACATGGCATAAGGGTTATTCGGACCAAACATTCCGGCCAGGTAAGTTTCCCCGCCGCCGGTTTCTCTGCCGAAGCCTACCCCGTTCGTATAGTTTTCAGCTTCCAGCTTGCCGGAAGCATCCCTTGCTTTTCCTTTCATGGTGGTAAAGGTGAACCACTCCAGATTGAGAGGATAGTCGCTGCCGTTTGCTCCCTTGAAAACCAGGTATACGTCATGAACGCCTACAGCCAAGCTGTCATCGATATTCGCCATGATATCGACCCAGTTATCCCAGCTTCCCAGCGCTGGAATCTGAACGACACCTGCGGTAGGTCCATCCAGACTGTCCAATTTAACCTCGATCGTTCCGCCTTGATTGCCGCTCGCCACATGAACAGTGATACCAGCCGCGCCGGATCCAAAATCAATTCCTTCATAAGAGGCATAGGCATTGTGATGGATTCCGTCCAAATACCCGAATTCGGCATGCTTGCTAAGTCCTTCGCTGCTGTCATAATTTCCGGCCTTCAGTTTGGCATAGGCGTCAGTTTCCGTCGGATCCGTGGTCGTAAATTGAATCCAGTTTAAATTGAATAGATAATCGTCATTCGTCTTGGTGAAGACAAGATACAGATCATGGACGCCAGTAATGGTGCTTGGCGCTCCTTGGTCATCCTTAAGGAGGGTGACGGCATCGATATAACGATTCCAGTCGCCCGTTCCCTCTACGTTCAACGTCCCGACTTTGGGGCCGTCCTTGGAATCAAGCCGGATCTCGATGTTACCTCCGCCCGTTCCGCTGGACGCTCTGGCAATGAAGCCGATCGCGCCTTCTGATCCGAAATCCACATTTTTGTAAGCGGCATATGAGCCATGCTGGATTCCGCCTAATTGCAGCGAGCCTTCGAACGCACCTTCCAGAACGAATCCGGTCCCGATATTGTAGCGTTCCGCTTCGATTTTCTCGAAGGGGTTTTTAACGGCGTAACGAAGCTCCGCTTCCATTGGCTTGATCACGTTTAAAGCTTGAACGGCAGCGGCTGAGGACCAGGATTCATAGGTTCCGGACAGCAGTTGTCCCGCCCAGTTCCCATCCACGATATGATCCGAATTGCGGTGGCTCCAGGCCATCTCGACATTGAATGCAAGCCATTCGTCGAATTCAGCGCTGAATTCCGGGTATTGGCCGGTTTCATCCAGCGTCTTTTGCAGATGGGCCAGATTTCGCATCAGGATCGTTTTGCCGCCTTTCAGATCTCCGTTAGGTCCTTCGTAATTCAACACCCCGTTTGAATCCACCAGATGGTTTTTGGTGAATTTAGCGGCCTTGACCGCGTCATCGAGGTAAACGGCATTTCCGGTCGCTTTATATAATCCGACGGCCGACCCGATGTATGTACCCTGATTGTAGTGGGTAGCATCCGGAACCGCGCCATGCTCGATTTCGATCCGGTCGAACACTTTTCCGTTTCCGTCCGTCAGCATCGTTTTGCCCCATCTGAATATTTTGGTTGCCGCGTTCAGATAATGTTCATCTTTCGTAATATCATAAAGATAAAGTGCAGCTTGCGCCGCCGGGAAATTAATGCATGCATTTTTGGTATTATGCTCGCTGTTCAGCCACCAAATGCCGCCGCTTGCGAACTCTTCATCCCACTGCGTATCGTACACAAAATCAAAATGATCTCTCGCGGCCTCCAAATATCTTGGGTTCCCGGTGATTTGATAGGCTCTGGCGCTTCCCATCGCCCACCACATAATATCGTCATTGAACGGATTATTCGTCCAATCTTGTCCGTACTTCGCAACGGTGCCGTCATAAACATCGTCGATCTGCGTTTTAAGCTCGGCTTTCAAGGCGGGATCGGATGTATGCTGATACGCATCCATGACCAATTCCCACAGCTCTGCTTCCACCCAGAAGTCCTGATGCTTTTCGCGTTTGGAGTCCTTCCAGAACATCTTGGCGTTTGGATCCCAGAATGTATCGTTAAATGCTCTCATCGCTGTATCCCCATCCGATGCGGTATAGGCGTAGGCCTTGGACGATCCGATGCCGGGCATGGAGCCGAGCATGAGCGCGATAGCCAGAGGCACCGCCAGAAATTTGAATAGTTGACCTGATCTGAGTGACATGAATGTTCCTCCTTTATTTTCAAATCGAAGCCGATCCATTCCATTCATGATCGGCTTCATGAGTTTAGCGATCCCGGTTACTACCTACTTGCCGGTCGTAATCACTTTATTGATTTTTTCGGCCATCACATCCAGTTCGGTGATCGGGGCTTTGCCCATCAGAATGTTTTTCCATGATGCTTCGATGAACGGGTACGCTTTGCCTGCCCATGTCGACAGGAAACGAACCGGCTGCGTATTCTGGGATTTCAGGATATGATCAAGGCCTTCGCCCACTTCAGGATGTCCGGCCGTTTTCAGCGCTTCGTAATAAGCAGCGGAAGAGGCTTGATAGGCTGCAGGAGCCACCGGCGTTGAAGGGAGGACTTCCTCGTACATTTTGGAATCCAGGTACTTGAGCACTTTCCAGACCGCTTCCGGATTTTTGAGCGTTGCCGGACTGGACCAGCCTACGGCGTCATAAATCTCGGTCTGGCTGTTTACGACCGGCATGGGAGCGTAGCCCCATTCCAATTCTTTCGGAGCCGTGCGGATCAAGTCATCGGCTACCCACTGCCCCTGCAGGGTCATCGGGACTTTACCTTGTTTGAATGAACTCATGGCATTGGTTAAGTCAAAGGTCGGGGGATTCATATGGCCATTTGCAATGGCTGACTTATATTTCTCGACGCCTTCCCTGAACGGGTCGCTGATTTCCACCTTCGTTGGATTGATGATGGCATCAGCGAAGGGAGCACCGCCGGCGGAAACCGAATAGAGAGAGACGTGGAAAGGGTCAAGGGGGGCGTAATAACCGAATTGCTGCACACCGCCCTGATTGCTCGAAAGTTTCTCCATCGCCGTGAAGAATTCATCGTAGGTCCAGCCGATTTTCGGTTCCGGAAGGCCTGCATCCTGGAATGATTTTTTATTGTAAAAAATGCCGTAGGTGTTCAAGAGGCCTGGCAATCCGACCAGTTTGCCTTCATAGTACCAGCTGTCTACCACGCCGTCGTAAAAGCCTTCCATGAACGCTTTGTCCTGTGCTGCAAGCTCCGTCCAGTCATAGAGAAGTCCTTTGCCGGCATTATCGAGCAGCATGTCGTTACCGGTCATGAAGATGTCAGGCGCTTTCTTCGCCGTGATCATTCCGTTAATCTTGACACCGTAATTGTCCAATGGAGTAGGGATGAGTTTCACTTTGATGTCGGGGTTTTCCTCTTCGAATTTTTTCATGGATGCCATGATTTTTTCGTTCATGGCCGCCGACTCCCAGGTAATCATCGTGACTTCGACGGGTTTCTTGGACCCGGTGTTATCTTCCCCGGATGGCGTGTTTCCGGGGCTCGCCGGACTTGAGCTTCCGCCGCTGTTGCCGCCGCAAGCGGCTAGCAGACTTGAAAATAACAGTAAAGCGATGATTCCACTGGCCCACTTTCTAACACCCTGTCTCATTGAAAGACCTCCCCAATGGTAAATTTAATGAACTGAACATCACCTGTTTTTTACTTCAGTCAATCCCGGTCGGCATCACCTCCCAAATGGTCGGAAGCTTTACTTTAAACCCGCGGAATTCATGGAGCCGAGCCCCTGCATAAAAAACTTCTGGCCAAAGAAGAAGAGCAGCAGCATCGGCAGGATATAAATTAAATCCGCGGCCATGAACAGATTCCAGGCTGTCGCATAGGTGCCCGTATAGGTGGCCATCGCCAGCGACAACGTCCACTTGCTTGGATCGATAATATAGAGCAGAGGTTCCAAATATTGATTCCATGCCCCTTGGAATGCAAAGATCACCATGGTCATGATGACCGGCATGGACATCGGCACCAATACCTTGAGCAGCACATAAAGGTCCGATGCTCCGTCGATTTTGGCAGCCTCGTCAAATGAAACGGAGATCGTTTTGATATACTGGACAAACAGGAACGAGAACGTGGCGTTTCCAAAAAAGGCGGGCACGATAATCGGCAGCCAGGAATCGTACCATCCAATGCTGGTGTACAGGTTAAACATAGGGATCATGCCTACAAATCCGGGAAGCATAAGGCTCCCTACAAATAGCGAGAACCACAGTTTACGTCCTGGGAACTTGAGCCGTGCGAGCCCGTAGCCCACCAGTACCGAGCTTATAATCTGTCCGATTGTGCAGGTAATCGCGATAAACAGGGAGTTGCCAAACGTTTGCCAAAAGTTGATTTCTTTTGTTCCGGTTACAAAATTGGACCAATGAAATTCCCGCGGAAACCATTCGGGCGGAATTTTGAACACGTCATTGTTGCTCTTCAGCGCAATGGTAACCATCCAGAAGAGGGGGAACAGCATCGCAATGGCGCCGATCGCCAATAAGATAAAACGAATGGCGTCTATCCAGTTCAACCGTACTCTTCGCTTTACGCGTATGTCCGCTGTATTCAAATTTCCTCGTTGTTTGGGCCGTACTTCCGCTTGCATCATTTCTTACCCCCTTATTTATTGCTTTCGTAATAAACGAACCGGTTGGAGTACCGATAAGAAATCACGGTAAAAATCATGATGATGACAAACAGTACCCACACCTCCGCGATGGCATAACCAAACATTCTTCCATTGAAGGCGTCGGTATAGATTTTGTAATTCAGCAGGGAGGTGGAAAAGTTCGGGCCGCCTCCGGTCAGCACCTGAACCTGGTTAAACGCCTGGAATGCGCCGATGATGCCGAGTATAAGCTGCAGGAACAGGATCGGGGTGATCATGGGCAGCGTAATGTTTAGCGACATCCGCCACCTGGAGGCGCCGTCGACTTCCGCCGCTTCATACATTTCCTGGGGAACCGACTGCAGACCGCTCAGAAAAATGATGACACTGGATCCGACCTGCCATAAACCGATTAACACGATGGATGGAAGCGCTGTCGTTTCGCTGGTCAACCAAGTGCCCGGCGGCAGTCCGAACTCTCTTAGCAGCGAATTCGCCAGACCGTATTGCGGCTCATAAATAAATTGCCACAACGTGAGCGTGGCGATGGAGGGAACGACGACGGGAAGATAAAAGATCGTGCGGAACCATTTGATGCCGGTCAAGTTTTTGTTCAGCATCATGGCCAATAACAAACCTAGGATTAGCGATAAAGGAACACTTAGGATCACGAAGTAAAACGTTGCCCGGATCGAAGGCCAAAAAGCAGGATCCTCGGTGAAGAGGTATCTAAAGTTCTCAAAGCCGACAAAACGTGGGGAATCGTACCCGCTCCATTCTGTCAAAGCGTAATACATGGACGACAACAGGGGATAGGCGACAAAAACGCTGAAGCCGATAATGGACGGTAAAATGAACAGATATCCGATGACCCAGCCGCGAAGCTTCCTATTGGTTCCCATGGTGATCTCGATGACCTCCTCCAATATCATTCGCTTTGACTCGAATGCCGCAGTAATCCATGATCAGCTCGCAAAACATCATGTTAGCCCAGGAAAACCATGGGCGGGTATAACGTGCAGGGTCGTCGACCAGAAATCCTTCATGCATCATGCCGGTGCCTGCATCGGTATCCGCCATCAGCCGAAGCAGCCGAAATTTCTCTTCCCGATCGGTAGTCGTCAAGCCTTGAATCGCCAGCGCAATCGGCCAGATATAACGATCAGGCGTATGGGGGCTTCCAACGCCCGCAGCGGCAGTGCCCTGATAATAGTACGGATTGGCGCGGCTCAGCACGAACCTGCGGGTATTTTGATAGACCGGGTCATCAGCGCTTGTATAGCCCAAATACGGAATGGACAAAAGGCTGGGAACGTTGGCATCATCCATCAGCAGATGGTTTCCCATCCCGTCCGTTTCATAGGCATAAATTTTTCCATATTCGGGGTGATCAACCACGCCGTATGACGCAATGCCATGACGGATCTCATCGGCTAGTTTCTCCGCCTCCGCTTCCAATTCGGAATCGCGCAGGACTTCACGGCAAATCTCCGCCAGATAACCAAGCACAACGACGGCGAACATATTGGACGGTATGAGGTATCCGTAGGCGCAGGCGTCGTCGCTTGGGCGGAATCCGGACCAGGTCATTCCCGTGTAAGCCACCTCAGCCCCTTTTCCGCCGCGAGGCAGCGTGTCGCTTGGAGGACAATCGAAGCGTTCGAAGTAATACGGCGATTTCGATTCATGATGCTGCTCGGTTCGCCAGATGTCCAGAATGACCCTGGCGGCTGCATGGAACGTTTGATCCAGATGCGAGGTCCTGCCGGTTTCTTTCCATAACAGGTAAGCAAGCTGGAGGGGATAGCATAACGAATCGATCTCATATTTGCGCTCCCATAGCCATGGATTCATGGCGGTGCGGTCGTGCTGGTGGCCTTGACCGGAAGGCGAATCATTGAATGCATTGGCGTATGGATCAAGCAGGATGAATTCTGTTTGCCTGCGTACAAGCCCCTCGATCAAATCGGCCAGCTTCTCGTCTTGGCCCGCCGGAACGAGGAAGGGGCGGATTTGCGCAGCCGAATCCCTCAGCCACATGGCCGGAATATCGCCGGTAATGACAAAGGTGGTACCATCGGGCTGTTGTTGAATGGTTGAACTTAGGGTATTGTCCAGCATGTTTCTAAACATATGTCCGAGCTTCGGATAAGCTGAGGTACCTTCGATGATCGTGCGGTTCAAATCATGTAATACAGAAAAATAGTCCAACGTATACATGGTAAGCTCTGCTCCCTTCCATTCTTCAGGGTTGTTAATCATTTTGTAGGTCGTTATATAAAACGCTTACATTCAATATAATTACATACCAATTTAATGTCAATATATTATTTTAATTAAAATTATGGCTGTTATATTATATGGATGCAATGAATATCTTGCCGGTCATGCTGCCGGTTCTTAATTGTATATTTGCCAGAAGTCAACTTTCCTCGTTTTGATGTGGACATGCCGGATATTGAATGATTGATTTGAGATAAAAGCATGAATTTAAATTAGAAACATCCCGTGGCGGCAAAAGCAATTCATGGGTCGTTATGGCCTGATACATAACATGATATATTAGTATGTATTGAAGGGGGTGACTCTTTGTCGCTGTTGTTCGCTGCTTGGTTGAGGAATCGGCAAACGTTTTTGCGAATCACTTTCCCGCGTACAGGCACTTCTGGGCCGTTGCCTACATACAATGAGAAGACCGAGAGACCGAGCGCGATAAGGGCCGGTTGCATTGTAACTTCGCAGGAGGTGTCCCAAAGTGCCTGGATTGTTTACCGCAATTGCTTTGTTCATAAAAGAGTTGACCCTGCTCGTTTCGTACGTGAAAAACAACGCGTTTCCCCAGCCTCTGACCGAGGAAGAGGAAGCTAAACATCTGCAGCGAATGGCCGAAGGCGATCCTCAGTCGCGGAATAAACTGATTGAGCATAATCTTCGGCTGGTCGCACACATCGTCAAAAAGTTTGATAACACCGGCGAGGATTTGGAAGATTTGATTTCCATCGGGACGATAGGACTCATCAAGGCGATTGAAAGCTTCAGGCCGAATAAAGGCACGAAGCTGGCGACATTTGCTGCCCGTTGCATAGAAAATGAAATACTGATGCATTTGCGTTCACTCAAGAAAACCCGCAAGGACGTATCCCTCCATGATCCGATCGGAACGGACAAAGAGGGGAACGAGATTACACTGATCGATATCCTCGGGACAGAAGCGGATGATATCGTGGACGCCGTGCAGTTAAAGATTGAGAAGAGTAAGATCTATCGGAACCTCGATATATTGGACGACCGGGAGAAGGAAGTCGTTATTGGTCGTTTTGGGCTGGAAGCGGGTGGAGAAGAACGGACGCAGCGGGAGATCGCCAAGGAACTCGGCATATCGCGCAGCTATGTGTCACGGATTGAGAAGCGGGCATTGATGAAGCTGTATCATGAGTTTTACAAGCAGAAACGGTAGGAAGAAGCGGCGTGTTGAAATATTTTCAAGAACGGTTAAGCCATGATGGCTCGTTGCATCTATCTAAAGCTTGGCTCTTCACGAGTTGTGCAGAGGATAGGTGCATCTTGTTGAGGCGTTATGGACAAGCGGTTTTCTTCCGCGGTGAGCATCATTTCAAACCTGCCCCAATCATTATCGCCGTTTTATGGACAGCGCCGGAGCATTTACATATGCGATAATTTACTTACAATGAAAATAAATCCTACAGATGATAAAGGGGGAATGCAAATGGGCTTAAGTCGGTTTAATTCCAAACTGTTGTACAAATACGTCGTTACGTATGTGGTCATATTGCTGCTTCCGGTCATGATGGTCGGTTTTTTTGTATACCAGTATTTCATTCAGCTGCTGGAAGACGAAGTAACCCGGGGCAATTTAAATCTGCTCTCCCAGGTGAAGGAGAATGTGGACGTCAAGATGACCGAGCTTCACAACATCGCCTTCCATATCTCGGGCAACACCCGCCTAACCCCTTACCAGGTGACGAAAAATCCGTTTACCGAACTTGACACCATCTCCCAGCTGCGAAATTATGTCAGCGCCAACACCTTCATCTCCAATTTCCTGTTATATTTCCATGGACATCATAAAGTATATTCCCCATACAGCACTTACGACGCAGCCGAATTCACGGACAAAATCTATACATTCGAAAACTGGGAGCCGGAGCAATTCTATCGGGACATTAACGAAGCAGTCGTTCCCCATGTACGGAAATCCGAAGATGTACGAACAGCGGTTGGTGGCCGTGAACGCTATATTACCTACGTGATGCCGATCGGCCCGAATCCATCCGATTCGTTTGGTACGGTTATATACTTGATCAATGAAAACCGGTTTAAGGAATTAATTAAAAAGAAGTTTGAGGATGCATGGAGCAACACGCTCATTTTGGACGAGAAGGGGGATCTGATCACCTCTTCCCAGAGCATGGATCCCGGCAAAGCCGAAATCCTGCTGGAACGTTTGCAAGCAAACAGCGAGGGTCAAGGCACGCTGAATTTTGAAGAGCGTGAATATTTCGTGTTTCAGGATGAATCCGCCAAGTTCGGCTGGACCTATATCGCGCTGGTGGACAAGGATACGGTCATGCTAAAGGTGGAGCAGGCCAAAAGCAGGACATTTTACGGGTTGCTGCTGCTTGTGCTGGTCGGAAGCATTCTTATTTTCTTTGCCACCCATATGAACTATAAGCCGATCCGGATGCTGAAGCGGCTTGCCGACAGTAAAGTGAACATTCCCCCGGGGAGTAGGCTTGGCGAGATTGAATCGATTCGATCAGCGCTGGATGTGATGTCGGAGAACAACGATGAATTGAACCGGAAAATTGAAAGAAGCCGTCCAGCGCTCAAGTATTATCTGATCCTGAACCTGCTTAAAGGCGAATACAAAAGCAAAGATGATCTGCGCGGAAAAGGAGAGCTGGCAGGGCTCCGATTAGAGAGCGTGTTTTATACCGTCATGGTGCTTCTTTTTCCGAAAAATCACGGACACCTGTCGGTTGCAGGACTGCCGGACGGATGGTGTGAAGCTCTCCCTCAGGGAACGGAGGTTTTCGGTATCGAGGGGCTCGAAGCCGAGCAGCTCGTATTGGTAATGGGAACAGACGAAGCTGTTGAAACGATGGAGATGCTGCTGAAGATTACCCATGAGACCCTTAGCCGTTCACTCGGCATGGACGTTACCATCGGGGTCGGTAACTCTTACGTAAAGCTGGAGGAGCTGGGCAAATCTTATATCGAAGCCTGCGGAGCGCTAAATTACAGACTGATTAAGGGGAAGGGAAGCCTGATTTTTTTCCGCGAAGCCGTTTCTGAAGCCGAGACGAACCGGAACGGTTATTCGAAGAGCCAATGGAACCGCCTGAAGCAGTTCATCTACCAAAGCGACACCAGCGGCATTGATGCGTTTCTTCGTCAACTGATCGATCGGATTCGTAAAGAGCAGCTTCCGTTATTTATGGTCAAGTGCATTTGTTTTGATCTGATCAACGTGATCCTGGCTATTCTGGAGGACATGGAACTTGATGAAGAGGCGCTGGCTGAGAGGTATCCGGATGTGGTGAAACTGACGGAATTTGAAACCGTGGATGACCTGATCGAATTGGTAAAGGACATCTCCGCGGATATCCGCCGAATTATAAGCGAACGAAAGGAGAGCGGAAATAGGGAACCAGTGGAGAAAATGAAGCAGTATATCGGGGATAATTTTGGATCTACGCAATTCTCGGTGCAAACTCTGGCGGATGAGCTGGGGATGTCCGCCTCGTATTTGAGCCGCTATTTCAAGGAACAGACAGGCTTCACCATCTCTCATTATGTGAACCGGCTGCGCATGGAAAAGGCGAAGGAGCTGTTAACGCATGGGGAAGGGAATCTGCAGGAACTGGTAGACCAAATTGGATACGGAAGCGTCTCCGGATTTATTAGAAAATTCAAGGAGCAGGAAGGCATGACGCCAGGCGATTACCGTACTATGAAGCATAAATAATTGTAAACGTTTGCATATGCAGGTCATATTTGATCAATGCCGTTCGTCAATCGGCGGCAGAAGCCGTCAACTCCGTTGTCACATCCCGTTTATCCTGTACATAAACGGTAAATTTACACCTCCCGCCGTTCCCTTTATGTTGTGTACAGAGAGGGGGTGATACGACGGATGAAGCTGTTTCTGCGAAAAATCAGAGTGCATTACCAGCTGTACCTATTGTTTTTACCTACGCTTGCGTACTTCGTGATTTTTCAATATATACCGATGTACGGCGTGCAGATCGCGTTTAAAGACTTTTTGGCGACAAGGGGAATTATCGGAAGTCCTTGGGTCGGTTTGGAACACTTCGAGCGTTTTTTTAATTCCTTCCAGTTCTGGACTTTAATCAAAAATACACTGGGCTTGAGTTTATACGGGTTGGCTCTAGGATTTCCGATACCAATCCTGCTTGCGCTTCTGCTCAACCAACTGTCCAGTCGCCGTTTTAAACGGTTTGTCCAGACCGTAACCTATGCGCCTCACTTTGTATCGACGGTTGTCATTGTGGGGATGCTGACGATTTTTCTGTCCCCGGGCAGCGGATTGATCAATCATCTTATCGTTGGTTTGGGAGGGGATCCTGTCTTTTTTCTCGGCTCGCCGGAATGGTTCAAGACACTGCATGTTCTTTCTGGCGTATGGCAGGGGGCAGGCTGGGGGGCGATCATCTATTTGGCTGCATTGGCAGGGGTGGATCCGGGGCTTCATGAAGCCGCCATCATCGATGGGGCGACTAAACTGCAGCGAATACGCTACATCGACATCCCCTCGATCCTGCCGACAATCATCATTGTACTCATCCTGCAGCTGGGTTCGATCATGACGGTCGGTTTCGAGAAGACCTTTTTGATGCAGAACTCCTTGAATCTGGACTCGTCGGAAGTGATATCGACCTATGTGTATAAGACAGGGCTGCTGGGTACCCAATACAGCTTCTCGGCGGCGGTAGGCTTGTTCGATTCCATCGTGAATTTTATCCTGCTCGTCACCGTCAACCGGATCGCCAAAAAACAGACCGAAACGAGTCTTTGGTAGAAAGGAGGAGCTCCGACATGCATTCCAGATCAAGGGCGGATAGAGTGTTCGATTTATTCAACTATGCGTTTCTTACGCTGCTGCTCATTGTGATCCTATATCCATTGTATTTTATTATCATCGCATCTGTAAGTGATCCGATTAGCGTAAGCGGGGGCAAGGTATGGCTGTTTCCTGTCGATTTTACCCTTGAGGGGTATCAGAGGATAATGGAGAACCAGACGATATGGGTCGGATACAAAAATACGCTCGTTTACATGACGGTCGGGACTGCGGTCAATGTAGCCATAACCGTTACGGGGGCTTACCCCCTGTCCCGCAAAGACATGTACGGCCGGAATCTGTTCATGTTTCTCATTACGTTCACCATGTTTTTCAGCGGAGGGCTTATTCCGACCTACCTGCTGGTTAAATCTTTGGGCTTGATGAATTCCATGTGGGCTTTGATATTACCAGGGGCCGTCAGTGTCTGGAATCTGATTATTACCCGTACCTTCTTCCAACACAACATTCCGGATGAACTCCGGGAGGCGGCAGCCATGGACGGCTGCTCGGATTTCAAGTTTTTTCTGCAAGTGGCGCTTCCATTATCAAAATCCATTCTGGCCGTTCTAGTCCTGTTTTACGGGGTAAGCCATTGGAATTCGTTCTTCAGCGCGCTGATCTATTTAAGGAATGAAGCTCAGTACCCGCTTCAGCTGGTCCTGCGGAACATACTCATCCAGAACGAGGTGCAGGAACTAATGAACCTGGATCTCGGTGCCAGCAACAGCTTGTCGGAATCCATCAAATACGGGGTCATCATCGTAGCCAGCATTCCTGTGCTCATCCTGTATCCGATGGTTCAGAAGTATTTTGTGAAAGGTGTCATGATTGGTTCTTTGAAAGGCTAATCCAAAGATCACGAAAGGGTGGTTATCTTGAAACGATGGATGGCGAGGTCTACGGCATACGCGGTGGCGGCGGCTCTTCTTCTGGCGGGCTGCAGCAGCGGAAATGAAGCAAAGGAAGGTGCACAGGCGCCAAGCACCGAAGCGAATTTCAACGAAACGGGACTTCCGGTCGTAAATGAAGAGATCCGCATCCGGATTCCGGTTGTCAAACAGCATTATCACAAGGATTATAACGAAATGGTGCTGGTGCAGGACCTGGAGGAAAAAACGAATATCGATGTCGAGTGGGAACAGATCCCGTCTGAGAGCTGGACCGAGAAGAAAAATTTAATTCTGGCCAGCGGAGAATTCCCGGACGCATTTTTCAACGGGCTGACGACACAGGATGTGGTGGATTACGGAACGGAGGGCGTTCTGATTCCCTTGGAGGATTTGATCGACAAATACGCGCCGAACATCAAGAAAATTTTGGATGAGAATCCGCAAGTACGGCGGATGGCTACGGCGCCGGACGGACACATATATTCCATCCCGTGGTTTGAAGATCAGGCCCATTTTCAATATCGGAACACATTTCTGTTGAATAAAACGTGGCTGGATAAACTCGGCCTTGAAGTGCCGACAACGCCGGATGAATTGATTGCAGTGCTAAAGGCGTTCAAAGAGCAAGATCCGAACGGGAACGGCGAAGCGGATGAAATCCCGTCAACCTTCCGTCACAACACGACGACGAATGGGTACTATGAGCTGTTTGGGGCGTTTGGGCTTGCCGATGCGCTTACCGGCTTCTCCGTCAAGGATAAAAAGGTGGTGTTCGAGCCGGCCATTCCGGAGTACAAGATGGCAATCGCGTTCCTGAACCGCTTATACGAGGAAGGGCTGTTGGATCAGGAATCCTTTACCCAGGATGCCAAACAGATGCTATCCAAGACGAAGGACGAAACGCCAAAGGTCGGTTTGATCGCCTCTTTTAACGGAACGTATGAGCTGGGGGACAGAGTTCATGAATACGTGGCGATGCCTCCGCTGAAAGGACCGGAGGGTCACCAACTGTGGAGAAGGCAGGACAACCGGATCATTCTCAACTTCTTCTCGATTACGAAGAACAACCCGTACCCCGAAGCGACGATGCGTTTGGTGGACACATTGAACGATCCGAAATCGGCGATGCAGTTTAAATACGGTCCCTTTGGTACCCATCTGAAGGAGAAGTCGGACGGCAAGATTGAAATCGTGCCGCCTCAGGACGGAATGGATATCTCCACTTGGATCGGCAGCACGACGCCTTCGACGGCCTTCCCGCTTCTGGTCTCAAGCGAATGGCTGCAAAAGCTGGAGAAGAGCGAAAGCGATAAGCTGCGCAACGGATTTTATGAAATTTATAAGCCTTATATCGTTCCGGAGGATCGGACGTACCCTAATTTGTATATGACGGCGGAAGAGAACAAACGTCTTGGCGTACTGGCAACCGACATCATGACGTATGTCCGCAAAATGGAAGCTAAATGGATCGTGGAAGGCGGCATTGAAGCTGAATGGGACAAATACGTAGAAGATTTAAAGCGAATGGGATTGGATGAAATGATCGAAATCAAACAGCAGGCATATGACCGTTATATCCGTAGTTGACATCAAAGGGGGCGGCAGCGTGCGTTAAGCTACTGCCCCATATAACAACCGAATCGGGAGGGTAACCGCTTGAACATGGAAGAAACCGCGCACAGGATTAGGCCGTGTGCCGATGATTATGTCACCGTATTCGAGTCGCCGGATCCACAGTCCGTTTATTGTTACTCGCCTGCTATTATTAATCTGCCAGGCGGACGACTCGTATTAACAATGGATCTCGGAGGAAAGGGAGTCCCCGATCTTCCGGGGCCGAAAGGTTCACGCAAAGGGTTTATTACGCAAGGGAAAGTGTTTGTGTCGGACGACAAAGGGCGTACTTGGCAGCATACGCATGACTTCCCCTTTATGCATGCACGCCCCTTTCTGGCCGGAGGAGCACTTTACATTCTAGGGCACTGCGTCAATCTGATGATCATCCGATCCGATAACGGGGGGCTTACCTGGTCCGAGCCGGTCCAGCTGACCGATGAAGGGGATTGGCACCAGGCTCCTTGCAATGTCCATTATGCCAAGGGGAATGTATACCTGGTTATGGAGGATATTCGGCAGCATGACATGACGGTGTGGCCGGTTAGTGAAATCCAGCCGGTCCTCATGCGGGCACGGGAAGACGCAGACCTGCTGGAGCCGGTCAGCTGGACTTACGCTTCCCGCTTAACAGCCGTCGATGCCTTTCCGTCGGATCGTCTCGATTATTTTGGCGTCCCCTTTTTCACCGAAAATTCGGATTACCTCAAGGGTCAGTTGAATTGCCCGCCCGTCGGCTGGCTGGAAACGAACGTCGTTCAATTCACCGATCCTGACCATTACTGGTATGATCCCGAGGGCAGGACGTTTCATCTGTGGGCGAGAGCTCATACGGGAGGTACCGGTTTTGCCGCCATCGCCAAAGTAGTGGAGAACGACGACGGCACAATGACAACGATGCTGGAGACGACGCCTTCCGGCAAACGAGCAGTGTTTGTCCCGTGCCCCGGAGGGCAAATGAAGTTTCATCTGTTATTTGACGAGGTGAGCAGGTTGTATTGGCTGCTCAGCTCGCAGTCCACAGACAGCATGACGCGCAAGGAGCGCCTGCCGGCGGAGCGCTTCGATCTGCCGAACAACGAGCGGCACCGTCTTCAGCTCCATTACTCAACGAATTGCATCGACTGGTGTTTTGCGGCTATCGTGTCGATCGGAGCCTCGCCGAAGCAGTCGCGGCATTATGCCAGCATGGCCATCGACGGGGAAGATCTGCTCATTGCCAGCCGATCGGGCGATGCCAGAGCCAAGGATGCGCATAATGGGAACTTGATTACGTTCCACAACATTCGGAATTTTCGATCTCTCGTATATGGATAGGAGGATATGGGCTTTGACCAAAAAAGCGGAGTTAACCAAGAAGTTCGAGGGTGTCTTCTCCCTACTGCTAACCCCGTTTCACGAGGACGGAAGCATCGATTGGGAGGCTTATGAACGCTACGTGGAGTGGCAGCTGTCCTTCCGGCCCCAAGGCTTGTTTGCCGTATGCGGCAGCAGCGAAATGAAATGGCTGACATTAACGGAACGGTTGGAGCTGATGCGAAGGGCTGTGAAGCTGGCGGGGAACACCCCGGTTGTGGCTACGGGCAATCTTGAGGCTCCGAAGCTGCAGCAGGAAGAGCTGAAGCAAGTGATGGATACGGGGCTTGCGGGCGTCGTTCTTGTCCCCCCGGCCGGCATGGGGGTCGACCAAGGCAAGCTCGCGGATCACTTCGCGGGGCTGGCCGATATAGCGGAATGTCCGGTCATACTCTATGAGTGGCCCTTGGTGGAGCCCTATGCAATAGAACCCTGGGTCTATTCCAGGTTAACGGATACTGGCAGCGTGATCGGGATCAAGGACACAACCTGTACGATGGAAGGCATAATGGGTAAGATCGAGGTGGCTCAAGGTACGATTGTTTACCAGGCGAACACCCCGTTCATGCTGGAAGCCATTCGTCAAGGAGCTAAGGGTATCATGGCCATCGTTTCGGCTGCCGGAGCAGGCTCTGTTTTAGACTTCTGGAGGACGGCTTCGCTAGGATCGGCCCATGCGGAGAAGCTTCACAGGGAGCTTGTATATCTCGACGCGCTGCTCCGATTCGGTTACCCCTCCTCGGCGAAAATGCTGGCCGCTCTTCAAGGCGTGCCCATGGGATCGACGGTGAGATCCAGCGGCGTTACCACACTCGAGGCTAAAAAGGCGATGGAGGTTTGGCTGCAAACCGTCAAGGTTTAAGAAGATGAATGATGGGGGGATCGATGATGAGCATTCGACATGAAAGTGATGACGTCCAAGGTGAACGTACGCAGCAGCCGCTGATGGACCGTCCAATGAGCAGGCGCAGTATGCTGTCCGCCCTCGGATTTGCGGGGGCGGCATTGGCAGCTGAGCATTTTCTGAAAGGTCCATTGGCGAGAACGGCTTTTGGTCAAGGCGCTCCGGCTGTAACCGATGCCGTTTATGGAGACGATGACAAAAACAAACCACCATTGTTAATGAACATGAGTTATATCATTGCCGTTACCTTGGCTGAACTCCGGGGTATGGAGGAGCCGAGAGAGGATTTGATTTATTTCGTTACGGACCCGGGACAGGAGGGGCATTTCATATATGATCCTGCAGATAACACTTCTCCCGATAATACCGGAACGATTGTTGCATCCGTTGCCGGAGCCCGCTTTAAGCGACTGCATGACGGGAGCGTTAACGCTGCATGGTTTGGTGCAGTAGGCGACGGAATGTCCGACGATACGGAAGCGGTTCGTTCGGCTCTGGGAGCAGCCAGAGGAAAGAGTTTGTTTTTCCCGCCGGGGGTTTTTCGATTGACCGATACGCTGATCATCCCCCGTAATACGTTTGTCCGCGGAAGCGGTGCTTCCTCGTGGTATGCTTTTGGGCAAAGGCGCAATGAGGTCCCGGATAGCATCCTGGATATGGAGAACGGCACCGTCCTTATGTTTACGGGAAACGGTTCCCGGACGTATTCCAGTAACAGGGACGATTTTCGGGATTTCACCTGCGCGGTGAAGCTGGATGCCGATGCTGACGGTACCCAGCTGTCCGACCTTAAGATCCTGTCCGACTTCAAGATTCGCGACGCACTAGGGAACATTACGACCCAGCTTACGGATGAACATGCCATGTTCGATGTTGGGCTGTGGATTGATAATGCTACTCATGTGAAGCTGGATCGCGTCTCTGTTGTCGGCTACTGGCAGAAAGCGGGGGTGTTTCTGGATGCATCGGGGCGGTTATCTACAACCGCGGAATACGGCTCCATTGAATATGCCACCATTAAAGATTGCTTGTTTCAGGGTAAAATCGGGCTCGCCGTTCTGGGCGGTGACGAAGGCAATCCGCCGGATGTCGCAGGCTTTACCCCTCCCGTTGACGATGCCCGGACCGAGGGACAGTTCGGATTATCGCATTTGCTTGTGTCAGACTCCTTTTTTTCCGGTACGGATCATCATTCCAACGGGTTCGCCCCAGGCTGGGAGAGTCGAATCGAACCGGACAGCACACCGATTAAAATTGACGGCTTCATCGGAAGTGGTGTTCCTTACCGGATCAACCATCCGAGATTCGTGAACTGCTCCATCCAGACAAGGGAAAGTGCCTCCATCGTGCTGGATCGGGTCATCAGGCCGACTTTCATTAATTGCCGGGCGGAAAGCGGACCGGTAAGGGCAAGCCAATACACGGTTCTCCCCCGGCTCATTAACTGTGAGTTTCCATACAATCGCTCAAAAACGGAGTTTCAGGAAATGGAGCACTGCCAGGGTGCATGGATCGTTCCGGGAATGCGGAGGCTCGGGCATATCCATCTAAGGGAATACCATTTTCAAGTGGAGCTCCGAAATAATAACGGAGCCATCGAACATCGGCTGACAAAGGCGGGAGCGATGCAGCCTTCGACGGCACGCTCCTTCGATGTAGAGGCGCTCTTCCGCTACGCTGTTCAGGAGGCTTCATGGGATTACCGGTCCTGGACGCCCCTTCCGCTTCCCGGCGGAACGGGAAGCGACGATTTCTCCAAAGGGATGTTCTTGGGGGAGAAAGCATTCCAGAGCAAATATGCCTTGTTTACGGCTGCTGCCATCGACAATCACCCGGATTATCAGGAGGCGGAAGCCGCAGTAGCCTTGAACAGGACCTCGGATACCGCGCTTTGGATTCGGCCAGCCGCCTACACGTCTCAGAATGTTCCTTACCGGATGAAAAACTATTCCAATGTCCTCAAACTGGAGCTTCGGAGTGGGGACGGGCCAGCCGCGAGTTTACTTACCGCGCTTCCCGAGGAAAGCGGCGGATCGGCAAGCCTTGTCATTTCCGTCAGGGGCAAATTCTATGAACAGGCCTATGGGCTAGTGTGAAAAAAGAGGCTAAAGGAGACTGGATTCATGCCGTTGAATATCGGTTTTACAGGTTTAGCTGTATTGATACTGATCGGTCTGTTGTTGTTCGGCCCGTCCAAGCTGCCCCGGTTGGCAAGGGCGTTCGGAACAACGATCAAGGAGTTCCGGAGAGGCAGCAAAGAAATGCTGGAAGAAGAGACGGCTGGTTCCGATGCTGATCCAAAGGCAGCCGCTGATGCCGTAGGGGGAGATGGCAAGCTGCAGCAGAACTTGTAAAGCGTGTTAATGTAGAAGGAACAAAAGTGCGAGCCTCTTCCGGGAAGAGGCTCGCTTCGGTTTAGGTGCCTGCCATTGGAGCACGGCCCGGATAGCCATGGGTGCCGCCATACTGCCGAGCATACCGAAGATGTCGGAATGCAGTCCCCTTTGACCGATGATGTAACCGCATGTCCCCCCAATGAATTCAATCGAGATGTAGCGTTTCATATTGGACAATGTTACCACATAAACGACAAAGTCATCTTTACGCTTCAGGCTAGGTATTCAGATCCCCTCCTACAAGGTGTCCACCTCGCCTCCCTTATTGGTAATTAGGCATACGGCCAAGAGTGAACGATATGTTGAGTGGAAACCTGATGCTGAAGTAAACCCGCCGTCATGGCGGAACCTCTTCAATCAAGGCACGTCGAATCAGGTTTTCTCATGCCATTTTATGTATGCTGAAGAGGTGGTATGCGTTTTTGCAGCGGCTGTTTTTGGCAAAAAATCCCCCTCCTTGTCCTATTAAAAGGACAAAGAGGGGGATTTAGCGACAAGAGCGGGTCAGGCTTTATCCTCGTCCAACTCGGTTTGTAAGATCTGGTCTTCCGAAGGATAATCTCGCTTCATCTCTTTGTGGAGACCTCTGTTTTCGTAATCGAAGGAGTTCGGTGGTCTTTGATCCGCTCTCCACGGACTGCTTTTACCAAGCGTTTCGGTCCGCAGGCTGGATCCGTAAGGTCCCTCCGGGAATTCCTCCGCGGTTAAATCGTTTCGCTGGGACTCCACGGTAGATAGATCCGTAAATTTATCCCGTTCCTCTTTCTCAAATCCGTTCATACCTGAAACCTCCCGAAAAGGTACTTAACCTACCATTTCAGTGTTTCCCTGTACAGGTGGAATCATTCCGTTATGTGGCCTGGATCCTCTACTACAGTCCTGCAGCACCGAATACGCTATCGAAGGCTCGCCGTGATTTAGCAACCAATTCTTCAGGGGTCCCGGTCGGCGTGGAAGGCGTCAATATTTCTTGTGTCACCGGGCCTGCATAGCCGATATAATTCAGAGCCTGAAGGAACCCAGGCAGATTTATTACGCCTTCACCGGGATAAAGCCGGTCGTTATCAAGCACATCTCCCACGGGTATGTTCTTGGCATCGTTAATATGGACATGAACGATTTGTTCAGCGCGCAGCTGCCGGATATCCGCGACCGTCATCTCATTGGTGTACCAGTGATATGCATCATAAAGCAGCCCGACATTCGGCTCCCCGATGGCATCAATCCAATCCAAAGTTTCTTGTACCGTCCAGATGAACGGGTTCTTCCATTGGGTGCGCAGATGATGCGGTCCTACGAACTCCAAGGCCAATCGAATTCCGTATGCCCCCAAAATGTTGGCACATGCCCGCAGTCTGGTGGTGGCCAGCGCCATGAAATGAGCAGCGGGTGCATCGGTGGAAGGAAGAATGTATGTACAGCACCGTGTGCAGCCGAGAGCCTTGGCGGCTGCCGCAGCTGCTGGGAGTTTCTCGAGGCCGCTTAGGAACTGCTCGTCCGTTCCTCTCCATTCTACGGGAAGGCCGATGGCCCCGATCTCCAGTTGCCGGGATTTCAACATATCGGCTGCCGCCTCCACGCCAAGGCGGTCTACAAGACCTTTGGCATCGATATCGATGCATTGGAAATCGTATTTGGCCGCGAGTTCGATAAACTGTAAATCGCTTTCAAGTTTTCCGAGTCCTGCGCTTGTTAAACCTTGCAGCATATTCATCGTCTCCATTCGCTATTAGATGTCGTGTTGCTAGAGGCGGGTCTTCGTTTATATCAACCCATTGGTTTCATAGTTTCTATTATGATATGTTCCACTTTATAAATCTATGATCACTTTTAATATTTTTTGAGAAAGATAGCGATTGGAGCCACTGCCGATTCGTTATTGTTGAGAAGGGTTTTAAATAAACCGGCATGAATTCCTACCGCTTCGAAGGGGATTACATATGTTTTGCCGAAATAACCATGTCATATGAACTTCCACTTTACTCGCGAAAAGGAGATTTAAACTCAGAATGAATACCATTGATCAGCGTAAGAACGAGCTTGGTAACTTGTATCCGGAGCCCACGATCGACGAGCAGGTTTTGAATCGGTTTTGGGAGGAAGTATTGAAGTCGTATGGCAATAAGCCGCTCCACATGGTTAGTCAACCGGAAACGACGCCATATCCTTACATGGAAGTATCTAAGGTTACTTATCATGGTTATGATGATACGCCCATCCATGCTTGGTATATAACTCCCGCTAATCCTTCTGCGGACGAGAAGCCTCGAGGGTGTATCGTAACCTTCCCGGGTTATACCGGAGACCGTGGATTTCCGGAACGATATGCCCATTGGCTGATGCTCGGTTATGCGGTGTTTGCCGTGGACGTAAGGGGGCAGGGCGGCGAGACGGGGAATCTGCTTCCATTGGACAGCGGCGTGGTTAAGGGCTGGGTGACGCAGGGGCTTATGGATATTCGTCGCTCCTATTACATGGCAGTTGTAATGGATGCTGTGAGGGCAGTGGATGCGGCATCGGAGCAGCCTGGAGTGGATCCGAAAAAAATTGCCGTGGTTGGCGGCAGCCAGGGCGGCGGACTGGCACTGCTTGCAGGGGCTCTGAATCCGAAGGTCGCGGCCATTGTGGCGGACATTCCCAACATGTGCAGGATGGACTACGGGATTCTGCATTCGGCTAGCTCGCTGAACGAAATCGCCCAATACATAAAGCGCTACCCGGAGCAATTGAATCAAATCCTGGAGCATCTCTCGTATTTCGACATGCTGAATCTGGCGCCGCGAATCCAGGTGCCGGTCATGGTATCCGTCGGTTGGAAGGATACGGTCTGCATGCCCGAAACCATATATGCCGCATACAACCGAATGAAAGCGGCAAAAGAAATAAGAGACTATCCGTTCTCTGGCCATGAAGTCAATGAGTACCAGAAGAGGGAGGGCGTCTTGTTCCTGGAACGGATTTTTAACGGGAGATAGAACATGGAGACAGGAAGGGGGCAGCGCATGACGATTGCTCAGGACTGCTCTATATATAGCGTCAGTGGACAGAAGCAAACGAATCACATTTAAGTCTATGGTATATAAATGTTATATAAAATAACACGAATCAAATATTTGTTATCTTTTTTAACGTAGGTGTATTGACAATTACCCAAATTCACCTATAATTATACCCAAGGACAGAAAAAACTCGATAAACACCCTATACCTACCCCGGTCAATGTAATATTAATTTACACAAAGGGATGTTGAACCATGATGACAGCAGGCGAACTCAAACAGGATCTTTTGAGGGTTTACAACGCGATAAATAAGAAAATATTTAACGTGGGTGTAAAGCAGCAAAAAGTCGATTTCGTTGGCAACAAAATCATCATTGTATCGAGAAATAGTAGAGTCCCCGTCCTCAAACTGCTGGATGAGAATTACCCCCTCTCTACCCGGCAGTTGGACCACCTTTTATTCCAGGTGTTCAAGCAGGAGATTAAAGCTTCCCTGGAACAGCAGTTTCAATTTAAAATCATCTCCATTCTTAAAGACTATGATGCAGAGACCGAGTTTTCCGGTACCATCGTAATCTTGGAGAAGGAGGTCGAAGCATATCTGAACGACATGCCGGAACTCTTGTAGAGAGCGGGCCGATCGTCAGTTTAGTACCAAGGCACATACATGTGTGCGGCTTGGGGCTGGACTGGCGATTTTTTGTTACATCCGCTTTTGAAAATAAATGTCTGTTGTTTCTGAAAAAAATATGAAACTCAAAGGAGAGGGAGGAAGGGCCATGACTCACAAAATTGAAATTTCGGGTGTCAGCAAATGGTTTCGCCGAAACGGGGAAGAGATCCCGGCCATGCGGGAGACGAGTCTGGCGATTGAGGAGGGGCGTTTTGTCAGCATTATCGGTCCCAGCGGCTGCGGCAAGTCAACTTTGTTTAACATTATCGCCGGTTTGATGCCGCCCTCCACGGGCAAAGTGACGGCTGACGGAAAGGATATCGTCGGGACAACCGGTTATGTGGGCTATATGCTGCAAAAGGACATGCTTCTGCCTTGGCGCACTATCCTCGACAACATCATTCTGGGTATGGAGGTTCGGGGCGTACCCTACAAGGAAGCCGTGGAGAGGGCGCTGCCCCTGATGGATAAATACGGTCTGAAGGGCTTTGACAAGCATTATCCGAAGGAGCTTTCAGGAGGGATGAAACAGCGTGCCGCGCTGCTGCGGACGCTGCTCTACGACAGGGACATCATTTTGCTGGACGAGCCCTTCGGCGCATTGGATGCCCAGACTCGGCTGACCATGCAGAACTGGCTGCTGCAGATCTGGGAGGATTTTGGCAAGACGGTGCTGTTTGTCACCCACGACATTGACGAAGCGATTTATTTATCAGATGACATCTATGTATTCTCGTCCAGACCCGGGCGGATCAAGTCCAAAATTACCGTAACGATGGAGCGTCCCCGGAAAACGGAAGACATGACGTCTCCGGCCTTCATGGAGCTGAAGCATCATCTCATGGATTTACTGTCAGCTGGACAAGATGAAGAACAAATCTCTTAGGGAATAAAAAAATGAGGAGGGAACTGGAATGGAAACTGCACGCAAAGAGGCTTTTATCGTACATGCCGTGACGTCTGCGGAGCCTGCAGCGGGATCGTCCAAAAGGCCGGAGGTTGTGCCGTACATCTTGGATGAAGAGGCGCTGGAGCGCCGCAGAAGCCGGCGAATCGTTTGGGGGCGGGCCGCTGTGGCTGTTCTTGTTTTTCTGGTATGGGAGGTGTTCACCCGGATCGGCCTGCTGGATTCCTACTATTGGAGCAGCCCCAGCGCGATTCTTCGCACGACCTGGACCCAGATGACCGAAGGAACCCTTCTCCGGGACATTACGTATACATCCGGCTCGACGATTCTCGGTTTTGTGTTCGGAACCTTTCTCGGCGCACTGCTCGGACTGTCGTTCTGGTGGTCAAGATCGTATGCCGGCATCAGCGAGCCGTATCTGATCATTTTAAATGCGATGCCCAAGCTCGCACTGGCACCTGTACTCGTCATTCTGCTGGGAATCGGATTTTTTTCCAAGGTGGCGCTGGCTTTCTCTATGACGGTTGTCGTTTCGGCGCTTTCCGCATACAGCGGCGTGAAGAGTGTCGATCCGGATATGGAGAAGCTGATGTATTCCCTGGGCGCCAAGCGGTATCAGGTTTTTACCAAGGTTGTCGTACCATGGTCTATGCCCTGGATCATCAGCAGCTTGCGGATTAATATTGCCCTTGCGCTGGCAGGTGCCATCGTGGGCGAGTTCATCGCTTCAAGCCAGGGCGTCGGCCGGATGATTATGTATGCAGGAACGATACTGGATATCAACCTCGTGTGGGTAGGTGTCGTCGTCCTGTCGCTGCTGTCCATGGTGATGTACTGGGGCGTGGTGGTGCTGGAGAAGTGGTTATCCAAGGGATTGACCAAACAATAGACAGAATAACCGAACTCATTATTTCTATTAAAAGGGGAATTCATATGAACCAAAAAATGAAGAAACGTTCACTGCTGTTCGCACTGCTCATGGTCACCGGTCTGCTTGGAGCCTGCGGCAATGAAAAAAACGATAACAGCACCGCGTCCGCTTCCGGTGACGGGAAGCTGAAGAAAATCGTGATCGCCGAGCCGCTTCACTCCACGGGCTATCTGCCGCTGTACGTCGCGCAGCGGGAAGGCTTCTTTGAGAAAAGAGGGCTCGACGTTGAGGTCATCCAAGCGGCCGGAGGAGCGCACGTAACCGCCGTGGTCAGCGGGGATGCCTGGGGCGTGATCGGCGGGACGGAGTCCAATGCCTTGGCTAACAACAATAATTCCGATCCGATCATTTCGGTCGTGAATGTCGTCAACCGGGCGAACGTGTATTTAATGGCCAAGAAAGGCACCGCACCTGCGAGCAATTCCCCCGAAGACCTGAAGGCATTTTTACAAGGGAAAAAGATTAACGCCGGTCGCCACGGCGGTACGCCCAACCTTCTAACCCGCTATCTCCTGATTCAGCTCGGACTCGATCCGGAGAAGGATGTGCAGCTGCTCGAACCGGCAGATGGCTCCACGGTGGTGACGATGGTCCAACAGGGCGCGGCTGACATTGCGAACGGAGCCGAGCCGCAGATTAGCGACGGGATATCAAAGAATGTATGGGAAGAGCCGTTTTACAAGTTTCATGATCTGGGGGATTTCTCGTACTCGGTTCTCAGCGTGAAGAAGTCAACCATCGAGAAGGACCCGGAAGCCGTTCAAAGTTTCACGGATGCCATGATCGAAGCGCTTGCAGTCGTGCAAACGGATAAGGAACTAGCCAAGAAGAATCTGATAGCCGAATTCCCGACGTTGTCCGATGATGCGATCCAAGCTGCCTTGGACCGGGCCTATGCCGACAATCTCTGGAGCTTGGACGGGATGATTTCGGAAGAGGCGTTGAAGCACGATATGGATGTCATGATCGAGACGGGGATATTTAAAGGGGACTATACCTATGATGCGCTGGTGGATATGCAGTTTGTAAACAATTCCAAGAAGTGATCGGAAGGTGCATGATGTACAAATACACGACCTGGAAGGGAGAGAGTCATGATGAAATCTTTAAATCAGCTGATGCTTGGCAGCAAAACGGCGGTTATGGTGGTCGATGTGCAAAATGATTATTGTCATCCCGAGGGGGCGCTGTCTCAAGCGGGCTGCGATGTTAGTGGGGTAGCGGAGATGATGCCGCAGCTCCATAAGCTGCTTCAGAGGGCCAGGGAGCTGAAGGTGCCCATCATTTTCATTCAGACGCTTCATGAGAAAGCGACGGATTCCGACGCTTGGACCACCAGGTCCTCGGGCCGATCGGCGAACGTATGCCGGAGAGGGAGCTGGGGCGCGGAATTTTACGAGGTATCGCCGAAGGAGGATGATATCATTGTCAATAAACACCGATACAGCGCTTTTGTAAATACTAGGCTGGATTCGGTATTAAAGACGCTGAAGATCGAGACCCTGATCATGACGGGAGTCAGCACCAATGTGTGCGTGGAATCGACGGCAAGGGACGGTTTTATGCTGGATTATCATATTGTGCTTGCAGCGGACGCTTGCGCATCGTATTCTCCAGCGGCGCATGACATGACGCTTGAGAATATTGAAGGCTATTTCGGGAAAGTTAGTGAAGTGGCGGAGCTTATCGATATTTGGATGGATCAAATGCCTGAGGAGCCGCTGCGATCGATATCGACCGCTCAGCCTGCCGTTGGCTAGTTTGTCAGAACGTGGTTCAACTCATTGGGAAGCTCTCCGCATGCGGGAGCTTTTTCTATGAGCGGCACAGAAATTAATGAATAAAGCTGGTGAGTCCTGCATGAATAACAGATCAAGGATGATCGTCCAATATACCATTTGTTTAGGGGCATTTCTGTCCAATCTGTCGGCTGGCATGTTCAACATTGCGCTTGTTGATATCGCCAGAACGTTCGACTCCACCATCCCTACGGCCCAGTGGATCGTCACCGCTTATTTGCTTGTCATCTCCATATTGCTTCCTGTCATGGGAAAGCTGGGGGATATGCTGGGCCGGCGGAAAATACACAATATCGGCTATTTTGTGTTTATGGCAGGGGCGCTCTGCTGCGCCTTGTCACCTTCATTAAACGGACTGATATCTTCTCGAATTTTGCAAGGCGTAGGAGCGGCCATGTATCAGGCCACCAATATGGCGCTGATCGTCTCCGTATTTCCTAAGGAGCAGCGCGGCAAAGCGCTTGGGCTCATCAGCACGTTTGTTGCCGCAGGCTCGATGGTCGGACCGAGCCTTGGGGGAATACTGATTCAGTGGTTTTCGTGGCGGAGCAATTTCTGGCTGCTGACGGCCATATCTTTGATTGCATGGTTGTTCGCCCAGCGCTTCATTCCGAAGGACGAACCTGAAAAAGTCGTAAGCCGATTGGATGTGCCGGGGGCTGCCTTTTTTGCGATATCGCTAACCGGACTGGTTACGGCCGTGAATTTGGGGGCTCAGTGGGGCTGGGGTTCATGGCAGGTTTCGGTGCTGTTCATCGTGTTCGGTGCGGGAGCTGTCGCATTCATCGGGTGGTGTCTTTCGTCGCGGTGGAAACGAGCAGGGGAAGGGAAACTCCCGTTTATGAAGCTGGACCTGTTTCGGGATGCAGGCGTTAGCGTGGGAATCATCATCACCATCATTACCTACATGGCGGCTTTCTCGGCTCAGCTTGTGCTGCCCGTGTTTTTGTTGAGCGAGCTTGGCGTTGAACCCGCTACGGCAGGGCTGATCATGATGGGATATCCGTTGTCGCTGATCATATTCTCGCCTCTGAGCGGGAGCCTGTCGGACAAGCTGGGGACATTCCCGTTATTGTCAGCCGGGCTGCTGCTCATGACAGCAGCGTTAACCGTGCTCGGTTTTGTATCGCCGGTATATCCGATCTTCTTTCTGATTGTGCTTATCGTCCTGCTCGGCGGTTCCATGGGCATCATTACGCCGCCGAACAATTCTCTGGTGATGGGCAGGACATCCAAAACGGACCTCGGCCTGATCAGCAGCATTTTGGCACTGTCGCGAAATCTGGGGATGATGTTTGGTACGGCGGCGGGAGGTGCCATGCTGGCGCTTCCAGCCCAAGGGGCAGGGGGGCTTACCGGATTTCGGATGATATTCGTACTGAATACGGCGCTGGTTGTCATCGTTTATGTAACGATGCTCATATCGTTTCGCTTTGGCAGGCATAAGGAGACGCTATCTTCTTAGAGGAAGGGAAAAGAGAAAAAGGGTATCCCGAGGTCTATTCCAGACCTGCAGGATACCCTTTTTTCATTTAGCTTACGCGCGGTCCAGAATCGTCTGAAGTGTCGTACGATCCAAACCTTTCACGAGCTTGATCAGAAGTTCTTTAGCAGCTTCGTAGTCGTCCGTGTGGATGATGGACGAAGATGTATGAATATAGCGGGAGCATATGCCGATGATGGTGGACGGAACGCCGATGCCGCTAAGATGCACTTGGCCTGCGTCCGTGCCGCCCGGCGAGACGAAGTATTGGTATTTGATTTTGTTGGTCTCCGCCGTATCTTGAACGTACTCCACCATGCCGCGGTGAGTCAGCATGGTCGGATCGAAGATGCGAAGCAGTGCGCCTTGACCCAATTGGCCGAACTGGCTCTTGTCACCCATCATGTCGTTCGCCGCGCTGGCATCCAGTCCGAAGAAAATATCCGGCTGAATCAGATTGGCTGAAGTACGTGCTCCGCGCAGTCCGAGCTCTTCTTGGACGGTTGCGCCGGCGTAAACGGTGTTAGGCAGCTTCTCGCCATGGAGCGCCTGTACAAGCTCGATCGCGAGGCCAACGCCATAACGGTTATCCCACGCTTTGGCCATGATTTTTTTCGGATTAGCGAGCGGCGTGAATTCACAGATCGGAACCACTTGCAATCCGGGACGAATGCCGAACGACTCTGCTTCCGCCTTGTTATCGGCGCCGATATCGATATACATGGTCTTGATGTCGACCGGCTTGCTGCGCTGCGCTTCATCCAGCAGGTGCGTCGGGATGGAGCCTACAACTCCGACGACAGGACCGTTGTCGGTGATGATTTGCAGGCGCTGAGCAAGCACGGCTTGGCTCCACCAACCGCCAAGCGGCTGGAAACGGACCATCCCCGCTTCGGTTATGCCGGTTACCATGAACCCGACTTCATCCATGTGACCGGCCACCATGACTTTTGGACCTTCATCGTTACCGCGAAGAACGGCGAACAGACTACCCAGCCGATCCTGCACGAACTCATCTGTATATGGCGAAAGGGCATTCTTCAACCAGGAACGAAGCTCCCTCTCAAAGCCCGGTGCAGCCGGGAATTCAGTCAAAGTACGAAATAATTCCAGTGTTGATTCATTCATTACGAAATCGCTCCTTTAGAAAAGGTATGTAAGAGTGTTTTCTTTTCTAGTATGCCCCTATACATCTGAAAAGTCTACAAAACCCGTGCCGCATAGGAGCACGTCATTTTAAAATAAATGAAACAAGCACCCTGCACCCGGGATAGGAATACGATATAGAAACGAAGTGGAATTTTTGTCGTCCGAGGGAAGGGGCAGAGTATGAAGCACCATGGGATAAACGTCTATCATGCCGAAGTCAGAGAACTTCTGCTCATTATGGTCCTGTTCATCCTCCTCGTCATTTTGCTGAAATACATTCTTATATAATGACCGGCTCCAGCAACAATGGCAGGCGAGTCTTACTTCAGCTTTCAGGGATTCCTGGAGGCTGATTTTCGTGCGGGGCGACTTTTATGTTAGGACAAGCTGTGGTTGCCAATTGAGAAGGATGATTTTCCAAACATAAAGGGAGTTCATTCAAAGCATAATGATATCGAGTGATATCCATAATGGCTCTTTAGCGTTTTTAAAGGATTCCATACTTAAATAAAAGCGGAGGTGTATTGAAATGTCAGGCTCTAACCAAAAGCCTAAGTCTGATATCACCACAATGAGCTCGGCAGAATATCAGGCGATTGCCAAAAAGCATGAACCTCCTCGCGCCGTACTTAAAAATTGTCTGCGCGCTTTTTTGATTGGAGGTCTCATCTGTGTGATCGGCCAATGCATTCAGCAGTTTTTTATGACCGTATTCGATATGAGCACCACCGAAGCGAGCAACCCGACAGTTGCCGTGCTGATTATACTCTCCGTCATTCTGACCTCCTTCGGCGTGTATGACAAAATCGCGCAATGGGCGGGAGCAGGCAGCGCCGTGCCGGTCACGGGGTTTGCGAATTCCATGTGCTCCGCTGCGCTCGAGCACCGCGCGGAGGGTTTGGTTCTTGGGGTCGGGGCCAGCATGTTTAAGCTGGCGGGATCTGTCATTGTATTTGGTACCGTGGCTGCGTTTATTATCGGTATCATTTACGCTATTTTTGGCATTGAGGGGAGGTAACGAGAGATGAAGGTGATCGGCCAAACCTGGCAGTTCGAGAACAAACCCGTCATTATCGGCACGGGGACGATTGTGGGACCTGAGGAAGGCGAAGGGCCACTCGCCGATGATTTCGACTATATCTACGACAATATTGAGATTAACGAAAAAACATGGGAAAAGGCGGAACGGAAACTGCTGGAGGATGCCTCGAGAAAAGCGGTTGAGAAGGCGGGCATCAAGGAAGACGAGCTGCAGTTTTTTGTAGGCGGGGACTTGATGAACCAGATCATCAGCAGTTCGTTTGCTGCAAGACAGTTGGGTGTGCCTTACATCGGCGTATTCGGTGCTTGCTCTACATCCATGGAGAGCCTCGCGGTGGCCTCCATGCTCGTGGATTCAGGAGGGGCCAAGTATGTCATGGCCGGTACGGCAAGCCACAACTGTACGGTTGAGAAGCAGTTTCGTTATCCGACGGAGTACGGATCGCAGAAGCCGCCGTATGCGCAATATACAATAACGGGAGCAGGCTGCTCCGTCATTTCGGACAAGGGAGACGGCCCTGCTGTCACGTATGCCACCATCGGCAAGGTGGTGGATCTGGGCATCAAGGATCCGTTCAATATGGGTGCGGCGATGGCTCCGGCGGCAGCCGATACGATAACAAAGCACTTCAAAGACACAGGCCGGCAAGCGAAGGATTATGATCTGATCGTGACCGGTGACCTGGCCTCCGTGGGGCTTCCAATCGCGAAGGATCTTTTGCAACAAAACGATGTCATCATGGACGGTACGGTGTTTGCAGACTGCGGGTTAATGATTTACGACCTGGAGACACAAAAATACGTCAATGCAGGGGGCAGCGGCTGTGGCTGCTCGGCTGTTGTTACTTATGGCCATATTTTAAAACGGATGCGAAAAGGCGAATTGAAAAAGGTGCTGGTCGTTGCTACCGGGGCTTTGCTGTCGCCTCTTTCTTACCAGCAGGGTGAGAGCATACCGTGCATCGCTCACGCTGTAGCCTTAGAGATGGGAGGATAACACAATGCAGTTTCTATGGGCATTTATTATTGGCGGTCTGATTTGCGTCATTGGGCAAATTATGATGGACGTTATTAAACTAACGCCGGCACATACGATGAGTACGTTAGTAGTCGCCGGAGCCATCGCCGACGGGTTCGGATTATATGAGCCGCTTGTCAAATTCGCGGGAGCGGGAGCCTCCGTGCCGATCACCAGCTTTGGTAATTCGCTTGTGCATGGCGCATTGACGGAACTGGGGAGGGACGGCTGGATCGGGGTCGTGACGGGGATATTCGAAGTCACCAGTGCAGGGATATCCTCAGCGATCATTTTCTCCTTCCTGGCCGCTCTGTTTGTTCGTCCGAAGGGATAACCATCATCATCAAGAAGAAAAAGACCCTGGCATGATGCCGGGTCTTTTTCTGTTTAGAGCGGCGATAAAAAGGTGAATACCCAAAATATCTCATCGAATGTACTCCGGGACCTCGATCATGTACAATAGTACTAAAATAAGTATTTATTCCCTTACAGGAGGTTAGTCATACATGCCCGTAAGCCAAGAATCCATGAAAATCATTACCTCGGTGCGAACCAATCTGGAGTCGTGCCTGTTAGGCAAAGAATTTGAGATCCAATTACTCCTTACGGCGCTGCTCGCTGGCGGACATGTACTGATCGAGGATGTGCCTGGCACAGGAAAGACCCAACTGATCAAAGCATTAGCGAAATCCATGCAGGGAGACTATCGCCGCATTCAGTGTAACCCGGATATTCTCCCCAGCGATATAACGGGCGTGTCCGTGTTCCATCCTCGAGATGAAATGTTTTACTTCCGACCTGGTCCGGTCATGACCAACATATTGCTGGCGGATGAAATCAACCGGGCGACAACCAAGACGCAATCGGCCCTGCTTGAGGTCATGGAGGAGCGCAGCGTAACGGTGGATGGGGCTACTCACGAACTTCCGCATCCCTTCATGCTATGCGCGACCCAGAACCCGATCGATTTTGAAGGCACCTATATGCTCCCTGAAGCGCAGCTGGACCGGTTTATGCTGAAGCTGAGCCTGGGTTACCCTGATGCTGCTACGGAGAAGCAGCTGATGTACCGTTCACGCGACGGACAACTGGCGGATAAGATTCAGCCGGTGACACATATGGATACCATTTCGGCTATTCAAGGCGAGATTCGCGAGGTATTCATCGGTGACCCGGTCGCCGATTACTTGCTGAATATTACCCGGTCGACGCGCGAGCACCCTTCCGTTATGCTGGGCGCAAGTCCCCGTGCAACGCTGTCATTCATGAATGCCGTTAAAGCCTATGCCTTCTTGCAAGAGAGGGATTACGTTCTGCCAGATGATGTGAAGACGCTGGCACCATACGTGCTTTCGCACCGGATCATGCTGCGTCCGGAAGCCAGGCTCGACAATGCGAGTCCCGAATCGGTGCTTGAGTTTATACTGCGTCAGGTCAAAGTGCCTGTTCAGATGGGGAGATAGGCATGCGCCGCGCGGTATCGTTATTTTTGAATGGCATGCAGCCGTCTAGACTCGCAGCGGTATTGGCGGTATGGTGCCTATGTCTTTTGTACGTATTATTTCAGGGGGGCAAAACCTCGCTCATGCTATTCTCCATGGTCAGCCTTCTGACGATCTATTTGATCGGTGCTGGCTTTGGCGGAGTCAATCGTGTGAAAGCCCAGCGAAGGGTGCTGGGAGGAGCGGAGCATGGGGGTGAACAGCTTCATGCCGGTGAACAGGTCCGCGTGAAGCTGGAGGTCCATGTTCCTGGTTTGCTGCCGATGCCCTATATGATCGTTCGTGAAGTATTGCAAAGGCATAACGGCGACTCCTGGTCTTTTGAAGATAGCGTCATTCCGAACCTTCGCGGTGCGGGCAAGCTTGTATTTCAGACCCCTCCGCTTGAACGAGGGCGGTACGCTTTCTCAAAGACAGAATGCATTAGCGAGGATATATTCGGATTAATGGAGCACAAGGGACGCATTGAGGTTCAGACCGATTTCCGCGTTCTGCCGAGAACCATATATATTCCCAAATGGCAGCGAAACATACGGAATTCGAGATTGGGCGGTACACATACCACAATTTCGGCTTCCAGACGGGAAACCACACAGATCAACGGAGTCCGCGATTATGTGTACGGCGATCGGATCTCCCGGATACACTGGAATGCAACGGCGAAGACCGGCTCGTGGAAGTCGAAGGAATTTGAGCATGAATCCTTTCCCAGAACGATGATTGTGCTGGACTGTTCCGCGGACGGATATGCTCATGCCCAGCAGTTCGAGCTGGCCGTATCGGCAGCTGCGTCGCTGATCGAATATGGTGCCAAGGAGCATGCGGGTACAGGCTTGTTCACGGCTACCCGAGAAGCTCAGATGTTCGCTCCCGCCGATCACGCTGGAGAGCGGATGCGCATGATTCAGCATTTGGTTGACGTGGATTATGACCGTAAAACCAAATTGATTGCTTCCCTGGAGAAATCCTATCGCCATTTTCCAAAAGGGGCCCTGTTCCTGCTGATCAGCCCGATGAGCGGCAAGGACGCTTCAGAGATCATGCGCTGGGTTGAAACCCGGGGAATGAACCCATGTTTCTTGCAAATAACCAATTCCAATGAAACGAAAAAACGCGATGATTCCATTTCGCTTCTGCAATCCCGGGGGATTTCCAGCTATTCGGTTTCTTCCCTTGACGAGCTGCCGGCTGCGCTGGGAGGTGGTGCATGATGAAGTTGTGGCTGGACAAACTATCTACTACCTTCTTCAGTACTTTAACGATGCTATGGATCTGGATCATCGGGATGCAGTGGGTATCCTTTACCGAGACGATATGGCTCTCGGAAACGACAGCCATCGTTATTGCAGCATTAACCATTACGGCGGTTACCGAAGCGCTGCTTCCGATCAAGCAAGGTTACCGGGTGCTTATCCAGTTTATTTTGATCTTGTATTGTGTATACAGTTTGCTGAAAACTCACGGTAATCCGGTTCCTGTCCTTGGCGCTGAAGGCGATCTGACCGAGGAACTCATGTATCTTTTTCCGTATTTGTGGTTTGCTATCGCCGCTTGGACCGCTTTTCTGTTCCTTGCGCGGTGGGCCAAAACCAAGGGGCGCGTGCTTTTTGTAGTCGGGATCAACGTCATCGGTTTTGCCGTGCTGGATTCCTTTACGAAAATCGTGCTGTGGGATGAAATCGCTTGGGTTGTCGGAGCGGGTATGGGCTGGCTCGTATCCAGCCATTTTAACCGGTTCCGCAGACGCTTTCCGCAGGGATGGGTCAATTTATCGAAGTATCCGTTCAAGATTGTTGCCAACATCCTGGTCATCTTCTCTTTGATCATTGTAGCCGGTGTGAATATGCCGCACGTGAAGCCCACGTTAACCGATCCTTACACGGCGTGGCGGGAGTGGAACGGGGTGCCGTTATCCGGCGGCAGTACAACCGGTACCGGAACCCTTATCGAGTCACCGTCTGAAAGCATGTCCGGATATGGACGGGAGGACAACGACCTTGGCGGCGGTTTTAACTTTGACTATTCACCGGTGATGTCGATTACCTCGGATGAACGCAGCTATTGGCGAGGGGAAACCAGAGCCGTATACTCGGGAACGGGTTGGGCGGACGGAGCCAGCAGCCGGCGTTCCGGCACGGGCGTGGACATCGGGGAGGAATTGCCGGGGGAAGCCAGCGGATCCGTACCTACCAAAACATTGGAGCAATCGGTAACGATGCTGAGTGATACGGTGTATCCGGTATTGTTCGGCGCCTACTCCGTTCGTCAGCTGGAGAGCCTGGATGAGGATATCGATTCGGATCGGCTTAGCTGGGTGACCGAAGGCGCGGAGATGCATCTGGACGACGCTCGTAATGCGGACTACCCGAAGAGTTATACCTTAACGTCGGAAGTGCCGGTGATTCCCATCGATGAGCTGAGCACCAGAACTTATGATGAACTTTATTCCGGCTCGATTGACGATGCGTATATCCAGATGCCGAGAAACTTCCCTGACCGGGTGTCCGATCTGGCCGAAGAAATTGCCGCGGGCGGAGATACGCCGTATGAGAAGGTCATGCTCTTGCAACAATATTTAACGAGCAATTTCACCTATACCAATACGCCGGATCTTACACGCAAGAAGAGCGATGATTTTGTGGATGCGTTTCTGTTTGAAATCCAGGAAGGGTATTGCGATTATTTCTCGACCTCCCTGGTGATGATGACACGGTCGCTGGATATTCCTGCACGCTGGGTCAAAGGTTACGCGCCGGGAAGAATGACGGCATCGGAGTACGTTCCTCTCGAGGGTCAAACCTCGATTGAGCCCGGAAACTATACCGTTACGAATGCCGACGCTCATTCCTGGGTTGAAGTGTACTTCGGCGAATACGGCTGGGTACCGATTGAAGCAACACCGGGCTTTAGCATGCCGATTCTGACGGCTGACACAGACGCTGAGCCTGTCATTGAGGAAGAAGTTGAAGAAGAAGAGGCAGAGGACAAGGCTGCGCCAGCCGCTACCTCCGATCATGAGCAGCCCGGCTGGGTTAAAGTTGTTGTAACGGCCGCGGTGGTTGTTATCGTATTATGGATTCTGTACATCGTATGGCGAATGCGCATCAGCCTGCGTTTTGCCGGAGCGCGTATTCGGGCAGGCAAGCCGCTGACGGCCGCGGATAAAGTCATTGCCGAAACCGAACGATGGATACGTTCCGTACAGCGCAGAGGCTTGGTAAGGCAGGAACATGAAACCCTTCGTGAATCGGTAGGCCGCTGGGTAAGTGCACACCCTGAGCTGGGAGCGGAGCTGAGACCGCTGCTGCAGCAATTTGAAGCTGCCAGGTACAGCCCGGCTGAAGTGAAGGAAGAGCAATGGCGCTCCGTCCAACAGGATGCCCTGAAGCTGAAGAAGTCTATTAAGAAGGTTCGCATTGTATCCGAGAAACGTCTATCTACCTAATCCAAGAAGACAGACCGCGTGATGGTGGTTGTTCTTGCGTGTATCAGGATAACTCGGTATGAAACGTTCTGATATCGATGATTTCAAGACCGCCCGGTCCGCTTCCAAACAGCCGCCGGGTGGTCTTTTGCCGGTAAAGGCAGCGACGCGGTATACGGGAAGAAAAAGGCTCGTGATTATTTTTACTAAGGAACCGGAATATGGTATAGTTTTTCGTATGAAATTGAGGTGACGAACTTGTTTGAAATGTTAATCCCAAAGCTCCGTGTGAATACGGTTTTTGATATTAACCTTGAGGAATTATATGAGCAGGGGTATCGCGGAATCATTACGGATTTGGACAATACCCTTGTAGGGGCCAAGGCGCCGCTTGCGACACCGGAACTGGTCGTTTGGTTCAAAAGGGTAAAGGAGATCGGTTTCCAGCTCATCATCGTCTCGAATAACCAGCTTGAACGCGTGTCTAAATTTGCGACGCCGCTGGATATCCAGTATGTGCATGAAGCCCGTAAACCAAGTAATACCCCGTTCCGCAAAGCGATGAAAATGATGGAGCTCACGCCGGAGAAAACGGTTGTGGTCGGCGACCAGATGCTGACCGACGTTTATGGCGGGAATCGGCTGGGCCTGTATACGGTGCTGGTTATGCCTATCGCCATCAACGATGAGGGATGGTTTACGCGCCTGGTCAATCGCCGGGTGGAGCGGATCGCATTGACCCGTTTGCGCAAGAAAGGATTATGGATGGAGGAGGAACCGAAATCATGACGTTGCCTACTGGCGGAGAAGACATCAAGAAGTGCAGCGGCTGCGGCATACCGCTTCAGAGTGAAGTACAGGACAAGCCGGGCTATTTGCCGGAGAAGGCCTGGGACCGCGACCCGGTTATTTGCCAGCGCTGTTTCCGGATCAAGAATTATAATGAAGCCTCCTCGGTTGCCGTAGACCAGGATGAATTTTTACGGCTGCTGGGACAGATTGGCGGCAAGAATGCGCTTGTCATTCATATCGTGGACCTCTTTGATTTTGAAGGGAGCCTGATTTCGGGGCTGCAGCGGTTTGTCGGCAACAATCCGGTTATTCTGGCCGTTAACAAGACCGATCTTCTGCCGAAGGTCACCAATTGGAACAAGGTACTCAATTGGGTACAGAAGCAGTGCAAGGAGCATGGACTGAGAACGGAAGACATCGTGCTCTGCAGCGCGAAGAAGAATCAAGGCTTTGAGCGGCTGCTGGAGACGGTTGCGCATTATCGAGGAGACCGGGACGTCTACGTGGTTGGCGCCACGAATGTGGGTAAATCCAGCTTGATCAATCGTCTGATCCGCGACTACAGCGATTTGGATCAGGAGCTGACCGTTTCCCGTTATCCTGGAACGACGCTGGATATGGTCAATATTCCGCTGGATGACGGCCGGTATATTATAGATACGCCGGGCATCGTATACCCATGGCGCTACAGCGAGCTTGTGAGCCGTGAGGATCTGGGGACGGTCATGCCGGAGAATCCGCTGAAGCCGATGGTATACCAGTTGAACGAAGGGCAGACTCTGTTCTTCGGAGGTTTTGGCCGCTTTGATTTTCTGCAAGGCGAGCACCAATCCTTTACTTGCTTTATCAGCGGCAGATTAGGGATTCATCGGACCAAGCTGGAGCGGGCGGATTCGTTATTTGCCGAACATGCCGGAGAGCTTCTTTCACCGCCGACCAAGGAACGGCTTGAAGAACTGCCGGAATGGACAAGACATGAAATCCGTATTCCTAAGGGAACCCGCCAAGACGTGTTTATCTCGGGGCTCGGCTGGATCAAGATCAATGGTGAACAGGGCGCGCTTGTGGCGGTTCATGTACCTAAAGGAATCAAAGTTCTGTCGCGTCCATCTTTGATATAAGAGATAAAATCGTTTTGGTAAAGCCCGCTTTATCATGGGAGAGATAGGGGAGAAATGAAAGTGAATCCAACGATCGAGCGTGATTATTTGCTCCTTGGCGTAATGGGGGACCCTATCGGTCACTCCAAATCACCGGCCATGCATGATGCGGCGATTACCGCCCTGGGATTGTCAGGGGCCTATGTGCCCCTTCATATACGTCCGGAGGGGCTTCGTGACGCTATCCAGGCTGTCAAAGCCCTGGGATTCCGCGGAGTGAATGTAACGATCCCGCACAAGGTGGAGGTTATGGAGTATCTGGATGTCGTCGATGAAGGGGCGCGGCGCATCGGTGCCGTGAATACCATCGTCAACGACAATGGCAAATTGACGGGTTATAATACGGATGGCATCGGATATGTTCGTTCATTAAAGGATGAAGCCTGTCCGAACCTTAAAGGGAAACGCATCGTTGTTTACGGCGCCGGCGGAGCGGCCAGGGGAATCATCTACGCCCTTACCGGGGAAGAGCCTGAGAAGATTTCCATTGTGAATCGGACATCCGACAAAGCGCTGGCATTGGCCGAGGAGTGGAGCTCGCTTGCTGACTTGAGGGGATACGGTGAGGATCATGCCACAGAGGCATTGTCAGATGCCGATGTCTTGATCAACACAACCTCGGTGGGCATGTTTCCCCGGGTTTCCGAACTTCCTGTTCCAGCGGAGTATATACCGGAAGGGATCGTTGTCAGCGATCTGATCTATAATCCGTTGAAGACCGAGCTGTTGCGGCAAAGCGAGCTGCGGCAATGCACGGTGCATGGCGGTCTCGGGATGTTCATCAACCAGGGGGCGTATGCATTTGAGTATTGGACAGGTCTGAGGGCGCCCGTACAGGCGATGAAGGATGCGGTTCTGACCAGCTTCCAATCCGAGGTTTAATCTTGTGTTTATTGATTAATGCTTATGCAGAAGCTACAATATAGCTTTCGACAAGCTGCAGGCTTTAAGAGGTTGTTCAAAAAGTCCGATTTTGATAAGAAAACCAATCGAGGCAAATTCAAGGCTGAGCGACCGCGATTCAGAAGTAGGTTTTCTTGCGATATAGAATTTCATCAACTCCGTTGATAACTTATAAATCCTATATCTAACACGAAGTGAATCAAGAAGCCACTCGGCATCGAATCTTGAATTCAGCCGGGCCTTCCGGTGCTCACGTACAAACTACGTACGCTCCGCTCCTGACGTCCCTAGCTTCATCCAACTGAAGCGTTTTGAAAAAACGCACATCGGAAGCATAAGCTTCGGTGCTGAAAATCGACCTTTTTGAACACGCACTATAATAATTGAATATTTAAGGAGTAATGACCAAGCATGTTAACAGGAAAGCAAAAACGACATTTACGTTCGCTTGCGCATCATCTGGATCCGCTGTTCCAGGTAGGCAAGGGAGGAAGCAATGAGCATCTGATCCGGCATATTTCCGAGGCCATTGAGAAGCGGGAGCTCATGAAAATATCCGTGCTCAACAACTGTTTCGAAGATCCCCGCGAAATCGCCGAGGAGCTTGCTGAAGGTGCCGGGGCCGAGCTGGTACAGGTTATCGGCAAGACGATCGTGCTTTATAAAGAATCAAAAGACCACAAAACCATCGAGCTGCCGTAAGGGAGCCTTGATGGAATTAGCTTAATGAATATAGAATGACTCTCTTATTAGGGGAGGTGAACCCGGATGAAGATAGGGATAATGGGCGGAACCTTCGATCCCATTCATATCGGGCATATGCTCGCAGCCGAATCAGCTCGGGACGCTTACGGTCTGGAAGAGGTATGGTTTATGCCCAGCCACATTCCCCCGCACAAGGAAGATGCCGGCGTAACCGGCCTGATGAGGCTGGAGATGACCGCTGAGGCTGTAGCCGACCATCCATCTTTTCGTACATTGGATTGGGAAGTGAAACGCGGCGGCGTATCCTATACGGTAGACACGGTCAGAGAGCTGAGGGACACGTATCCCGAGCATGACTTCTCGTTCATTATCGGGGCGGATATGGTAGCGTATCTTCCCAAGTGGAATCGGATCGGGGAGCTGGCGGAAATGCTCACTTTTATTGGGCTTAACCGTCCCGGAACCAAGCTATCGGTGGATGATCTGCCTGATTTCCTGCAAAAGGTGGTAGTGACAGCGGAGATGCCGCTGATTGAAATATCGTCCACCATGATTCGGAGCAGAGCCGCATCAGGCTTGTCCATCCGTTATATGGTGCCGGACCGTGTATACGATTATATTGTTAGGAGCGGTATTTATGGAGTACAGCCGTGATGAACTCATTCAAGCGGTATCCTCACAGATGCCGGCCAAGCGCTGGGAGCATACAAAAGGCGTAATGGAAACCGCGGTCATCCTTGCCAATCGGTTCGGAGCCGACCCGGTCAAGGCAGAATTAGCCGCCATCCTGCATGACGTGGCCAAATATTGGCCCGTGCAAAAGCTTCAACAAATGATGGTGGAGCATGCGCTATCCGAAGAGCTGCTCCGTTACGACAAGCAGCTTTGGCATGCTGAGGTAGGCGCGTTCGTAGCAGAGCACGAATATGGCGTAACGGATACCGATGTGCTTAACGCCATCCGTTACCATACGTCGGGGCGCGTCGGCATGACACTGCTTGATAAGGTGGTCTGCCTTGCGGATTATATGGAACCGGGACGGGATTTCCCCGGCGTGAATAATATTCGCGAACTGGCCAACCATAGCCTTGAAGAGGCGCTTGCAGCCGGTTTTGATTCGACGATTGGACATCTGCTTTCGCGCAGACAAATCATTTTTCCGTTGACGGTACTAGCCCGCAACGATCTAATTAAGCAATTGGAGGCGAATTCATGACGTTGAAACCGAATGAATTGTTAAATGTGGCAGTGACTGCCGCTGAAGATAAAAAAGCGATGGATATCGTGGTCCTGGATCTTAGAGGAATTTCCCTGATCGCAGACTATTTTGTCATTTGCCACGGTAACTCGGATACTCAGGTGCAGGCGATCGCAACTGAAATCCGTAAACAGGCTCATGATGCGGGAGTAGCTTTGCGCGGACTGGAGGGAATGGATGCAGCCCGCTGGGTGCTGATGGACCTCGGAGACGTGATCGTTCATATCTTCCATCGCGATGAGCGGGAATATTACAACATCGAGCGATTGTGGTCCGATGCTAAAGTGGTGGAGAACGTATGAGTCTGATTGCCGGCACATTAACGAAACTCGTCGTTTCCAGAGAAGTGTCCCCTTACGGTTATTTCCTGGATGGCGGAGATCGGGATGTGCTTCTTCACTATTCGGAGCTCACGGGTAAAATCGAGCCGGGGGATACGGTCGAGGTCTTTATATTCTTCGATACGGAAGACCGCCTGGCCGCAACGATGAAGAAACCTTACCTTACGTTAGGTGAAACCGCTAAGCTTGAGGTGGCGGATGTTCATCCGCGCTTGGGATGTTTCCTCGAGATGGGGCTTGGCAGGCAGCTTCTGCTTCCGATCCGGGAATTGCCGGAGATGCGGGAGCTTCATCCGCAAGTGGGAGATCATGTATTTGTCATCATGGAGCATGATAAGCAAGGACGGCTCCGCGCGAAACTCGCCGGAGAACAAGAGCTTGCTCCGCTTGCGTTTCATGCGCCTGAATCGTGGAAGGGCCAGTGGTTCACTGCCCTGGTGTACAAACCGCTCCAGATGGGCACGTTTGTTATTATCGATGGCGGTGTGATCGGTTTCGGCGCCATTGGCATGATCCACTCCTCCGAACGGACGCGTATGCTGCGGCTTGGCGAAGAGGTGAAGGTTCGGGTAAGCCATATCCGGGAAGATGGCAGGGCTAACCTGTCGATGGTACCGCAAAAAGAGATTGGCCGGACGGATGATGCAGACCGACTGCTCGCTTTTCTGAAGGAGCGACCGGGCCATGCGATGCCGTATTCGGATGAAACGCCCCCCGACATCATCAAGCAGCGGTTCGGCATTAGCAAATCCGCCTTTAAACGCGCGCTTGGCAAGCTGATGAAGGACGGTTTGGTTACCCAAAAGGACAGCTGGACGTATATGGTCAATAAAGAGGAGAACTCCGGTTCAAACGAATAACCCGGCAAGGTAGGGGAAGCTTCTAAGGAAAGTGGTGTCATCATGTTGTCTTACCGCAAGTTTGCTTACGTATATGATCAACTCATGGAAGACATGCCGTACCCGGACTGGATTCGCTTTGCGAGAATGGCCTGGGATAAGCACGGAATGCCAAAAAGCGTCGTTGAGCTCGGATGCGGGACAGGCAGCATCACCATTCCGCTCGTAAACTCCGGTTTCGAGGTAACGGGAATCGATCTGTCGGCAGATATGCTCTCGGTTGCCAGACGCAAGCTGGAGGGTACACCCCAGGGGCATCGATTGTTCCGGGAAGGCAGCGTCCGCTGGGTCCAACAGGACATGCGTTCGTGGGAGCTGCCCGAGCAGGTGGATTCCGTCATTTCATTTTGTGATTGTGTGAACTACCTGCTGGAGGAAAAGGACATCCGTTCCGCTTTTACAAGGACCTACAACGGCCTCAAGGAAGGCGGCACGTTCCTGTTTGATGTGCATCACCCGAACACGCTCTTACGATATGACGCAGATCAGCCATTTGTGCTGGACGAAAGGGAAGTGTCCTACATTTGGACATGCGACATGGATGAACGCCGGATGGAGATCGAGCATCATCTTTCCATCTTTGCACGGGATGACCAGGATCCCACGGTCTACCGCCGCTTTGAGGAAACGCATGTGCAGCGGGGATATGACCCCGAATGGATGAAGGTCGAGCTGGTTAAGGCCGGATTCCGGGATGTGAAATGTTATGCCGATTTTGAGTGGGTGGAAGCGGGTCAGGATGCATCCCGGCTGTTCTACGTTGCCGTAAAATAAACGAATATCCTTTTACGAGAAGCACTTTCTTTTGTCGGTAGCGACGAGAGAAAGTGCTTTTTTATCGTCGAGCATGGATTCATTATATTCAAAGACACTTCTTTTCTGGTTTATTTGACTGTGGTTAAGGTTCGTTAGAAGGGATATGGGTTTGCTTCGGGGACTGTGCTACGATGAGGAATAGATAAGATGAACAGAAATGAGAGCGCTATCTCAAGGGAGGATTCCAGGCATCCGGTACGCTCTGTATGACCGTATTTGAGTTCAACGATGGTCAAATGATGCATAAACTAATCTATTGGGACGAGAAAGGATGAATGAGCATGAAACTGTCCGTATTCACAGTCGCAACTCCTGACTTACAGCCTGAGGAATTGGCAAAAGCCGCGGCGGATGCCGGTATTGAAGGAATCGAATGGCGCTTTAAGGAGATTCCGGAAGAAGCTGCAGGGGAGAAGCCCTCGTTCTGGCGGCATAACCGCTGCTCCATGGATCCGAACGGCACGCAGGAGGATTGGCTCGAGTTTCAGCAAGCGGCCGACAAGCATGGCAGGCGCAGTCTTGCGGTCGTTCCTTATTTGACATGCGGCGACGTGGAAGCGACGGAGAAGGTCATGCAAGCAGCCAAACTGATCGGAGCTTCATTTATTCGCGCGGGTATCCCGGGATATGACCGGAAGCGCAATTATAATGAGCTGTACGACCAGGCGGTTCGTTATCTCCATGAGGTGCAGGATCTCGCTGCGGCTTACGGGGTCAAAGCCGTGGTGGAAACGCACCATCTTACGATCGCCCCGAGCGCCGGACTGACGCACCGGCTTGTATCCCACTTTAATCCGCAGCATATCGGCGTGCTGTATGATCCGGGCAACATGGTCCATGAAGGTTACGAGAACTACCGGATGGGCTTGGAGCTTCTGGGTCCGTACCTGGCTCATGTCCATGTGAAAAACGGGGGTTATCGCAAAACGGCTGCCGAGGATGGTACCTCTGCGGCGTGGTCCGGGGAATGGGTTCCACTTGACCAGGGGGCCGTGCCATGGAAGCAGGTCATACAGGATCTGCAATCGGTTGGTTACGAAGGTTACTACGGAATCGAAGATTTTAGCGGAACGTTTGAGTCTAGGGAAATGCTTCTTCGTTTTGCCGAGCAGATGAAGCTGTGGTCAGAGCAGAAACAAAACGCGTAGGTCACTTTTGAAGGAGGCTATAGACATGGAACAGGTAAGAGTAGGGGTTATTGGACTGGGGATGGGGTTTTCGCATGCCAGGTCGCTGGCGTCCGGGCGGATCAAGGGAGCGCGGCTTAGCGCTATATGCGATCTGAATCCGGCCAAACAGGAAGAAGCAAGGGCAACGCTGCCCTCGGACGTGAAAATATGGAGTGATACGAAGGCTATGATCTCCTCGGGGGAGATCGATGCCGTGATCATTGCGACGCCTCATTATGCCCATCCTCAAGTGGCGATTGAGTGCCTGAATCATGGACTCCATGTCCTGATCGAGAAGCCGGCAGGCGTTTACACGAAGCAAGTGCGAGAAATGAACCGCGCGGCAGAAGCCAGCGGCAAGGTGTTCTCGATAATGTACAACCAGCGCTGTAATCCGCTCTACAAGAAGCTGAAAGAGCTCATAGGAGAAGGTGAACTCGGGGAGATCCGGCGGATGAACTGGATCATAACGAATTGGTACCGGTCCCAGAGCTATTATGATTCAGGCGGATGGCGGGCTACCTGGGCGGGAGAAGGCGGTGGGGTCCTGATTAACCAGTCCCCGCATCAACTGGACCTCTGGCAGTGGACGACCGGCATGATGCCAAAGAGAATTCGTGCTTTTTGCGCTTTCGGCAAGTACCGGAACATCGAAGTTGAAGACGATGTGACGGCTTATGCGGAATACGAGAATGGGGCTACGGCCGTCTTCATTACGACAACGGGTGAAGCGCCCGGAACCAACCGATATGAAGTGACGGGGGACCGCGGAAAAATCGTCATCGAGGACGGCAAGCTTACCTTCTGGCGCCTCCGAGTGCCGGAGCCGGAATTCAATCGGCAGTATACCGGGGGATTCGGCGAACCGGAATGCTGGAAATGCGAGGTGCCGATCTCGGGGGATAATCCGCAGCATAGCGGCATTATCCAGAACTTTGCGGATGCTATTTTGCATGGAACGCCATTGATTGCCCCCGGTGAAGAGGGAATCCACGGATTGACGCTGTCGAATGCCATGCATCTGTCCACCTGGACCGATAATTGGGTTGATCTCCCTCTTAACGAGGACCTGTATCACGAAATGCTGCAGGAACGGATCACACAATCTTCCGCTCAGAAAACGGTCAAGGAGATCGGGCCGGTGGATATGAGCAAGACGTTTGGAACCTACTAAATCACAATCAGGAGGCACGTGGTATGGACCGCAGTAATGGAATGCTGTATGCGCCGGTGGGCAAGGCCCAGCCGGTATGCAAGCCCGGAGAGTTTGTTTTTGCCGCTATGTCGCTGGAGCATGGACATATATACGGTATGTGTAACGGATTGATCGAGGCAGGGGCGACGCTAAAGTGGGTGTATGACCCAGATCCCGCGAAGGTTGCGGCTTTTTGCAAGGCTTATCCAAGTGTAACCGTTGCCTCGTCCGAGTCACAGGTGCTTCAGGATGCGGAAGTGCGTCTGGTAGCGGCTGCCGCCATTCCTTCGGAACGATGCGAGCTTGGCATGAAGGTCATGTCGCATGGCAAGGATTACTTTACGGATAAGACGCCTTTCACGACGCTGGAGCAGGTGAACGCTGCTCGCGCGAAAGCCGAGGAGACAGGCAAGAAGTACATGGTCTATTACAGTGAACGGCTGCATGTGGAGAGTGCCGTCCATGCCGGGAAGCTGATCCAGGACGGGGCGATCGGGCGAGTGGTGCAAGTGATGGGAACAGGGCCGCACCGTTTAAACGCATCCTCCCGTCCGGACTGGTTTTTCCGTCATCAACAGTACGGGGGGATTCTGTGTGACATCGGCTCCCACCAGATTGAACAATTTTTGTTTTTTGCGGGCTGCCGTGATGCCAAGGTGCTCAGCAGCAAGATAGGGAATTATGCGAATCCGGATTACCCGGAGCTGGAGGATTTCGGAGATGCAACGCTTGTAGGAGACAACGGGGCCACTAATTATTTCCGAGTCGACTGGCTGACACCCGGGGGCCTTGGCACCTGGGGCGACGGAAGAACCTTTATTCTGGGGACGGAAGGATACATCGAGCTTCGCAAATACATCGATATCGCCAGGCATCCGCAGGGTGATCATCTGTACCTGGTTAATGGCGAGGGAGAATTTCATATGGAGCTTCAAGGCAAGGTGGGCTATCCATTCTTCGGGGAGCTTATCCTGGATTGTCTGGAACGCACGGAGCATGCCATGTCCCAGGAGCATGCCTTCAAAGCCGGAGAATTGTGCGTCATCGCCCAAAATGAGGCCGTGCGCATTCCATAAAATCATTTATAATAGAGAAAACCCCGTTACGTTGTGGGTTATATAACTCCAAAATCGCTAAAGGGGCGATTCTCTAGATGACCTCATCTGTCGATATGATGCCAGGTTTTGACCGCATGCAGCTGCAAGCGCCGTTTGATCTGACCTATTACAATGAACAGCCGCTGTCGGGAGGGCAGTTTCACTCGCATGCTTTTTATGAAATTTATTATTTCCATGAAGGACGCTGCACTTATTTGATCGGCGATTCCGTTTTCACCCTGAAACCGGGGGATCTGCTCCTAATGAACGGGCTTACGCTCCATTGTCCGAATGTTGAGCCCGATTCCAGATACGTCAGAAGCATTCTGCATTTCGATCCGGCCTGGATCTGCAAAGGGCTTTCGGAGACGGCCAAATCGATATTGCTGGATCCCTTCGAATCGCTGCGAAATCATCGCATGACACTGACAGGGACCAATCGGGACGAATTCGAAGGCATGTTGGCCGATATACATCGCCTCTCGGCATCCACGGCCGGTTTTCGCCAGGAACGGATGACCTTGCGTATTCAGGAGATGATGTACGTCATCGCGGACTGGTGCCAGGACGCTGTGCAGGATCAGGACTCCATCTCCGAGAAAGAGCGGCATGTCCAGCATGTCGTATCGTTCGTCGAGGAACATTATATGCAGGATCTGACGCTGGAGCAAATTGCCCGCGATATGCATATTACGAAACACTATTTATCCTCCTTATTTAAGGAGGTTACCGGAACGACGGTGTTTAAATATTTGTATCACCGGCGGATTAACCAAGCTAAAATTTTGCTCAGGCTCCATCCGCATCTCAGCATCACGGAGATCAGCCAGGCGGCAGGTTTCAAGCATTTGGCTCATTTCAGCCGGATGTTCAAAGCCATGGTCGGGACGACGCCGGAATATTATCGCAGAAGCGGGGAAGAGCTTTCGTTGACTTGATCGGACTTTTTGGGTATAATAGCCACATTAAAACGGTAATATGAACGCGATGATGAGGATCAATCGTTCCACTTTCGATCATGCAGAGAGCCGGTGTCTGGTGAAAACCGGTTGACGATAGGAATGAACTCGCCTCGGAGCAATGGTGTTAACCCGGCCGCTGTATTTCGGCAGATTCGGCCGCTGAAGCATCGTCGTCTCATCCGCGATAAGGATGCAAAGGGAGTGAAAGGCAAAGCATGCCTTTGGCTAACTAGGGTGGTACCACGGGAATCAAACCTCTCGTCCCTAGCGATCAGCGCTATGGATGATGAGGTTTTTTTGTTTTTTTGGGCAACGGCACAGGCCTTGCCTCTTGACTGTGAAGGAGGAGCAATGGAGTATGACGGACAATCAACCAACCGGCCACGGCTATCAGCCGCAGGCCATCGAACCGAAGTGGCAGCAATACTGGGATGAGAACAAAACCTTTAAAACGGAAGATTCATCATCCAAACCGAAATTTTATGCACTGGATATGTTTCCGTATCCATCAGGAGCAGGCCTGCACGTAGGGCATCCGGAGGGGTACACGGCGACTGACATCGTGTCCCGTTACAAGCGGATGCGCGGATACAACGTGCTTCATCCGATGGGATGGGACGCCTTCGGTCTGCCAGCGGAGCAGTATGCCATGGACACAGGCAAACATCCTCGCGAGTTTACCGTGCAGAATATCGATACGTTCCGCCGCCAGATCAAATCTCTGGGCTTCTCGTATGACTGGGACCGCGAGATCAGCACAACCGATCCGGAATATTATAAATGGACCCAGTGGATCTTTATCCAGCTTTATAAGCGCGGCCTTGCCTATGTGGCTGAAGTGCCGGTGAACTGGTGCGAAGCGCTCGGTACCGTGCTTGCGAACGAAGAGGTCATCGACGGCAAGAGCGAACGCGGGGGCCATCCGGTCGTACGTAAACCGATGCGCCAATGGATTCTGCGCATTACCGAATACGCGGATCGTCTCCTTGAAGATCTGGATGAACTGGACTGGAGCGAAAGCCTGAAGGATATGCAGCGCAACTGGATCGGCAAATCCACAGGCGCTGAGGTTCGTTTTGACATCGAAGGTTACGATGGTCATCTGGAGGTGTTCACGACCCGTCCGGATACGCTGTTCGGGGCAACCTACTGCGTTCTGGCGCCGGAGCATGACCTCGTAGATAAGATTACGTCAGCCGATCAGCGTGAAGCCGTCAAGGCTTATCAAGATCAAGCAGCACGTAAAAGCGACCTGGAGCGGACGGATCTGGCCAAGGATAAAACCGGTGTATTCACGGGTGCATACGCCATTAATCCGGTAAACGGCGCTAAAGTGCCGATCTGGATCGCGGATTATGTGCTTGCCGGCTATGGAACGGGTGCCATTATGGCGGTTCCGGGTCATGACAGCCGTGACTGGGAGTTTGCGAAGCAATTCGGTCTTCCGATTATTGAAGTCGTTCAGGGTGGAAATGTCGAGGAGGAAGCATACAGCGGCAGTGGCGCGCATGTGAATTCCGGCTTCCTGAACGGGTTGGACAATGAAGAGGCTATCCAGGCGATGAATGAATGGCTGGAGCAAGAGGGCAAGGGCAAGAAGAAGGTAACTTACCGTCTGCGCGACTGGCTGTTCAGCCGTCAACGCTACTGGGGTGAGCCGATTCCGATTCTGCATCTGGAAGACGGAACGATGAAGACCGTGCCTGAGGATCAGCTTCCATTGCTGCTGCCGGATGTGGATCAGATTAAACCATCCGGTACCGGCGAATCACCGCTGGCTAACGTTACGGAGTGGGTGGAAACGGTAGATCCCGAAACCGGCATGAAAGCCCGCCGCGAGACGAATACGATGCCGCAATGGGCAGGCAGCTGCTGGTATTACCTGCGTTATATCGATCCACGCAATAATGATGAATTGTGCTCCAAGGAGAAGCAGAAGGAATGGCTGCCGGTTGACCTGTACATCGGTGGTGTGGAGCATGCGGTGCTTCATTTGCTGTATGCTCGCTTCTGGCACAAAGTATTGTATGACCTGGGCGTTGTCGATACGAAGGAGCCTTTCCAGAAGCTGGTCAATCAGGGTATGATCCTGGGCAACAATAATGAAAAAATGAGTAAATCCCGCGGCAATGTCATCAATCCGGATGATATTGTTAACGAATACGGAGCCGACACGCTGCGTGTGTACGAGATGTTCATGGGGCCGCTGGAAGCAACCAAGCCATGGAACACCAACGGCGTTGAAGGAACGTTTCGTTTCCTCTCCCGCGTATGGCGCCTGTTTATCGGGGACGACGGTCAATTGAACCCTAAAATCGTGGAAGGCGAGGGTACGGATGATTTCAGACGTACACTGCACAAAACGATTAAGAAAGTGACCGAAGACTTTGAACATATGCGCTTTAACACAGCGATCAGCCAGCTGATGGTATTCATCAACGAGGGATACAAGACGGAAGAGCTTCCGCGCAAAGCGATGGAGAACTTCGTGCAGCTGCTTTCCCCGCTGGCCCCTCACCTGGCTGAAGAGCTGTGGAGCCGTTTAGGCTACACGGAGAGCGTAACCTACGTGCCATGGCCGGAGTATGACGAGGCTTGGACTGTAGAGGCCGAAGTGGAGATTGTCGTTCAAGTTAACGGCAAAATCGTAGAACGTGCCAAAATCTCGAAAGACATGGACCAAGAAGCCATGCAACAACATAGCCTCTCCCTTCCGAATGTCAAGCAGGCGCTGGAAGGAAAGAGTATTCGCAAAGTCATTGCCGTACCGGGCAAACTGGTCAATATCGTGGCCGGTTAATCGTAAAACCGAAGGCAGCATCCAGTTTTGCCAAATCCTCCTCATACTTGTCGTGTGTGGTTTGGATCAATTGGTAGAACAATCCGTTCAGGTTAGAATCCAGCAGTGCCAAAGCCTGAGCCGTGATGCCTCCGGGAACCGCAACCCGCTCTTGCAGCTGTTCGGGGGAGAAGCCCTCCTCCGTTAACAGCTTGCCGGTGCCAAGCAGCATTTCTCCGGCTAATGCATTAAGGGTTCTGCGGTCGATTCCGGTCATTTCAACGGCAGCGTCGATCCATTTTTCCATGAATAAACTTAAAAAAGCAGGTCCGCAGCTGGAGAAATCGGAAGTGATTCGCGTGTGCGATTCCAGTATCTCGAGCGGCCTGCTGATATAAGACAGGAGGCTTTCTATAAGCTGCCTGTCTTCTTCTTTTATTCGGGAACCGTACATGCATAACGATGCTCCGCCTCCGGTTAGGTTGGTGATGCTCGGTATGATTTTCGCCACCTTGCAGGGCAGCGATGATTCCAGATGGATCAGTTGGACCGGACTCGTGATGGATATGGCGATTTGCCGGACTTCAAGCCGATCTTTGATTTCGCTGATGACAGATTTGAATTCAAGCGGCTTTATACATAGGAATAGCAGGTCGCTCTGAGAAGCCGTCTCCGTGTTACAGCTGCATACCGTCAGACCGGGATGACGTTTTGCCAGCTGCATCGGCTTTTCAGGACTTCGGTTGCTGACCCGAATCTGCTCAGGCAGGAGTGCGCCCGATTGAATGAAGGCATCGATCAACAGACTACCCATGCTGCCCGTACCGATAAAACCGACCTTCATGTGTATGTTCCCTCCTTTCGCGCTTTACGGCAGAAATGTACCGTCCTTACGTTTAATGTATGCGGGGAAGATGCCGATTCATGACGGTTTTTCATGCGATTTCGGTGGGGAAACCGAAGAATATTCCTGAGTTTGTACAAAATGAACTTTAATGTTAAGGAGAGGTCAATCGATGAAAAGGATATCTTTAGGTTGGAGTCTTGCCGCAACGATTGCGGGCTGCGGGTTCATCTTGTTTGCCGGCGGTGTTGATCAGGGGATCGAGGGCTGGCAGCCGCTGAACGATCAGCTGGAGCAGGTGCTTGCGGCCGAAGAGAATGCGGGTGTGAAGACGTCCGGGGCTGATTCCCGGCAGAAGGATGTGGAACCGTCTGGAGCCGGAACGGATTCGAAGACTGCTGCAAAGAGCACGCAGGCGGGGCAGATCGAGCCTGCCAGTAATGTGAAGGACTCCATGCCAGACCAAGACCAAGGAGCGGCAGGGAGCGGTATAGCAGACCATACGGCATCGTCTTCGGCTTCTGGTCAACCTTCTTCGCCCCTTGTACCGCCTCAGGTTGAAGGTGTCACTCAGCATTTACAGCAACAAACTCCTGTTAACGGTGCAGCGCAGTCACCAGCAGCTACGGATCCATCCAGATTGATTAATGTCAACACGGCGGATGCTGCAACGCTTATGGAGCTGCCTGGCATTGGCGAAGCGAAGGCCAAGGCCATTATCGATTATCGGAATCAGTTCGGTCCATTTAAAAGTCAGGCCGACTTGATGAACGTAAAGGGCATCGGGCCCAAAATGCTGGAGAAGATGAAGCCTTACGTTGGACTTTAGCTATGTGCTACAATAAAGGCGATATTGATAAGGAACAGGTGACAGATGATGAGTGCAGATCAACGTAAAGATTGGGATACTTATTTCATGGATATTGCCTTTATGGTTTCAACCCGCTCCCAATGCCCGCGACGTCATGTCGGGGCGGTGCTGGTGCAGGGGAAGAAGCTGCTCGGGACGGCTTATAACGGCGCGCCGATGGGGGTGCCTGATTGCTCGGAAGCGGGCTGTATGATCGCCGAGGATTATGAACTGGTCGTGCAGGACGGCAAGGAGAGCATGGTGAAGAAACAGCGCTGCATCCGGACGATTCATGCCGAGCAGAATCTGCTGTTATTCACGGACCGGATCGATCGGGAAGGCAGCACGGTGTACGTGACGGATGAGCCCTGCTGGACCTGTGCGAATATGCTTGCCAACAGCGGCATTGTCGAGGTTGTGTTCCACCGTCCTTATCCGAAGGATTCGGGCAAGGTGTCCCGCATGATGGAACAGAAGGGGATTTTGTTCCGGCAGCTTGAAGCGTATGAGCCGCCGCGCGAAACCTTGATGACGGTAGCGGAATGATTCATGTATAAGGTTACGGAACAAAATGAATAGAAAGTCACAGAGGAAGGACCTTTGACTGCGATATGCAGGCAAGGGTCCTTTTTTATTTAATGATGAAGGGATTTGTTGGAATCATGAAGCGAAGGCCATTACTTGTGTTTACCGTGATGTGGGTAATCGGCAGCGGTGCTGCATGCCTGTACGACGGATGGAGGCTGGCCATGATTGCAGCCGAGCTGATTCTCATCCTGTTTGCTGTATGTCATTGGGCTGGGGCAGGGCGGCTTTTTACGCTCTGCATGCTGTTCTCCTTGTGCATGTCGGGTACTTACTGGGAATGGCATGACGCGGCCAATGTAAGTGATTTTGAGCCGGTCCTCTCAGGGGAGACATCGACGGACGCTGTTCCTGTTACTGCCTTTGGTGTAATCACAACCCCAATAGAAGTGGATGGCGACCGCGCGGATTTCAATGTTGCCCTACATCAAGCTGATCTCAAGCTAACAAAGCCTCCAGAGTCCCAAAAACAAGCGAATCCGGATAACGGCACCTTGCTGAAGACGGATGATATCGTCAGGGTTCAAGTGAAACTAATGGACAAAAAGGAGCTGGAGATAGTTCAGCGATGGCAGCGCGGGGACCGCATAGAGCTGACCGGGGAGCTGCAAAAACCTGGAGAAGCTCGCAATTTTGACGGATTTAATTATGCTCAATATTTGCGAACCCAGAAGATTCATTGGATGATCAAAGTGAAGGGCTCTGACCTAGCGAAGGTCACCTCGCCTGACAGCTGGAATGTAAGTCATATTCTAAGATGGACGGATGCCGTTCGGCATAAGCTCGGGGGCAAGCTGGATCAATTGTATGGCGGAATCCATGCAGGGTATATGAAGGGACTTGTGATTGGCAATCAGGATGATTTGGATCCCGATACGTTTATGGAGTTCTCGCGTTTGGGATTGACTCACATTCTTGCGATATCAGGCATGCATGTGGCAGTGGTTGTGGGATGCCTCTTATTCGTATGCACAACCCTTCGAATGACGAGGGAGACCTCGCTGACTGTGGTTATGTGGCTGATTCCCGTTTATGTCCTGCTTACTGGGGCAAGTCCTTCTATTATCCGTGCCGGCATCATGGGGATGATCGGTTTGTATGCCGCACGGCGGCGACTTTTGAAGGATGGACTGCATATTCTTAGTGTTGCCGCGCTCGTCATGCTGCTGTGGAACCCGTATTTTCTCGTGAACGTCAGCTTTCAGCTGTCATTCATCGTAACGGCAGGCTTGATGATCTTCGTACCGAAGCTGATGCCGCTGCTGTCATTCTTGCCCCGCTGGCTTGCGGGAACCGTCGGAATTACGGTCGTAGCGCAGCTGATCTCCTTTCCCCTAACCATTTATTATTTTAACCAGGTGTCGCTGATATCCGTCTTCGCCAATTTGATCCTGGTTCCGGTGATTAGCCTTGTCGTTCTTCCGTTAGGAATGGTATCTTTGCTGATGGGGTGGATATGGATGCGCGGAGCTGGCTGGTTGGCAGCTGTGACCGAATGGTTAAACCAAATGACGTTCCGTGTCGTTGAATGGATGAATGGTTCATCCGCTTTGATGACGTTGTGGCCGTCCCCGTCGTTAGCCTGGATCTTATGTTATTTTGTTGTGCTGTATTCGCTGCTCTCCATTCTGAAGATGAGATCCGAAAATGGCGAAGGAGAGCGGATCGGATCGGACGATACCGTTCCATTGGAAGGACGCGTATCCTTGGATAGTAAAAGAGATTTGTCTGGGGCAACCGGCATGTTTCCGCTCGTGGATCAATGGGCCGGTGCGTTGCGATGGAGAGGTTTTTTTCGCGCCAGTGATTATATTGAACGCTATGCAGCGAGAGCCGCGATCGTCCTGCTGTCCGCAGCTTTGGTTTTTTTGCTGTACGGCGGCTATCAATCTCCATCGATGCACGGAGCGGGACTCGTGCAATTTCTGGATGTAGGACAAGGGGATTCGATCCTGGTAACAACACCTGAGGGCAAGCATATTCTCATTGACGGTGGTGGAACGGTGAATTTTCGTAAGGAAAAGGATGCTTGGAAGGAAAGGAAGGCCCCGTATGAGGTGGGAGCGAAGGTGGTGGTTCCGCTGTTGAAAAAAAGGGGCGTGCACCAGCTTGAGGCTGTCATCATGTCCCATGGAGACCAGGATCATATAGGCGGTCTTCAAGCTGTTTTGCAGGAAATCCCGGTAAAATCAGTTGTGTTCAACGGGACCTTGACCGACTCCGCTTCCTTCCGGAAGCTGATGTTAACCGCAGTACAGCAGCGCATTCCCATATACGAGGCTGGAGTGGATCGGGAAGTATGGAAGCTTGACAGCCATACGGAAATCCAATTTCTAGCGCCTATTTTCCCAGAAAGTGGAGAAACCATAAAACCATTACCGTTGATTAAGGAGCAGAATCATGCTTCACTAGTATTTGTCCTTCAAATGAACGGCAGCCGGATCCTGTTTACGGGTGACACAGACCAAGCTGCCGAACATAAAATATTGTTGTATCTAGAGGAACGTTCTTCACAAGATGATATCATTTCACCGCTTGCTGCTGCCGGTGACCGCATCGATGTCATGAAGGTTGCCCATCACGGCAGCAAAACCTCGACATCCGCGCTATGGCTGAATGCATGGAAGCCGAAGGCAGCGGTTATTTCCGCTGGTGTCAACAATATGTACGGCCACCCTCATCCGGATGTGGTAGGACGGTTGGAACGTTCCACGAATCTCATCTATCAGACCAATCTTCACGGTGAAATACAGATGAGGATCAAGGATGGACATATTGACACGCGTACGAAGCTTCCTTGAATAAACAGCCCGCTGTCCTTGGGACATCGATTCGTAGTATGATCTTTAATAGGAAAAATGCAGCGGTGACTATAATCTTTATATTTGGTATAGTTAGATGAAGTTTCCTAAAAAAATAATAGGTTACATACTGCAACATTTTTTTAATTTTATCCGTCTGTATGTATGCAGGGAGAGGGGGATCCACTGTGGTGGAGCAGGGACTCATAAGAGCCGCTCAATCGGGCGATCGCGACGCTCTAATCACCCTATTGCGAGAAATTGAGCAACATGTTTACCGAACTGCTTATTACATTTTAAACAATGAACAGGATGCTATGGATGCAGCCCAGGAAGCACTTATACGTGTATATACGAAGATTAACTCCTACGAGGAGAAGGCTCAGTTCAAAACTTGGGTCCAACGGATTGTCACCAACATATGCATTGATAAATTCCGCAGGACAAAGCCGACGGTTTCCATCGATGAACATGATCTGGTGTTTCGGGATAATCTCGATGTAGAACGGGAAGTGATGTCGGGATATCTGGCTCAGGATATTCAGGAAGCCATTAATCAACTGCCGGACCATCATCGTACGGTCATTGTCTTAAGGTATTTGCAGGATCTATCCTACAACGAAATTGCTGATTGTCTGAACCTCCCGCTCAATACGGTAAAATCCTATTTGTTCAGGGCCAGGCAGCAGCTGCAGAATATGCTCCAAGAGCATCAGAAAGGTGGTGTATCAGGATGAATTGCCAAGAGGTGGTGGAACGTATGCACCGGTATTTGGACCGGGATCTCACTTCGGAGGAGACGGCCCAAATGTATCAGCATATTGCCGTGTGCCCCATGTGTGCGGAGACCTTTAATATATTGAAATCATTGAACAGAGAGCTTGAGGATCTTCCGGCCGTAACCCCGCCTGTCAGTCTGGTAGACGCTATCATGCCTAGACTGGATGCCATTGACCGTGATCGCCAGAACCTTGTCGTACCTCCAGCACTGAAAAGCCAGGAGCCAGCCGAAATGATGCCGGAAATGCGGCGTCCGCGACGTGCGGGCAGCTGGTGGAGCACGATTGGCGGTAGAACTGCTATCGGGGCCGCCGCGGCTGTACTTATTCTCGGCGTAGCGATTTTTAATAATGAACCGAAGATGTTATCCGATGCGGAGCTTCCATACGAAGAGGCTAGCACGACCAGTGCCGGGGCGAATGACGAATCGGCTGCCACGCAGAATCAGGAAATGGCTCAGCCGTTTGCCGCCGAAGGCGGCACGGAGACGGGTGGCGAATCGAATGATGGGAACGATTCATCCGCAAGTCTGCGGAGTTCGCCATCGGAATCGTCACCGGAAGCCAATTCCGACCCTGCCTCGAATGATACGAAGGCAACACAGGAGCCATCGGATGCGGCTGATGGCACCAATAAAGATGTTACAGCACCCGATAAACCGGTTCAGATGAAAGATGTTGGGGAACCCCAAGCGCCAGACCAACCTGCGACGAGCAACAATGAGGTGCCAAAAACCGATACCGGAAGTCCGTCTGACCCTCCGGCGAATGAACCTGAGCAGGGTTCTGAAACCATGGATGTCCAGACGTCACCTACGGAACCGGATACCACGTCTGAGATGCTGCCTCCAATTAGCGATCCTGCCGGTGATGCGGTCATGGAAAGCGCCGAATCATCCGACAGGTCATCCGGATCGTACCAAGGACTGGCGATGGTGCCGGAACAGTGGTCGTCCCCGGACGGTCTCTACCGAGCCTCGCTCGAGGCCGATCATCTGATTATCTATCGTCTGCCATCGGGAAGCCAAACTTCGCCTGATGCGGTTGAAACGGTTGAGACAATTCCGCTCGGCGGAAGCTGGGTATCCGGTCAATGGTCCGAGGATGGCTTAACGTTCAAGTATAAGGTGCAGACCGATAACGAATTGGTTGAATCCGTCTATTCCATTGAGAAGTCCCAGCCACCGGCATCTACGGGACAGAAGCAGCCTAAATCATAGAGATGTTCAGAGAAATGTTCAGAGATATATACAATCGGTGCACCAATGCCGGGAGATATGAATACACTATATATTAGAGAGAGCATGATACCAACTACCGTCGTATGACCGGCGGCGAGGTGTTTCTAGAGCATACTTGCCGGCGTTTATATAGATGTGTTGGGACGAAGGGACCTTGCCGCTGCCAAAGCCGAGGTCTCTTTGTTTTCGTGCGGACGATTGCATTTTTATCTTGTCGTCTCGCATTCAAGCACACTTTTTTGGTATAGTGTACAGAGTAGAAAGGGGGGACGCCGATGGATGCCAAAGCGGCGGCCAAGGCGGTTAAGCAGGGAGAGGTGTCTGCCGTCTATTTGTTGTATGGCAGCGAGAAATTTCAAATGAAGGAATTCGCCGAATTTCTGGAAGCCCAGCTAATCCCGAAAGAAGACCGTGATTTTGCCCTCGTTCATATGGATTTAGGGGAAGTTCCGATTCAAACCGTTATTGAAGAAGCGGAGACGGTTCCTTTTATGGTTCAAAAAAAACTGATCATGGTCAGGGATACGGCTTTTTTTACCGCAGCAAAAGATAACGGGAAAGTGGATCATCGTCCAGAGGCTTTGCTGGACTATTTGACCAATCCTGCTGATTATAGTGTGATTGTCTTTATGGTTGGACAAGAAAAGCTGGATGAACGGAAGAAGGTAGTCAAGGCAGTCAAGAAATCGGGGGTTGCTTTGTCCTTCATGCCTTTGGGCGGGGAGGATTTGCTTCGCTGGGTGGACAAGCAGGTAAAGAAAAGCGACTGCACGTTGCGGGAAGGTGCGGCGGAAGCGATCGTGCGAAATGCGGGAACCAGCCTTCAGGCATTATCAGGTGAGATCGAAAAGCTGTGCTTATATGCTGGCGCTGGCGGTGTGATTGATGTCGCAACCGTGGAAATGCTGGTGGCGCGCAGTACGGAACAGAATGTATTTGCGCTTGTAGAGGATATTGCGAATCTTCGATTGGACAAGGCGCTCGGAATTTATTACGAACTGCTGAAGCAGCGCGAAGAGCCGATCAAGATTGCTGCGCTGATTACCAGACAGTTCCGGATTATTCTGCAGGTGAAGACTTTATCCACCCAGAGCTACTCACAGCAGCAAATTGCTTCCCAGATCGGATTGCATCCCTATGCGGTGAAGATTGCGGGCGAGCAAGCCCGAAAGTTTGAGACAGCTCGCCTTGAAGGCATACTGAACCATCTGGCGAATCTGGATTACCAGATGAAGACCGGGGCCGTGGATAAGGTGCTGGGCATTGAATTGTTTTTGCTGCGGCTTGGGGCGTAAAGACCATCCGCAACAAGTTAAGAGCGTACGGCTGCAGGAGCAGTCATACGCTCTTTTTCTTTAGAAATCCGAAAGCATGGACAACAGAAGCTCGCCTTCCTGATCCAGCAAGAAACGTCCGCTATAAAGCGGTCTGTCTACCGAGAAGAGCACGTCGAAATGTACCACAAAAAGCCCTGAGCAGCGTGAACTGTTCAGGGCTTTTTCCATGTCGTATTCAACAAACGTTACTTACGCTTGGGACGTAAGAGCGTTCAGTCTTTTCGCCAGACGGGACTTTTTGCGGGCAGCTGCGTTCTTATGGATCAGGCCCTTCGTAACGGCTTTATCAAGCTTCTTGGAAGCAGCTTGGAAAGCAACTTTAGCAGCTTCGATTTCTGTACCGTTCAACGCTACGTCAGCAGTTTTAACAGCTGTGCGAAGCGCGGATTTTTGAGAAATGTTAAGCGCGTGGCGTTTGTCACTTGTCTTTACACGTTTAATCGCGGATTTGATGTTTGGCATTACATTCACCTCCTGTAAGGCATTTCAATAGAGCGAAATGATTCACAACTTAAAATATTTTAGCATGGGGGTGGACAAAAAGCAATACTCATTCGGACTTCTGCATAATCTCTCCTTTACTCTCGCACACTACTAGCAATATGAGGAGGAGTGTGAATTTAGATGGATCTGGATCTGCAAAAATATTCGGTCCGAACGGACCTGGCGGTGGAATCAAGAGAACTGGCGGGAGGAAAAGGCAATGCGCCCATTCCTGGTGTGATGGAGGATGTGGTGCAGGAGGACGGAATCAAGATTACAAGGCTGGACGTGGAGAACGAAGCAGCCTCTACGCAAATCGGCAGAGTGAAGGGCCATTACGTCACGTTGGAGGTGCCCGATCTTCGCAAGGGGGATACGGAGCTTCAAGATCAGGTGTCCGTTGTCTTCGCCCGTGAGTTCGAGGCATTCATGTCCCGGATCGGGATCGGACCCAAGGCAAGCGTGCTCATTGTCGGGCTTGGCAACTGGAATGTGACGCCGGATTCGCTGGGACCGCTTGTGGTGGAGAACGTGATGGTCACCCGTCAGTATTTCGAGCTTATGCCGGATCGGGTAGCGCCAGGTTATCGTCAGGTTAGTGCCGTAGCGCCTGGTGTGCTCGGTCTGACAGGGATTGAATCCAGCGAAACGGTTCAAGGGATCGTGGAACAAATCCGTCCTGACCTGATCATCGCCATTGATGCTCTGGCTTCGCGTTCGCTGGAGCGTGTGAATACGACCATCCAGATTGCGGATATCGGGATCCACCCCGGCTCTGGTGTCGGCAATAAACGCAAGGGATTGACGCAGGAGATTCTTGGAGTTCCCTGCATTGCCATCGGTGTTCCAACCGTCTGCTATGCTTCCACCATCGTTAATAACGCAATTGAGCTCATGAAGTCCCATTTTGGCGAAGGTGCGCCGGAGACGGGCAAAATTATGGGTATGCTCCATGATATACCCGAAGGTGAGCGCCTCGCGCTGGTGAAGGAGGTGCTGGAGCCGCTGGGCCATGACCTTATCGTAACGCCTAAGGAGATTGACGAATTTATAGAGGACATCGCCAATATCGTCGCAACCGGCCTGAACGCAGCGCTGCATGAGGCTGTGGATCCCGGCAATGTAGGTGCGTACACGCACTAACCCGGTATAAAAGCTCCGAATCTATCGGAGCTTTTATATTTTTCATGGATCTAGTTCTATCGATTCTCCCCGGTTCATAGATTTGAAATATAAGAGATTACGAAAGTCGCGGGAACGGCGGAATGATGGCCGGATAGGTCCCGGCGAACCGAGGAGGACATCGTTATGAACAATCGCAAGTTTCGCATCTGGAATATTGCCAGACTAAAACGGAAGGTCATGGAAGGTCTGAGCATGGGTCGAACGCTCATTATATTGATGCTTGGCTCTCTTATATTTTTTATTTTGCTAGGGCTCGGAGGGATGGCGGAACAGCGGATGAATTCCTCGCCCGTGTCGTCCATGAAAGGATTGGCCGCTTCGTTATCCAGCCATTTTTTCATCGATATGATCGGCATGGAGATGCCGCATATGACGGCTTCCAAAGAGACCTCAAGCTTCTCCGGCGAGAAAATGTCGACCTTCGTCTTTGAACTGCTTACGAGCGTGAACCCGAGGGACCCGAAAAGCCTGCTTGCGGGCGAATTGCCCGGCATGAAGGCAAATCAACCGGTGCAGCTGTCACATGGCTCCGGGAACGAGGATGGGGAAGCACCGGCGGATTACCGGCCGGATCCAGCCGAGGAGCAGGCGGAAGGCGACCCTGCTGATGCCGGGGAAGAGCCGCCGCAAGGCGGTCGGGGTATCGGCAATGAAGATAACGGCGAGGATGTCCCGGATCAGGGCACGGAAGACGAGCCTGGCAGTAAGAATGACCCTGGAAGCACCTCCAAGGATGGAAAGTCTACGAATGGAAAGAAAGCCGTACTCATCTATCATTCGCACCCACAGGAAGCATATAACCCGCTGCTAACGCATCCATCCGATAATCCGGGGGCTGTATCCCCAAGCAAGAACGTCATGCTGGTGGGCAGCTTTCTGAGTAAAAGACTTGAGGCCAACGGAATTGGGACCCTGCATGATAAAAGTGACTATCAATCTACCATTGAAGGATACAATTATAACTTTTCTTATAAATACTCGCGCCAGATGGTCATGGAGGCCATGTCCCAGAACGACGGCATTCATTACCTGATCGATATCCATCGGGATTCGCAGCGGTATAACAAAACGACGGCAACCGTAAACGGCGTTAACTACGCCAAGGTTTACTTCATCATCGGTCATGCGAACGAGAACTGGAGACAGAACGAGGCGTTTGCAAGCAAAATCAATGCCAAGCTGGAAAAATCCTATCCTGGGGTGTCTCGAGGCGTGTGGGGCAAATCAGCGGATCAAGGGAACGGGGAATATAATCAATCCCTGTCGCCAAACAGTATTCTGATCGAAATCGGCGGCATCGATAATACGAAGGAAGAATTGCAGCGGACAGCTGAAGCGTTGGCGGACATCATTGCAGATGTGTACTGGCAGGAGCAAGAGGCGGAGAAAGCCAGCGTGAAAAAAGACAACGATCAAACGAAGAAGCAGTCCGTTTCCGCGGGAACCAAGGGCGGAAGCAAAAAAGGAACAGAGGATCAAGCAGCCAAAGCAGGCTAACAGCTCGGCGGTAAGTGCAAGTGCGCCAAGTGTGAACGGGTAAATCGGGGAGGGACTCAGTGATGTCAAGAATGGGAAAACGGTTGGTGGCTCTTATCATATGGACAGGCATCGGCATATTGGTCGGCATGCAGCTTGGCGGGGCAAAAGCACCAGTACCGGCAGACGGTACCGGAGCCGTGCAAACTGTGCAGCAAAACCATGCTCAGGATCCGCAAGGCGGGGCTGCTCAAGGGAATGGATGGGGAGGGACACGCAAGACCCCTCCCGTATCAGAGTCCGCTGTTCTAGAAGAAGATGCTCGTAAGACCTTGCCCGAATATGAGCCGACGCCTAGCGACATCCTGCTTCCCGAGCGTTCGCAACCGCCTGCCGATGTGCTGGCCGATAAGACGGCAGGTCTGCTTCAGCAGTTGTCTGACAAAAGCATACGCTGGGTCGTATCGATGTTCGGATCGATCACGGAATAAATTCACCTTTATTCTCAGCATTGCTGTGCATCCCCTCAACTGGTATAATAAGTTGATTCAAACATCTGGTGGTTGTTGGGGGTTAGGCATGACAGACGTACAAGCAAGACAACAAAAAATTCGTAATTTCTGTATCATTGCACATATAGACCATGGGAAATCGACGCTTGCTGACCGTATATTGGAATTTACGGGCGCATTAACTTCGCGTGAAATGCAAGAGCAGGTACTGGATCAGATGGATCTGGAGAGAGAACGCGGGATTACCATCAAGCTGCAGGCGGTTCGCCTGAATTACAAATCCGATGACGGCGAGGAGTATATATTGAATCTGATTGATACTCCAGGGCACGTCGACTTTACGTATGAGGTATCCCGAAGCCTGGCCGCTTGTGAAGGCGCGCTGCTCGTAGTTGATGCTGCACAGGGAATTGAAGCGCAGACATTGGCCAACGTATATCTGGCACTGGATAACAATCTTGAAATTCTGCCTGTCATTAACAAGATAGACTTGCCAAGCGCCGATCCTGAGCGGGTGAAACAGGAAGTTGAGGATGTCATCGGTCTGGATGCCAGCGATGCCGTATTAGCTTCTGCCAAGGCCGGCATCGGAATCAAGGAAATTCTGGAGCAGGTGGTTCAGAAAGTTCCTGCGCCAACCGGCGATTCGGAAGAACCGCTGAAAGCGCTGATTTTCGACTCCCATTATGATCCTTACAAAGGCGTTATCGTATATGTGCGCGTTATTGACGGAAGCATTAAAGCCGGCTCCAAGATCAAAATGATGGCTACCGGCAAAACCTTCGAGGTCATTGAGGTGGGGGCGTTTAAGCCGCGCATGTCCATCGTGGACGAGCTTAACGTCGGCGATGTCGGTTTCATCGTGGCTGGTATCAAGAGCGTTGGCGATACGCAGGTCGGTGATACGGTAACGGATGCCAAGCGTCCGACGGCCCAGCCGCTTCCGGGTTACCGCAAAATCAACCCGATGGTATTCTGCGGACTGTATCCAATCGAAACGTCAGACTACAATGATCTGCGCGAGGCGCTCGAGAAGCTGCAGCTTAATGATGCATCGCTCAGCTTTGAGCCGGAGACATCCAGCGCGCTCGGATTCGGTTTCCGTTGCGGATTCCTTGGCCTGCTGCACATGGATGTCATCCAGGAGCGGATTGAACGAGAGTTTAACATACCGCTGATTACGACTGCGCCGAGCGTTATTTACCGCATTACGCTGACGAACGGAGAGCAGATCCAGATCGATAACCCGTCTCATTATCCTGAGGTGGGCAAGGTCGATTATGTCGAAGAGCCTTATGTTAAAGCAGGCATTATCGTTCCGAACGATTATGTCGGAGCGATCATGGAACTCTGCCAGAATAAACGCGGCGAATTCGTAAACATGGAATACCTGGACACAACGCGCGTTACCATTACCTATGAAATTCCGCTGTCGGAAATCGTGTATGATTTCTTCGACCAGTTGAAATCGAGCACCAAAGGATATGCTTCATTCGATTACGAGTTGTCCGGGTACCGTCGATCCAATCTGGTCAAAATGGACATTTTGCTCAATGCCGAGCAGGTGGATGCCTTGTCCTTTATCGTGCACAAGGACCGTGCTTATCACCGCGGACGTGCGATTTGCGAGAAGCTGCGTGAGCTGATTCCTCGTCAAATGTTCGAAGTGCCGATTCAAGCTTCTGTCGGTACCAAGGTTGTTGCCCGTGAAACGGTTAAAGCGATGCGCAAAAACGTCCTTGCCAAGTGTTACGGCGGTGACATCTCCCGTAAACGGAAACTCCTTGAGAAGCAGAAGGAAGGTAAGAAACGGATGAAGCAAGTTGGCAGCGTTGAAGTGCCGCAGGAAGCCTTCATGGCGGTACTGAAAATCGACGACAAGTAAATTTTGCATAGGAATGCCAGCCCAAGAGTTAACAGGGTAGGCTGTCCTGCGTATATAGTCTTATGAAGTAAATGATGGGAAAGCCGATTCTCGGCTTTCCTTTCTTTCATTCCAAGAAGCATAGCGTTATAGTAGAGAAGGAACCTTCGAGAAGTTACTTAAAGTAAGTCATGCCAGAGGTGTACATGAGGGGGCAAGAAAAGAATGACGGCAAACGATCAACGGACGGAAGCGGTGTACATCCACATTCCGTTTTGCACCAATAAATGTTTTTACTGCGACTTCAATTCCTACGTGTTGAAAGATCAGCCGGTAATGGATTATCTGCGCGCGCTGGATAAGGAAATGGAGCTGACCGTTCAGGCTAACCCGCCTGGACGAATCAAAAGCATATTTGTAGGCGGCGGGACTCCAACGGTGCTGAAGCCGGATGAAATGGAATACTTCTTGCAGAGCGTGAAGCGCCATTTTCCGGAATGGTCCGATGACATTGAATTTTCGATGGAAGCCAATCCCGGCACTACGGATTTGGAGAAGCTGTCCGTCATGCGCGAGGGCGGCGTGAACCGCATCAGCTTCGGGGTGCAGGCCTTCCAGAACAGCTTGCTGACCGGCATCGGTCGGATTCATGATACGGATGATGTGTATCGAAGTCTCGAGAACGCCAGAAGAGCAGGCTTTGATAACATGTCCATCGATTTGATGTTCGGGCTCCCGAACCAAACCTTGGACATGCTTGCGGAAAGCGTGGATAAGGCGCTGGAGCTTGGACTCCCGCATTATTCAATCTACAGCCTGAAGGTTGAAGAAAACACGCTGTTCCATACGATGTACCAGCGAAACCAGCTGCCGCTTCCGGATGAGGAGGACGAGCTGAATATGTATCTTCTATTAATGGAGCGGATGCAGGCTGCCGGATATAAACAGTATGAGATCAGTAATTTTGCCAAACCCGGCTTTGAGAGCCGGCATAATATGACGTATTGGCGCAACGAGGATTATTATGGCTTGGGCGCGGGAGCGCACGGATACATTGGTCGTCAGCGCCATGTAAACATTAAAGGCGTCAACCCATATAATGAAGCAGCGAATCAAGGACTTCCGCGATTGGAGAGTTTTGAGGTATCAAGAGAAGAAGCGATGGAGGATTTCCTCATGGTTGGGCTCCGAGTCCTGGATGGCGTTTCGCGCAGCCGGTTCCGGCAGCAATTCGGGATTTCTATGGAAGAGGTATTCGCCGGCCCGCTGAATAAAATGGTAGGTGCGGGACTACTCGATTCCACGGATGATGGATATAAACTGAGCAGTAAAGGCATTCTGTTCGGCAACGATGTGTTTGCCGAATTTATAGGCAGCTTGTCAACAAATTAATCTATTGAACTTATATGCGCTCTGTTGTATATTTATTCATAACATGACGGAGCGTGTAAAGGGGAGACGGACAACAATGTCGGCGGTATGCAGAAAGGCGAAGTTAGAAGATGTCGAGCCGCTGTATCAGATGATTCAGGGTTATGCGGAAAAGGGCATTATGCTGCCCCGGTCCAAAAAAGTGCTGGAGAAACAGATCGGGGAATTCGTTGTGGCCGAATCCGAAGGGAACGTGATCGGCTGCGGTTCCTTGTGCCAGCTGGGAAATGATCTGGTAGAGATTCGTTCACTCGGCATCTCCGATGGTTATAAAGGGCAAGGAATCGGCTCCATGCTGGTGGATTCCCTTCTCGAAGAAGCGAAACGGCGCGAGCTCCCGAAAGTGATGGCCTTGACGTACGAGGTATCCTTTTTCATCAAAAACGGCTTTGCCGTTGTGGAAAAGGAGATTTTCCCGGAGAAAGTGTGGACCGACTGCATTCACTGCAAGAAGCAGCACGCTTGTGACGAAATAGCTGTTCTTAAAGTACTGAACTGACTTGACAATCCTCAGGTCGGTTTGGTATTTTTGTTATATCGGTTAGCACTCGATGGCGATGAGTGCTAACGAAAGTGAAATTAAGCAGTCAGCAAGGAGGGGAGCGACATATTAACAGATCGTCAACGCATGATTTTGAATGCCATTGTGGATGACTATATCCGTTCTGCCGAGCCGGTTGGTTCAAGAAGCATTTCCAAACGCGGGGATGTCGGATACAGTCCGGCAACCATTCGTAACGAGATGGCTGATCTGGAGGAACTCGGATTTCTGGAGCAGCCTCATACATCAGCTGGACGAATTCCGTCACATAAAGGATATCGTTATTATGTTGATCATCTCACGTCGTCGTTTTCCTTGAACCCTGCGGAACTGCATATGATGAAATCCTTTTTTGCAGAAAAGCTGAACGTGATGGAGCAGATGATACAGCATACAGCTGGCATTCTGTCTCAAATGACTAATTACACTTCCATCCTGCTGGGACCGGAAGTTTTTCATACGTCTTTGCGTCATTTCCAGCTTCTTCCTCTCCATGAGGATCAAGCGGTAGCCATCATCGTAACCAGCACAGGGCAAGTCGAGAACAAGATTGTTTCGATTCCGCAGGGTGTGTCCGTTTCCGATCTGGAGCAAGTGGTCAATCTTCTGAACAAGAAGCTGGTCAACGTGCCTCTATATAAACTCAAGACCCGTTTGTATACGGAGATTGGCGAGGAAATGCAGCGGCATATTTCACATTATGAAGACCTCATGAGTATGCTGGATATCGCCCTTAACAATGAACCGGACCATCGCGGCGTATATCTTAGCGGCACGACCCACATGCTGAATCAGCCGGAGTTCAAGGATGTGGATAAGGTAAGGGAGATTTTCGAGCTTCTGGAACAGACACCCGCACTGTTGAAACTCATGGCTCCTGCTCCCGGTGAGCATGGTGTCCAAGTGAAGATCGGTACGGAAAATACGCATGAAGCGATTTCCAATTGCAGTTTGATTACTGCGACTTATTCGATAGATGGAAAAGCGCTCGGTTCGATTGGTATTCTCGGTCCTACAAGAATGGAATATGCACGGGTGATCGGCATCTTGAATGTGTTATCCCATGATCTGACGAAGCTGCTGTCACACTGGTACAAATAAAGGAGTGAGACAGATGAGCCAAGGACAACATAGCCAAGTGGACGGAGATGAACGTTATTCTACGCTATTAAACAACAGTAATGCCGTCCGGGCCGTCACGTCCGCTGTAGAAGGCACGCTTGGACCGAAGGGGCTCGACGTGATGCTGGTAGGTCCCCGCGGCGAAGTGGTCATTACCAATGACGGGGTAACGATTCTGGATAAAATGGATGTCACCCACCCGGCTGCCCGCCTTCTCATTCAGGTGGCAAGAGCGCAGCAGGAGAAAATCGGCGACGGAACCACAACGGCTACCGTGCTTGCAGGCGCACTTGTGCAGGAAGGGGTTTCCCGCATCACCCGCGGGGTGCCTGCATCCAAGGTGGTGGAGGGGCTGCGTCAAGGAATCGAGAAGTCGATGGAGCTGTTAACAAAGCGGGTTCGGCTGATCGACGGATTGGATGATCCGCTGCTGGAACGGACGGTGTACGTTGCGGGGCGTGAACGGAAGGACATCGTGGAGCTGATTATGCAAGCTGCGAGGAAAGCCGGAATCACCCGTCTTCAGGATCCTTCCTACTCGCTCGCGGACAGTATAATTGCCCTGGAGAATGCCGAGAATGAAGTGTTTGAGGGGGTTCTGCTCCGGCAGCGACCGATCTTCGCCCGCGAGTCCAGGTCCTATGACGATGCAAAAGTGTTGGTGCTGTTTGATTCCCTGGAGCCGGATGAGATCGATGAAGAGGCGCTCACAACCGAAGCCGGATTTGCGCAATATATGGATCTCCGAAAAGTGTTCGCTTCAGATTTGGAGAGATTGTCCGAGCTGTCCGTAAAACTCATCCTGCTTGAAAAAGGCATCCACCCGGATGCGGAGCAGTTTTGCCTGGATCACGGCATGATGGTTGTACCGCGCGTCTCCCGTGCGGATCTTCGCCGGGTAAGCGACATGACGGGAGCTACTCCCATACGCCGCAAGGCGTTACATAAAGACTCGAAGGAGCTTGCGGTCCTTCTGGGTGATACCCCGCGTGTCGCTTATGATGAAGGCATCGAGAAAATCCGGCTGTCCTGCGGCAGCCAAGACAAGGACCGTATCGTGACGGTCATTGTTGGGGCAAGCACTTCCGAGGTCGTAGGCGAAGCGGCCAGAATCGCTGGGGATGCGGCCTCGGCACTGCAGGCTGCCGTTTCCGGAGGGGTGCTTCCGGGCGGCGGGACAAGCGAACTCGCGGTGTCCTACGAGTTGGAACGGATCCGGGAGGCTCAGAAAGGCATGGAAGCCTTCGGCATGGAAGCCGTTTCGGCGGCTTTGCGCAAGCCGATGTCGCAGATACTTCTCAATGCCGGTTACAACCCGCTCGAGAAGATGGAAGAAGTGCGCGCTGCGCAAATCCGTGCAGACTCTGATTGCATGGGTATTGATTGCGACAGCGGCCGGGTTGTCGATTATGAGGAGCTGGGCGTGCTGGATCCGGCACCGGTTAAACTTCACGGCTTGCGGGCAGCCGGTGAAGTCGCAGCAGCCGTGCTGCGGATTCATCACGTCATCAAGATGAAAGAAATAGGCGAATAACGCTTAAGGTATAGAACAAATCACGGATAGACTGTTTTAGACTATGAAGGAGGTGAAGGCGTCTTGAATAAAGAGCATAAGGATGCCGTTCAAGATACAGTTACAGAAGAAATGATGGAAGAAACTTTGGAGAACACGCCAAATACGGGTGAGAGCGGGTCTGCAGAGGAAGCCGTAAATCCCGAACAGGAGATTCCTGTAACGGAATCGGCGGATGAAGCAGGTTCAGCAGAGCTTGAGAAGCTTCAGGCTGAGGTGCTGGAGCACCAGCAGCGTACCCTGCGAGTTCAAGCGGATTTTGACAACTTCCGTCGTCGCACCCAGAAGGAGAAAGAAGATCTGGGCAAATATGCATCTTCCAAACTGATTACGGAGCTTCTGCCCGTCATCGACAATTTTGAGCGTGCCCTTCAGGCATCCGAGGAGAACCCGGAGTTTGAATCCTTCTCCAAGGGAGTCAGCATGATCTTCCGCCAGTTGGAATCGGTCCTTGCTACCGAAGGCTTGACCGCGATGAAGAGTGTAGGCGAGCCGTTCAATCCGGAGTATCACCAAGCGATCATGCAGGTGGAAAGCGATGAATACGAGGAAGGCATCGTGGTTGAGGAAGTGCAGAAGGGGTATAAGCTTAAAGATAAAGTGTTAAGACCTGCGATGGTTAAAGTGAGCATGTAAGCGACTTTCGATAGTCGTTTATCATATAAAAAATTGATGAAGATCATGCGAGGATTCGTGTGAATGAATAAGGAGGAAATTTTTACATGAGCAAAGTTATTGGTATCGACTTAGGAACAACCAACTCCTGCGTAGCCGTAATGGAGGGTGGGGAAGCAGTAGTTATTCCGAATCCGGAGGGTGCTCGTACGACTCCATCCGTTGTCGGATTTAAGAAAGACGGCGAGCGTATCGTTGGGGATACAGCGAAACGTCAAGCGATCACCAACCCGGATCGTACCATTATCTCTATTAAGCGTCATATGGGTACAAATCACAAAGAATCCATCGACGGCAAAGACTACACGCCGCAAGAAATCTCTGCTATCATTCTGCAGAAGCTGAAATCCGATGCGGAAGCTTATCTGGGCCAACCAGTAACCCAGGCGGTTATTACGGTTCCTGCATACTTTAATGACAGCCAGCGTCAAGCGACCAAGGATGCCGGTAAAATCGCGGGTCTTGAAGTGCTGCGTATCGTCAACGAGCCGACCGCTGCTGCATTGGCTTACGGCATGGAGAAATCCGAAGACCAAACCATCCTGGTATATGACCTTGGCGGCGGTACATTCGACGTTTCCATTCTAGAACTGGGCGATGGCTTCTTCGAAGTAAAAGCAACCAGCGGGGACAACCAGCTTGGCGGCGACGACTTTGACCAAGTGATCATTGACTACCTGGTAGCCGAATTCAAGAAAGAGCAAGGCATCGATCTCAGCAAAGACAAAGCAGCTGTTCAACGTCTGAAAGACGCTGCGGAAAAAGCGAAAAAAGAATTGTCCGGCGTACTGACAACCACGATTTCGCTGCCGTTCATCACCGTTGCTGACGGCGTGCCTCAGCATCTTGAGATTAACCTGACTCGTGCTAAATTCGAAGAATTGTCTGCTTCCCTGGTAGAGCGTACGCTTGGCCCGACTCGTCAAGCGCTTAGCGATGCAGGTTTGACCGCTAACGATATTCACAAAATCGTCCTTGTCGGCGGTTCCACTCGTATTCCTGCCGTACAGGAAGCGATTAAGAAATTGACAGGAAAAGAGCCTCACAAAGGCGTAAACCCTGACGAAGTGGTTGCGCTTGGAGCAGCCGTTCAAGCCGGCGTATTGACAGGTGACGTTAAAGACGTTGTGTTGCTCGACGTAACTCCGTTGTCCCTCGGTATCGAAACCGCAGGCGGCGTATTCACCAAAATGATCGACCGCAACACGACGATTCCAACAAGCAAATCCCAAGTATTCTCCACGTATGCCGATAATCAGCCGAGCGTTGAAATTCACGTGCTGCAAGGTGAACGCGAAATGGCTGCCGGCAACAAAACGCTGGGACGCTTCATGCTTGGAGACATTCCTCCAGCACCGCGCGGCGTGCCGCAAATCGAAGTTACCTTTGACATCGATGCGAACGGTATCGTAAACGTATCGGCGACGGATAAAGGTACTGGCAAGAGCCAGAAGATCACGATCACGTCCTCCAGCGGCTTGAGCGATGCTGAAGTTGAGCAAATGATGAAGGACGCTGAGCTTCATGCTGAAGAAGACCGTAAACGCAAAGAGCTGGTAGAAGCTCGCAACAATGCGGACCAACTCGTATACACGACCGAGAAAACACTCAAGGATCTAGGCGACAAAGTCGACGCTTCCGAAGTGGAAAAAGCGAACGAAGCGAAAGACAAAGTGAAGAAGGCCCTTGAATCCGATAACCTCGAAGAGATTAACGCTTCGGTAGAGGAGTTGACCCAAATCGTACAGCAGCTGTCCGTAAAGCTGTATGAGCAAGCAGCACAACAGGAACAGCAAGGTGCTGAAGGTGCTGACGCCGGCGCTCCTAAGAAAGACAATGTCGTAGATGCAGATTACGAGGTTGTTGACGAAGATAAAAACAAAGGTTAATCTGAATAGATTGTATGGGAAGGTCAAAGCTGCGCATCTTCGCACTTTGGCTTTCCTTATGTAAAAGAGTAATAAAGAGATTGGGGTGAAACCGTGGCTGATAAGCGTGATTATTATGAGGTGCTCGGTGTCGGCAAGGATGCATCGGACGATGAAATCAAGAAGGCGTACCGCAAAATGGCTCGCCAATATCATCCGGACGTGAACAAAGCGGCTGACGCGGAAGCCAAATTCAAGGAAGTGAAAGAGGCTTACGATGTATTGAGCGATGGTCAGAAGCGTGCGCAGTATGACCAGTATGGTCATATCGATCCGAACCAAGGTATGGGCGGAGGCGGTTTCTCCGGTGATTTCGGCGGTTTTGGAGATATATTCGATATGTTCTTTGGCGGTAATGGTCGCCGTGATCCGAATGCGCCTCAGCGGGGGAACGATCTGCAATATACGATGACGGTTGAATTTAAGGAAGCGGTATTCGGTAAGGAAACGGATATCACCATTCCGAGAACGGAGACATGCGATACATGTCACGGCTCCGGTGCGAAGCCGGGCACGCAGCCGCATACATGTTCGGTGTGTAACGGCAGCGGGCAGCAAGAAGTCGTGCAAAATACGCCGTTTGGACGTATGGTAAACCGTCGCGCTTGCTCGAACTGTAACGGAACAGGGAAAATCATCAAAGACCGCTGCTCGACTTGTAACGGCAACGGCAAAGTGAAGAAGCAGCGCAAGATTCATGTTCGCGTGCCTGCTGGTGTGGACGACGGAGCTCAGCTTCGCATGACAGGTGAAGGCGAAGGCGGCTTCCGCGGCGGTCCGGCCGGTGACTTGTATATCGTCATCCGCGTGAAGCCGCATGACTTCTTCGAACGCGAAGGGGACGACATTTATTGCGAAGTGCCGCTTACCTTTGCTCAGGCTGCGCTTGGCGACGAGATTGAGATCCCGACGCTGACGGAGAGAGTGAAGCTGAAGATTCCGGCCGGTACGCAGACGGGAACCTTCTTCCGCTTGAAAGGCAAAGGGGTGCCTCGGCTTCGCGGCATGGGACAGGGTGACCAGCACGTCAAGGTTGTGGTCGTTACGCCAAGCAAGCTGAGTGATGATCAGAAAGAGCTGCTTCGTCAGTTTGCTTCCCTTGATGGCGAACAGACCCATGAGCAGGAACAGTCTTTCTTTGACCGTGTTAAAAAAGCATTCCGCGGTGACTAATACAAACTTATGGGGTTACCCCCCCTCATAGCTTAAAGAACAGCAGCAGGCTTAAGGTGATCAACCTTCGGCCTGCTGTTTTTTTGTTTCTGGGGACGGAAGGGAGCTTTAGGTGGTCTGCCAGCTTAAACAGCCGATTCCTCAAGAATAAAACACTTGACGATGAAGCAACCTAGGGAAGTTCCATCTAGGAAGTTGCAATCTTGAATTAGGAAATGCAGGTGAAATGAAGTGGCAGAGAAAAATATTTTGGCGTATTTTAAAAGCCCGGAAGAAGCCCAGCATGCTGCCCGCAAATTGCAGTCGCTGCGCGTTGCCGATATGTCCATCGACCGGTTTAGCGCCGATCCCGGCGGGGAGCTCAACAATCCGATGAATCCGTTGACAGGCAACATTGCAAGCTTAACAACGCTGACCTTAAATGCGGATATTTCGGGGCCGGGAGCCGGAATTCTCGGGGCAGCGGATCCGTCCGCCAGCGGGATGAGCAGCGGCGGGGAGGACGGAACCGAAGGCCGGGATATTTTGCTGACGGTTGTATTGGACGAAGGCGTATTTCCGCAAGCCATGCGGCTAATCGAAGAATCCGGCGGCATGATTTAAGGTAAGGACGGCTCTGATCTTTATTTTGGAAAGGAGAACGGTATTCATGATGAGACGCGTAAAAAAAGGGAAAATCTCGAGCAAAACCGAGAAAATGATTGCCCTTCAATCCGCTAAGGCGGAGGATGTTGAATTTTCGGCCATGGAAGCCGATCACGATGATGTGGAAGCGCTGCGCAGAAGCGAGGCGGCGGATGAACGCCAATTGAAGAAAATTCTCGATGAAACCAGTAAAAATGTAGATTAGTCGTTATGGCTTCAGCGTTTGGAAGAGCCCTCTTACCTTTCTTGTTACGGAGGTGGTAAGCAGGGCTTTTTTGTTGAAGAGATAAGAAAGTATAAACTTCGGAGGATAGCCATCCTTATTCCGCAAGTAAAACTTCCGCCATATGAGGTCTGTCTTCTGTGAAAGTACGCTGATAGACGTATTCCGCATTTGACCGATTTGTAAGTAAAGTCCTCATGGTATTTTAGTACAAACTTTGTATCCGGGGTCCTCAATATAGTACAATAATAACTATGTATGAATGAGGAGGAACAGTAGCACATGTTATGGCATGAATTAACGATACATACCACGGAGGAAGCCGTGGAGATGATTACGAATTTCCTGCATGAGGCGGGAGCCGGAGGCGTTTCGATCGAAGAATCCGGTACGACAAACAAGAAGCGGGACACATCCCTTGGACAGTGGTTTGATGAGATCGTTCCGTTTAACGATATTCCTGAAGGGCAAGCCGTAATCAAAGGGTACTTTGATGAGACGGTGACCCTGGAAGCGATCCGTGATGAGATAACGCCGCGCGTGAATGAACTGAAGGAATTTGGGATTGATACAGGTGAAGTCAGGTACGAGATGAAGACCGTCGATGAGAATGAATGGGCAACGGCCTGGAAGCAGTATTTCAAACCGATCCGTGTATCCGAGCGATTGACAATCAAGCCGACATGGGAAGAGTACACGCCGGAATCCGATCAAGAATCGATTATTGAGCTGGACCCGGGCATGGCCTTCGGCACTGGAACGCATCCGACGACTTCGTTATGCTTGCGCACACTCGAGATGGTGATCAAGGGTGGAGAGGAAGTCATAGATGTCGGGACAGGCTCTGGCATACTTTCCATCGGCGCCGCGCATTTGGGAGCGTCACGGATACTGGCTCTCGATCTGGACCCGGTTGCTGTATCCAGCGCAATGGAGAATACCCGTCTTAACGGTTTGGAAGATCGGATTACGGTCAAGGAAAGCGATCTGCTCTCTGTAATCACCAATCAATCCGATTCATCCGATCTGGGCGTGACGCTTCCGGTACAAGTTGTAGTGGCTAACATTTTGGCTGAGGTCATCCTGTTGTTTGTAGACGATGTATACCAGGCTCTTCGGCCGGGAGGCGCTTATATCGCCTCGGGCATTTACAAGAACAAAGAAGAGATCGTAGAAAAGGCGCTGATTGCCTCCGGTTTCGAAATTGCCGACATCTGCCGCGAGGATGATTGGGTTGCGTTCGTGGCGAGGAAAAACTGATTATGGAGTTTTTGGACCAACTGTTATTTTATCCGCTGGAACAACTTCCTTTTTATCTGATTGCTTTAATTATTGCCTTTACCGTGCATGAATTCTCGCATGCCTATTTTGCGAATAAATTCGGAGACCCAACGGCCAAGCTGCTGGGAAGGGTTACACTGAATCCGGCGGTACATTTTGATTTTCTGGGGATTATTCTCTTGCTGATTGCAGGTTTCGGCTGGGCAAGGCCGGTACCGATCAATCGCGAGAACTTCAGCAACCCGCGCCGAATGAGCATCATTGTGGCGGCGGTGGGTCCGCTGAGTAATCTTATGTTAGGTATACTTGGTGCGCTCATTTATGCTGTTCTGTACCAAACCGGGATTATTCCTCCAGAGGGAATTACCAAGACGGATCAAGCGGTGCATTTGTTCTTTAATATATTTATATTGCTCAACTTCTTTCTATGTCTGTTCAATCTTGTTCCATTGCCTCCGCTGGACGGCTACAGGGTTCTTGAGAATGCGTTGCCTCCGCGTCTCAGTGCGAGGATTCAGAAGTTTGAGCAATGGTCGATCCTTTTCTTCCTGTTGATCATATTGTTGCCCGTGTTCCAGGATTATACGATCAAGCCCCTGTATGATGCGGCACATGCGCTGTCTTCCAAATTTTTGGACATGTTCATTATGATGACCGGCGGTTACCGGCTCTGATTTACTCTGGTCAGTTAGCACGAAAAGTTGTATGATGGGGTTTGGCGATTTTGGAGTTAGGTGAGGTTAAAGATGCAGCGATATTTTGTCACTCCCGAACAATTCGAGGGAGACCGTGTTGAGATTACGGGCGATGACGCCCGTCATATTACCAAGGTCATGCGAGGCAGGCTTGGTGATAAATTGATTGTAAGCGATGGGGCATCCCGCGAAGCCATGGTGGAGATTGAAAGCATCGAGGCGGCCAGTGTCATTGCAATTGTAATTGAACCCATGGAGATGACCCAGGAACCGCGTCTGCAAGTGAGCATCGCTCAAAGCTTGCCGAAAGGCGATAAGATGGAGACCGTCATCCAAAAGTGTACCGAGATCGGCGCGGTGTCCTTTGTGCCCTTTTTATCGGACAGAACGATTGTTCAGTACGATGCCAAGAAGGAAGGAAAGCGGCTGGAGCGCTGGCGCAAGATTGCGAAAGAGGCGGCTGAACAGGCGCATCGTAACCGGATACCGTCTGTTGAACAGCCTCTGCCTTGGAAAAATCTGCTTGCAGCGTTTTCCGGCTATGATGCCGTATATTTTTGTTATGAAAAAGAGCATGGCTCCCAGCTGAGGGACGTGCTGAAGCCTTTTGTAGAGCAGGCGCTGTCGAATTCGGCCGAGAAGGCGAGCTTGCTGCTGGTCGTTGGACCCGAGGGCGGCTTTACGGAAGAGGAATGCCGAGCAGCCGAAGATGCAGGAGCCGTATCCGTTGGACTTGGAAGACGGATCCTTCGCTGCGAGACTGCCGGCATGACGGCGCTTGCCTGCGCACTATATGAATCTGGAGAAATGGGGGGCGTTTGAACATGCCATCCGTAGCGTTTTATACGTTGGGTTGCAAAGTCAATTTTTACGATACCGAGGCCATCTGGCAATACTTCAAAAATGAAGGCTACGACCAGGTGGACTTCGAACAAACCGCAGATGTTTATTTGATTAACACCTGCCACGTTACCAATACAGGGGATAAGAAGAGCCGTCAGATGATCAGACGCGCGGTTCGCCGCAATCCCGAGGCCATCGTGGCTGTAACGGGCTGCTACGCCCAGACCTCGCCTGCAGAAATTCTGGATATACCGGGTGTGGATCTTGTGATCGGGAACCAGGATCGCGATAAAATCATGGATTTCATCCATGATATTGAAAAGACGCGTCAGCCGATTAATGCTGTTCGCAATATTATGAAGACCCGGGTATTTGAGGAAATGGACGTTCCGGATTTCGCAGAACGCACTCGTGCATTTCTGAAAATCCAGGACGGATGCAACAACTTCTGTACGTTCTGCATTATCCCTTGGTCCCGCGGTTTGTCACGCAGCCGTGATCCGAAGAGCATCATCAAACAGGCGCATCAGTTGGTTGGAGCGGGTTATAAGGAAATCGTGCTGACCGGTATTCACACAGGCGGGTACGGAGATGATCTTGAAGATTACAGATTGTCCGATTTGCTGTGGGATCTTGACCGGGTAGACGGTTTGGAACGGATCCGCATCAGCTCCATCGAAGCAAGCCAGATCGATGAGAAGATGCTGGATGTGCTGAACCGCTCCAGTAAAATGTGCCGCCACCTTCATATTCCGCTGCAAGCGGGGGATGATACGGTACTGAAACGGATGCGCCGTAAATATACAACCGAAGAGTTCTATAACAAGATGGGCTTGATTCGTCAAGCGATGCCCGATGTAGGTATTACGACGGACGTTATCGTTGGCTTCCCTGGCGAAACCGACGAGATGTTCCGTAACGGTTATGATCTGATGAAGGCAATTCAGTTCTCCGAGATGCATGTATTCCCGTATTCGAAGCGTACCGGCACGCCGGCGGCACGGATGGAGGATCAGGTGGACGAGGAAGTGAAGAATGCACGTGTGCATGATTTGATTGACTTGTCAGAGCAGTTGCAGCTTGCTTATGCTGAACGTTTTGTGGGTCAGATTCTGGAAGTGATACCGGAGCGCGAATACAAGGGAGCTCCTAACGGCGGAAAGATGCAGGGGTACAGCGATAATTACCTGCAGCTTGTATTCAACGGATCGCCTGATCTCGAAGGCAAACTGTGCCGCGTAAAAGTAACCAAAGCCGGTGTGAATGAATGCGAGGGTGAACTCCTCAGCGTCATGGATCATGGACTAAAGGCAGCTGCCCAGTAATTCCAATAGCGGCCATACCAGACAAGGATTTCATTTCCTGGCTACCGGAAGTGGAATCCTTGTTGTACATGAAGGAGGAATAGGACATGACATATACACAGATTTCCGCAGGCGGCGTGGTATACCGTCATCATGAAGGGGCGCTTCAGATCCAGCTTATTTTGGACCGTTATGGAAAAACCTCGCTTCCCAAAGGCAAGATGGAAGCCGGTGAAACCGTCGAGCAAACGGCACTTCGAGAGATTTGCGAGGAGACAGGTATAGTCGGATCCATCACCTCTCCAGTGGACATTATTGCATATAAATACCATCATCCCGAGTTCGGCCAGGTGGACAAGGAAGTTCATTACTATCTGGTTAAGGCAGAAAAAGGCAGCTTAAAACCCCAAATCGAGGAAATCAACGGGGTGGACTGGTTCGAGCCTTTGGCCGCATGGAGGAAGCAGCGCAGCAACGGATATAATAATAATGATATCATCCTGCGTAAAGCGCTAACGCTGCTCGAGGTTAGCGTTCCTGCGGATGAAGATATGAAATTTTAGGTCTGTGCCCGCTTGTTCCAGAAGGGCAGATAGCATAGTGGGAGCGCGATAAGCGAGCATACGATATTAAACAAGGTTTGCGCATGGGCGATTTGCCCGGCCGGATCCGCTGCTAACCATCCGGATACGGCAGTTAAGCCCGATATGAACGGGGTAAAGAGCAGGACTCCGCCGATATTCAGCCCCATATGGGACCATGCCACGAATCGCCCTGCTCGGGTACTGCCGATGGCTGCTATAAGCGCTGTGGCGCAGGTGCCGACATTGGAGCCAAGAACGATGGCAACGCCGATCTCCGGAGGCAGGGCGCCACTGGCTGCAAGCCCCATAGCCATAGCGATGACAGCGGCACTGCTGTGCATCAGAGCAGTCAATATCGTTCCGGCTGCAATGCCCCAGAGGACGCTCCGCGAAGCCTGGTCCAGGAACCATTGGAACACACCGAGGCTTTGAAGGGTCGGGCCGATGGATTGCATGAATTGTATAGCAAGCAGCACCAGCGAGAATCCGGCGACAGCAAGGCATAAAAACTGGCTGCGGATCAAGTTGTTTTTTAACTTGTCGTAGCTCGAAGGCGCGCGCTCGCTGATGAGTACGGCCCCGACCCATAGCATTAGCGAGAGGACAAGCAGCGGCATGGCGGCTTGTCCAATCTGGAGGCTGATGAGCTCGGTGGTTACCGTTGTGCCGATGTTCGTGCCGAGAATAACGCCCAGGGTACCGGCGAGGCTTAACAATCCGGCATTGGCAAAACCGATTGCCAGCACGGTTACGGCGGTACTGCTTTGCAGCAGCGCCGTAACCGCCGTGCTGGCGATCATGCCCTTAAGGGGCGTAGATGTCGCTTTATGGAGCCACTTATGCAGCAGCGGACCGGCCCAGCGTTGAAGGGCAACCTCCATGACCTTCATGCCGAACAGGAACAGGACAAGACCATAACAGATGGGAAACCAGAGTGAGGATAGCATGATGTTCTCCTTTTTGTGAAATAAAGCGGGGATATGAAGCATCCGCTGCTGTGAAAGTCCGGCGATAAACTTTTTTTCTTAATTACGTATATGACCCTTGGCGGACATGCATGCCTATGGAAATGGCCAGGGATAACTTAAGGAGTGAAATACAGTGCCATCGGTAATTTTGGAGCGCAGTCGAAAAAAGAGACTGGAGCAGGGGCATCCCTGGGTTTATAAAAGCGAGATTGCCTCTGTTGAAGGTGAACCCAAGCCGGGGGATATTGTATCGGTACTAAACCATCAAGGCCGCTTTCTCGCCTCCGGTTATTACAACCCGCAATCGCAAATCACCGTACGCACCGTTTCGTACGAGCCCGTTGAGACGATGGACAAGGCTTTTTTCGCCGCCAGGTTTCAGGAATGCCTGAAACACCGGGAACGGTTTATCGGAGATGAGAACGCCTACCGGCTGGTATATGGCGAGGCGGATTTTCTGCCGGGGCTGATTGTGGACCGTTTTGATGACGTACTGGTCATGCAGCTGCTGACGCTGGGGATGGATCGCTGCCGTGAGGACATCGTGAACGCGCTTGTCGAGGTGGTCCAGCCGAAAGGAATCTATGAACGAAGCGACGTGTCCATCCGCGAACTGGAAGGGCTGGAGCAGCGCACGGGTATTCTATACGGGGAATGTCCTCGCCACGTCACGGTGACGGAGAACGGCCTAAAGATCAAGGTGGATATCGAAGAAGGCCAGAAGACGGGATATTTCTTTGATCAGCGCGAGAACCGGGCATCCATTAAACCGTTAATGAATGGTTGGGGAAGCCGCAGCGGGATCACGCTCCAGACGGTGGAACGAGACGGTGAGAAGAAGACCTTACCGGTGAACAAAAGCGGAAAGGAAGTTACTTTTCCTTATTGGGATGGAGCCACGGTGCTGGAATGCTTTTCGCATACGGGAAGTTTCACGCTGCATGCCTGCCTTTATGGCGCCAAGAAAGTGACCTGCCTTGACATATCGGAGCATGCCATTGAAAGCGCCAAAGAGAATGTGGAATTGAACGGATTCCAGGATCGCGTGGAGTTTGTAGTGGACGATGCCTTCCAATATTTGCGCAATCAGGTAAAAGGGCTGGAGGAACGCGAGTTGCGTGCGCAAGGGGATCAGAAAGTGGATACCTCCAAACCGCTGACCGCAGGAGGCGGACGTTCCTGGGATGTGGTTATTCTGGACCCGCCGGCTTTTGCCAAAACCAGGTCTGCCGTTAAAGGGGCTTGCCGCGGATATAAGGACATCAATCTTCATGGCATGAAACTGGTGAATGAGGGCGGTTATTTGGTTACGGCAAGCTGCTCGTACCATATGCGGCCGGATTTGTTCCTGGAGACCATTCAGGATGCGGCAAAAGACGCCGGAAAAATTCTGAGACTCGTGGAATGGCGTGCGGCTGGCAAGGATCATCCGCAAATTCTCGGGGTCGACGAGGGGCATTATTTGAAATTTGCCGTGTTTGAAGTGCGCAGCAAATCGAAACTTTAAAGTGCAGCAGCACGGTAGAAGCGAAGGATCTTGCCATGGTGGGTGAACCACAATGGCAGGGTCCTTTTTTTGTATGCCCGCAATAATTTGGAATGGGAATGAAATCCAAACGTATGTTCCATCAAACGATACTTATGCTATACTAGTAATCAGCATCTTTTTTGATAGAGAACGAACCAAGACAGGGATTTTATATGAATTTTGATGCATTTGACTAATAGATTCAAGGGCATGATTTCACCGGAAACGCAGCTGTTTTGAAGGGTGAAGGAGTCCTTTTCGGAGACGATGTAAAGGAGGCATAGCATGAGCATTCAATTTGTTATTGGCAGGTCGGGCAGCGGCAAGAGCACGTCGATCCGCCAAGAGATGATCGAGCGATTGGAGCAAGATCCCAAGGGGAATCCGATGATACTGATCGTTCCCGAGCAAGGGTCCTATGAAGCGGAGCATGCACTCGTTAATGCGGGAGGCATTCGCGGGATGATGCGCGCGCAAGTGCTCAGTTTCCGTCGACTGGCTTACCGTGTCATGCAAGAAACCGGCGGGGCCGCGAAGGTGGCGATCAGCGAAGAAGGCAAGCGCATGCTGCTGTACAAAATTTTGCGGAGGCGCAAAGAAGAGCTTCAATTGTTCGGTGCTTCGGGAGAGCAGCATGGATTTGTCGGTAAGCTGAGCGAGCTGTATACAGAAATGAAGCGCTATTGCATTGATGCTGCCTGCGTGGAGGAGCAGCTGGGACAGATGCTGTCAGGCTCTGGGAATTCTCCGATGCTTCGGCGCAAGCTGGAGGACATCGTAACGGTTTTTCGCGATTTTGAGCTTGAGATTTCAAGGTTCTACATGGATGAGGAAGATACGCTGGCCTCATTGGCAGAGGGCGTGACCCAATCAGAGTATATCAAGCGCGCGGACATTTGGATCGATGGCTTCCATGGCTTTACGCCGCAGGAGTACCGGGTGCTCCGGGAAATTATGACGCATGCCAACCGCGTAACGATTGCGTTGACACTGGACAAGCCTTATACGAACGGGAATGTTCCGCATGAGCTGGATCTCTTTCATCCTACCGCGGTGACGTACATAAAGCTTGAAGGCATTGCCGATGAGATGGGGTTGGATATGGAGCATCGTATTCTGCAACCCGATGTTCTTCCGCGGTTTCAAGAGTCCCCTCTGCTTGCTCATCTCGAGCGCGGTTATGATCGGAAGAAACGTTGGACGGAAGCTGCCCGTGACGGAGTTACAGTGAGCCATCCGGACGGCAGCAGGGCAGGTCTTCTTCTGCATGCTGCCAGTCACCGCCGGGCTGAAATTGAAGGGGCTGTACGCGAAATGGTGCGTCTCGCTCGAGAAGAAGGGGCAAGATACCGGGAAATGGCCGTGTTTGTCCGGAATATGGGAGAATATGAGCATCTGATAGGTCCTTTGTTCAGGGAACACGGCGTTCCTTATTTTCTGGATCAGAAGCGAAGCGAGCTCCATCATCCGCTGGTCGAATTTATTCGCTCTGCGCTGGATATCATCGGACGCCGCTGGCGTTATGAGGACGTATTCCGCTGTGTGAAGACGGATCTGCTGCTGCCGCTGGACGGATCGCTTACCCGTGAGGACATGGACCGTCTGGAAAACCATGTGCTGGCTTCCGGAATCCAGGGCACACGCTGGACGGATGGACGCCCTTGGAAGGGAATTCCAAGTCTCTCATTAGAAGACGGAGAGAGTGAGGTGCGAAATCCGCATGGGATGCAGGCGATTGAGTATGCCAGAAAGGTGATTACGGAGCCGCTGCATGCGTTTGAGAAGCGGATGAAGAAGGCAACGAATGCGATGGATCAGAGCACGGCAGTCTACCGGCTTCTGGAGGAAGCCGCTGTTCCTGAGAAGCTCGAGCTGTTAAGCCGCGCTGCCCTGGATGCCGGGCGTCCTGAGGAAGCCAGGGAGCATCGCCAGGTATGGGGGGCAGTGCTTGACCTGCTCGATCAGATTGTGGAGATGATGGGTACGGAGAAGCTCAGCACCGAATTGTTCACGGGCGTGCTGGGTACGGGACTTACGGAGATGAAAATGGCTCTGGTGCCACCTTCTCTGGATCAAGTGCTGATCGGCAGCATGGATCGGACACGGACGGGCGGGGTGAAATATGCTTTTCTGCTCGGCATTAATGATGGTGTTCTCCCAGCCCAGTTCCAGGACGATGGGATCCTGACAGAACCGGAGCGTGTTCAGCTCGAAGACCGCGGCTTGGAGCTTGCTCCAAGCATATCCCGCAGACTGCTGGATGAACGGTTCCTGATTTATAATGCTCTGACTTCGGCTAGTAATCAGCTGTGGGTCAGCTATCCTGCGGCGGACGATGAAGGCAAGACATTGCTGCCATCCGAGGTCATCCGCCATTTGAAGCTGATGTTTCAGATGGAAGAGGTCCCATTGTTTCCAAGGCCGCATGCCGGGCAATCAGCCAGTGAGCAGGAGCATTATGCCGCCCGTCCGGATAAGACGCTTGCTTATTTAACGGGTCGGCTTCGTGACTGGAGGAATGGAGAGGAGATTCCGGACTTTTGGTGGCATGTGTACAACTGGTATGCGGAGCAGCCGGAATTAAGGCCACGTCTTTCTTCGATGCTTTCGTCCTTGTCCTACCGGAATGAAGCCCGGCCGCTTAAGCAGGAAACCAGCAGGCAGTTGTACGGAACGAAGCTGCGGACAAGCGTATCCCGGATGGAACGCTTTGTTGCGTGTCCGTTTTCCCATTTTGCCTCCCATGGTTTGAAGCTGAGAGAACGGCAGTTGTACCGTCTTCAAGCTCCTGACATCGGTCAGCTGTTTCATGCTGCCTTAAGCAGCATGGCCGTGAAGTTTCAATCACAGCATCGAAGCTGGGGAGACCTGACCGCGGAGGAATGCCTGCGCGAGGCGGAAGCAACGGTCGATCGGCTAGCTCCCATGCTGCAGGGTGAAATTCTATTGAGCTCCAAGCGATATGGATATATATCGCGCAAGCTGAAAAACATCGTGGGCAGAGCGTCCGTAATTTTGGGCGAACAAGCAAGGCGCGGCAAATTTGAGCCGATCGGTCTCGAGCTCGATTTCGGTCCCGGGAAGCCGCTGCCGCCGCTGACGTTTGAATTGCCGAACGGGGTCAAGATGGAGATTGTCGGGCGCATTGACCGGGTTGACATGGCACGCGGAGAGCATGGGATCATGCTTCGGGTCATTGATTATAAATCCAGCCAGAAGGATCTGCGGTTGCATGAGGTCTATTACGGGTTATCCTTGCAGATGCTGACCTATCTGGACGTGCTGCTGACGTTTGCGGAGGACTGGCTCGGCGAGCAGGCCTTGCCTGCGGGAACCTTGTATTTCCACGTTCATGATCCAATCCTGCAATCCGCAAACGGCATGACGCCGGAGCAGGCGGCAGAAGAGCTGCTCAAACGATACAAAATGAAGGGCCTGCTGCTGGCAGACCGCGAAGCGGTCTCCCTCATGGACTCGTTCCTTGAAAAAGGACATTCGACCATTCTGCCCGTCGCCGTCAAAACGGACGGCAGCTTCTACAGCAGCGCGGCCGTGGCAACGCCTGACCAGTGGAAGACCTTGTTGTCCGCCGTGCGGGAGAACATGCTGAATATCGGCTCCAGAATTACGGGAGGCGATGTCGCGATTGTGCCGTACCGGATTCAGCAGGAGACGGCCTGCACGTACTGTTCCTTCCGGCCTGTATGCCAGTTCGACGACGCAATTGAGGGCAGCGAATATCAGCTGCTGGGTAAACCGGGTAAAGATCAGGTTTGGGAGATGCTTGGACATCCGAAGGGAGGAGAGAGCCGGTGAGAGAGATGATAGCAAAACCTGAGGGCAGCATGTGGAGTGACGACCAGTGGAAAGCCATCGCGCTCTCGGGCGATGACATGTTGGTTGCAGCTGCGGCTGGTTCAGGGAAGACCGCCGTGCTGGTTGAACGGATCATTCGCAAAATCCTCGACGATTCCGCGGGGTTCAGCGTTGACCGGCTTCTTGTGGCTACGTTTACCAAGGCAGCGGCTGCCGAAATGCGGGGACGGATCCGGGAAGCGCTTGACCGTGAGCTGGACCGGGATCCGGACAACGAGCATATTCGGCGCCAGCTCGCTTTGCTTGGCAGGGCGTCGATTACAACGCTGCATTCCTTTTGCATGGAAGTCATTCGGCGATATTATCAGTTAATACCTCTGGATCCGGGATTCCGCATTCTGAATGAACATGAGGCGGATTTAATGCGGCAGGATTTGCTGGAGGAGCTGTTCGAAGAGAAATACGGCGAGGCCGAGGACGATTCGGAGAGCCGTTTTGTAAGATTGGCGGACTGGTTTAGCGGCGAGCGAACAGATGACGCGCTGTACCGACTCGTGCAGCGTCTCTACGATTTCTCCCGCAGCCATTCTTGGCCGGCACATTGGCTTAGGGAAACGGCTGCCGGCTTCCAGGTGCAAGATACGGAGGCTCTTGGGCAAACGCCATGGGTTCAAAGCATATTGGCGGATGCGCGGTTGGCCTTGAATGGAGCAGCTGGCTTGCTGCAACAAGCCAGAGCAATCGCGATGCAGCCGGGAGGTCCTGCGCCGTATGTGGACAATCTGGATGACGACTTGCGCCTCGTCGTCTCCCTGCTCGAGGCCATCGATATTTCGCCGTGGGAATCGTTGTACGGCATTTTCCGCGAGGCGTCTTTCGGCAAGCTCAAATCCGTTCGGAAGGATGAGGTGCTGCCGGAGCTCCAGGAACAGGTTAAGGAATTGCGCGATAACGTGAAGAAAATTGTTAACGAGCTGAAAAGTGCATTGTTTGGCCGTCCGGCATCGGAGTTTTTACAGGAACTTCACACGGCAGCGCCGCTGATGATGGAGCTGGCCGAGACGGTTATCGCTTTTGGCGAGCGATACCGGGAGGCCAAGGCAGCCAAAGGCATGGTCGACTTTAACGACCTTGAGCATTATTGCCTCCATATTCTTCGCCACCCCGATTCCGTGCCGGGCCATATGATGCCTTCCGATGCGGCGATGGAATATCGCGAGCAGTTTGATGAAGTGCTGCTCGACGAATATCAGGATACGAATAGCGTACAGGAAGACATTGTACGATTGATCTCCCGGGAAATGCCGGGCAACCGGTTTATGGTCGGAGACGTGAAGCAGAGTATTTATCGGTTCCGCTTGGCGGAGCCGGGACTGTTTCTCGATAAATATAAGACGTTCTCTTCCGACGCGAGCACGGCTCAAGCCGGCATTCGGATTGATTTGGCCCGTAATTTCCGCAGCCGGATGGAAGTGGTGGATGCCGTCAATTTGCTGTTCCGGCAGATCATGAATGAATCCGTAGCCGAGATTGCCTATGATGCCCGGGCTGAGCTTGTATGCGGCGCTTCCTTTCCGGAGCAGGAGATTCAGGATGGGACGAACCCTTACATCCCTGAATTGCTACTGATTGACCGCCTTGGAAAAGGGGGGGAGGAGCAGTCCGAAGACTCGGCTTCCGAGGAAGACGGGGCTCATCTTGAGGTTGAGGCGCTTGAAATGGAAACCGCCCAGTTGGAGGCTCGCGCCATTGCCCGCAGAATCCGTGAGATGACAGGCGAAAGCGGGAAGCCGCTCATGGTGTACGATAAGGGACTGAAATCGATGCGGCCCGCGGGGTACGGGGACATGGTTATTTTGCTGCGCTCAGCCATGGTATGGGCACCGTTAATTATAGAGGAGCTGCGTCAGGAAGGAATTCCGGCGTTTGGCGAGCAGAACAAAGGATATTTTCAGGCGACGGAAGTGGAGATCATCTTATCGCTGCTGCAGGTGATTGATAATCCTCGGCAGGATATTCCCCTGGCTTCCGTATTGCGCTCGCCCATCCTCGGATTATCCGAGGAAGAGATGGCACAGGTGCGCCTGTGTGCCAAAGGGACTTATTACGATGCGCTTCAAGCGGCAGTCGCGTTAAGCAGCGTCCCGTCGGTCATGGATTCGGCGCGCCCTGTGGGCTTAGTGGATGGCAAATGGACCCCAGGCGTAGAACTGGAAGGCTTGGCCGAAGCGGCAGCAGGTCATGAGCTTGTGGTTGGCAGCCTTCTTTCGGATGCTCCGCCATCAGCGGAAGGTCAGAATATCGAGATATCCCCGGAGCTTGGCTCAAAGCTCGGATTGTTTATGGATTGGCTTCAGCGCTGGCGGCAGGAAGCCCGCCAAGGAAGTTTGAGCGATCTGATCTGGCGAATTTACAGTGAAACGGGCTATTTGGATTGGGTCGGCGGTCTGCCCGGTGGCAAGCAGCGTCAGGGCAATCTGACTGCTTTGTATGACCGGGCCGTGCAGTATGAACAGGATACAGCCTCCAGAGGGCTCTTCCGCTTCCTGACCTTTATCTCCCGGCTACGGGAGCGAGGCGGGGATCTCGGCACGGCCGGCGGTACGGAAAGTCAGGGCAACGCGGTGCGCCTGATGACCATCCACAAGAGTAAGGGGCTGGAGTTCCCGGTCGTTTTTGTAGCGGGATTATCCAAAAATTTCAACCAGCAGGATTTGAATTCCCCTTTCCTGATGCATAAGGAGCTAGGCTTTGGACCGAAGTTTGTGGATGAAGGCATGCGCGTTAGCTATCCGACGCTGCCTAATCTGGCGATCCGGCGCAGGTCACAGCTGGAGCTGCTGGCTGAGGAGATGCGTGTGCTTTACGTTGCCCTTACCCGGCCTAAAGAGAAAATGATCCTGGTCGGCACGGTGAAGGATTTGCCGAAAAAGGTAACTGTGTGGGCACAAGCCGACTTTAACCCGGAGCTTCTTCTGCCGGATTACGTCCTTGCCCGGGGCCGGAGTTACTTGGATTGGATCGGCCCGGCCGTGATTCGCCATCCATCCGCGGGTGTGCTCCGCGAAAAAGCGGGTTTATCCGGGGAGACAAGCTCACGCGTGTTGGGGGAAGATCGATCGCAATGGATATTTTCGATCGAGACGCCGGAATCCTTGGCGCAGGGCATGACCGGCATTGAGGAAGACACGCGGGCGGATAGCGACGATCGGATGAATAAGCTGAGTGCCCTGCGCAAGCTCGACCCGATTGTTCCGGTGACTGGTATCGTCGAAGCGGAAGATAAGGGTGGAGACGGTCAACGTGCAGGCATCTATGAGCGTTTGTCTTGGAGTTATCGATATGAAACGGTCAGTCAAATCTCCGCCAAAACGTCCGTAACGGAGATGAAGAAGCTGCTTGCCTTACAGGACAGCCCCTCCCTGGATCTGCTTCAGGAGCAGGCTGTACAACGTCAGAGCAAGGAAAATATCGGGGGAGACGCTTCCTTCACACTGAACTTGCGGCGGCCGAAATTTATGGAGTCAACGAAGCTGACACCCGCGGAACGGGGAACCGTGTATCATACGATCATGCAGCATGTGCCTCTTCAACGACTGGAGGGAGCTGCGGAACCGACGCCGGAGATCGAAGACACGATCCGCTATCTTGTAGAAAAAGAAATCATAACCGGTGAGCAGGCAACCGCGGTGGAAGCTCAGGAGATCAGCGGCCTTTTTGATTGCGAGGTAGGGAAGCAGCTGCTGAATGCAGAGGATGTCTGGCGCGAGATGCCGTTTTCATATGCACTCCCGGCAGCTGAAGCTTATCAAGGGCTCGCTTTCATGGACCAAATCTCGGACCAAGCGGGCCAAGCAGCCCCGGATGTGCAGCTCCTTCAGGACGAAACCGTCCTGATCCAAGGGGTTGTGGACTGCCTGTTCAGGCATAACGGAAGGCTTGTGCTGTTGGATTATAAAACAGACCGGGTGCTGGAGCATCGCGGGGGCGTTACGGCCTTGGCCGAGCAGTATCGCTTTCAGCTGGATCTATATGCGAAGGCCTTGGAGGATATTTTAGGCGAGCCCATTCATGAAAAATGGCTGTACTTTTTTGATGGGGGACATGCCGTTCAACTATAGTCAATTCTATTGATTTGATATAGAAGTTTGAAGCGGGAGAGGAGATTAGCGATGCGTATTTTGCATACCGGAGACTGGCATCTGGGACGCACGCTCGAAGGCCGGAGCAGGCTTGCCGAGCAGGAGCGCTTTCTGGATGAGCTGGTTAAGCTGGCAGATGAAGAGCAGGCGGATCTGATCCTCATGGCGGGGGACGTCTATGATTCCGTAAATCCGCCTGCGGCAGCAGAGCAGTTGTTCTACGATGCGGCCGCCAGGCTTACGGAGGGGGGGCGCCCCATGGTGGTCATTGCAGGCAACCACGATCAACCGGAACGGGTTGCATCGGTCACGCCGCTTGTTGCAACCAGAGGCATAACGCTGATCGGGACACCTGTTGCCGATGCGGTTACGGTTGCAGCGGCACGTACCGGGGAAACAGCCAAGATTGCGGCACTCCCTTATCCGTCGGAGGCCAGGCTCAATGAGCTGCTTTCGATCGATGGAGATGAGGATCAGCTCCGGCGTGCCTATAGCGAGAGAGTCGGACAACTGATGAGGAAGATGGCGAGGGATTTTTCTCCGCAGACGGTCAATCTGGCCATGAGCCATATCTATGTGCTTGGCGGCGTCGAGAGCGATTCCGAGCGACCGATTCAGGTCGGTGGAGCGTACACGGTTGACCCGTTGGCACTTTCTGTAGGTGCATCCTACACGGCCCTTGGCCACCTGCATCGTTCTCAGGCAGTAAAAGGGGAGGGGATCATCCGCTACAGCGGTTCACCGCTGGCCTATAGCTTCTCGGAAGCGGGACAGGCCAAATCGGTGACCCTGGTTGACGTATCGCCAGGAGGAGCCCCCGTGATCGAGGAGCTGTTTATTAGCAGCGGCCGCCCGCTTGTTCGCTGGAAGGCCAAAGGCGGCCTGGAAGAAGTGTATCGGTGGCTGGATGAGGGGCGTGATCCTGAAGCATTCATAGATCTGGAGGTATCCCTAACGGAGGCCATGGGGCTTGCCGACATTCAGCGACTTCGAAAGAGCAGGGACGGCATTGTTCACATTCGTCCGGTTTACCCGGAGATGGAGGCGCTGGAGCTGGAGAGCGAGCGCTCCCGGCTGCCGCTGCCGGACCTGTTCCGAAAGTTCTACCAGCGGCAAACCGGCGGGGCGGAGCCCGAGGATCATCTGGTCGATTTGTTTCTGGAGCTTGTAGAGGAAGAGGAGCCTGACGGGACGGAGGTGAAGTCGTAGATGAAACCGATCTTGTTGAAATTATCCGGACTGCAGAGTTATCGAGAACCGCAGGAGATTGATTTTGAGACGTTGTGCGAAACCGGACTCTTCGGTATTTTCGGACCGACGGGAAGCGGGAAATCCACACTGCTGGATGCTATTACTTTAGCCATGTACGGAAAGGTGGAGCGTGCGGTTAACGGAACCCAGGGCATCATGAACCATTCGGAGGACAGCTTGTCCGTCTCTTTTACGTTTGAGTTGTCCTCCGCTGCCGGACTGGAGCGATACCGGGTAGAGCGCCGATTCAAACGGGTCAATGAGCTCTCCATCAGCAATACAGTGAGTCGGTTTATCCAAGTTACCCCCGATGGGGACCAGGTGATGGCGGATAAACTGGCCGAAGTCACCCGCTGCGTAGAAGAGAAAATCGGACTTAAAATGGATGATTTCACCCGTGCGGTCGTTCTTCCTCAAGGTAAGTTTGCTGAATTCCTCTCCCTGAAGGGGAGTGAGCGTCGGCAGATGCTTCAGCGGCTGTTTCATTTGGAACGGTACGGAGACCAGCTTGCGATCAAGCTCAGCCGCCGCGTGAAGGATACAGAGGGTTCGCTGAAATCCGTCGAAGCTGAACAGCAAGGGCTGGGCAGTGCAGGCAAAGAAGCTCTGGCGGAAGCGACTACGGTGCTGGAAGAAGCCAAGAAACACGCGGCGTCATCCCGGAATCTTCTCCAGGCCGCCATCGAAGCCCATGAAGCTATGGGGAAAATCCGTGAGTTGGATATGGAAAAACGGCGGCTCCAAGGGAAGCTGGATGAACTTGCCCTTCATGAGGAAGAGATGAAGCAGTTGGAACGACGGCTTGAGCTGACAGGGGCGGCAGCCGCAGTTCTTCCTGCGCTGGAAGCTTGGCGCGAATCCGGCAAGGTCTGGGATCATCGGAGGCAGATTGCCGAAGGACTCACCGCGCAAGCCGCATCCGCTCAGAACGCGGCCGAGCAAGCCGTCAAGGCGGATGAAGCTGCCCAGGCAGCTCTTCGGGCCGAGGAGCCGAAGCTGGTGCTTCGGGAGCAGCAGCTGGAGCAGGCTGTTTTATTGCAGCGGGAACGTGATGGATTACGCGAAGAACTGATTAGGCTGGATGCACAGCGAGTGGACGCACGCAAAGAGCTTGATGGAGTAACTGCCCAACTGCAGAAGGAGCAGGTACTGCTCGAACGGGGGCAAAAGCGGCAGGAGGAGCTGCAGACCAAGCTGAAAGGGCTTGAGATCCGCTCTGGTGAGCGTCAAGCGCTTCATATGGCGATGCAGAAGGTCCAAGCCCTTGAGTCGGCCGGCAGACGGAAGCAAAAGGCTGAGCTCGAGTTAAAATCGCAGGAGAGCAAGCTGAAGGAGCAAGAAGCAAGCCTTATTGCCCTGCAGAAGCAGGAGCAAGAATTGCAGCGGCACTACATACAGCTCTCCGTGCAAGCTGACAGCTTGCAGCGTGATGCAGCCGAAGCCTCGTCGTTTGCCGACCGGATGGCGGCCGCGGCAGCTCAGGTAAACCAGGCGATGAGCGACTCGCTTCGCAACAAGCAGCTTCATGCGCTGTCCCTTTCGCTCGCCGCCGAGCTTCGGGAAGGAGCTCCTTGTCCGGTTTGCGGAAGTGAACATCATCCTCATCCTGCTGCCTCATCAGGGCACCCTGAAGATCATCTTGATGAGGCCATGAATCAGCTGGCACAGATCACTCATCAGATCCAGGAGGCCAGATTAACCCTGCGGGGGCAGCTTAACGAAGCGGAGGCGCTGGCAAGCCAAACGCGTTCGCAGATTGAGCCGTATGCAGATGACGAGCTGCTTGCCGTCAAACTAGCCGGGCAGGAGCAACAAGGATGGATGGAGGCAGCAGTGTCAACGATACCAGCCGCTGATCAACCGTACGATGTAGAAAAGCTGGCTTCAGACACGGCATGGCTCATAAAAGCAGCCGCAACCCAGGCTGCAGCCATCGGGCAATGCCGTACGGAAGCCTCCAAGGTACAGCAGAGCCTCTTCACATGCCAGCAGGAGCTTATGAAACAGAGCGCTGCGCTTGAGAATGGTCAAATGACTTGGAACCAACTTCGGGATCAGCTGGCAGGACTGGAAGCTGAAGCTGAAGGCATTTTAACCTCCTGGCAGGAAGTCAAGCCGGATTTTTCTCTGGAGGAGGCAGCCGGCCGTTTTCAGCTCATGCAAGAGAAGGATGCGGAAGCCGAGTCCATAAAGGAAGGGCTGGAGCGCAGCGTTCCATTTATTGAGGAGAAGAAGCAGGCCGTCCTTCGCTTGGAGCAGCAGCTTCGTGAGCTGGAGAAGCTGCTGATTCAATGGGATGCTCAGCGTGAGGGAAAGGCGGATGGACTGAAGGATAAGGAAGAGCGTCTCCGGGCATGGATCGGCGACCGGTCGGCTGAAGAGCTGCTCGGAGAATGCCGGTCCAGAATGACCCTGCTGAAGGAAGCTGCTGAACAAGCCAGAAGCGAGTGCAGGAAGGCAGAAGAAAAGGCTCAGCATGCAGCCAAGGAAGCGGCTCTTGCAGAACAGGCTGAGAGGTCTGCGCAGGAGCAGCACCAAGCTGCCAAGCTTGCCTGGGAGAACCAGCTGGCAGCCTCACCGTTCGCTACGGAGCTTGCCGTCCTGGAAGCCTGTCTAAGTGCGGAAGAAAGTGAACGATGCGCACAGTTAGTGAAAGCCCATCGGGAAGGACAGCGGGAATGGACGCTGAGGCTTCGCGACGTCGAGCAGAAGCTTGGTGCGAGCCCTTTTCATGAAGAGGAGTGGCAACGGTGCACAGCCGAGCTTCAGGCGGCCCGTACAGCCGATGAGGAGGCCCTTCAGGCGAGAGCCCGAGCCGAGCGTGACTTGGAGGACCTGAACAAACGTCACATCCGGTTTATGGAATTGGAAGAGCAGCGTCTTAACCTTCAACGAGAGAGCGAGCGCTTGTCCAAATTGCAGTCCTGCTTGCGTGGAAACGCATTTGTTGAATATATTGCGGAAGAACAGCTGATGCAGGTGAGTCAGTCGGCTTCCCAGCGTCTTCGTTATTTAACCAAGCAGCGCTATTCGCTTGAGGTGGATTCCGGTGGAGGCTTCGTCATTCGGGACGATGCCAACGGCGGCGTCCGGCGTCCGGTATCCACGTTATCGGGCGGCGAGACATTTCTGACCTCATTGGCCTTGGCTTTGGCACTCTCGGCACAGATTCAGCTGCGCGGGCAATATCCGCTGCAGTTCTTTTTCCTCGACGAAGGGTTCGGCACGCTGGATCCGGAGCTGCTGGAAACGGTCATCACCGCGCTTGAGCGGCTCCATACCGATAAGCTGACCGTTGGCATCATCAGTCATGTGCCCGAGCTTCGGGCGCGTCTGCCGCGGAAGCTGGTCGTACGGCCGGCGGAGCAAGCGGGAGCCGGATCGCAGCTTGCGATCGAATCGATGTAGCACGGTTGATGTGATCTACATCACGGAAACAGCTACATGGCGCTGTTATAGTACAGATAAGCCGACATAGTTAAGAAGCACCGGGCAGGCGCTTGATCATGAGAGATTCCAATCTTTTCTCTTGCTCTCGTGATGAAGCGCCTCCTTACTGGACAGCTGCGTTCCAGTGGTGCTTCTCTTTTTTTGTGTATGCCTTAATGTCATCTCATTGGACGCACTGCCTAATTTCTTATATGATAAAAGCATGTAAACGTATGAAAGGGGTAACCGTGATGGATTGTCTTTTTTGTAAAATCGTAGAAGGGGAGCTTCCTTCCACGAAAGTACTCGAGAATGATAAGGTGCTTGTATTTCAAAACATTAACCCGGAGGCGCCGGTTCATGTTCTGATTATTCCCAAGAAGCATATCGCATCCATGAACGATATTCAGGATGAAGATTTGCTGCTGATTGGCGAGATGCACAAAGCGGCGAAAGAAGCCGCTGCCAAGCTGGGCATTGCGGAAAGCGGTTATCGGTTAATTAACAACTGCGGACCTGATGGGGAACAATCGGTGTTTCATGTGCACTATCATCTGATGGGCGGTCGCCGTTTAGGCGCTTTAACAGGCATTTCGCCCGCGCATACATAACATCAGGCCAATGAAGAAATAGATCAGCCTCGCAGCGGAACGTCGCTGCGGGGTTGTTCCAATTCCTGAGACTATTGTAAAATAGACGCCTAAGGTTGACACCTTATTTCCGTTTGCCCTATAATGAAGTTTGATGAACCGTGTTAATGCTCTTGGACGGTCTGGTCGGAGGGAGGGAAAACTGGTGTCTGAAACTAAAGTTCGCAAAAACGAGACAATTGATGCTGCACTTCGTCGCTTCAAGCGTTCCATTGCTAAAGATGGCGTATTGGCTGAAGTGAAGAAACGCAAGCATTATGAAAAGCCAAGCGTAAAGCGCAAGAAAAAGTCCGAGGCTGCTCGTAAGAGAAAGTTTTAGGAGGATCTGAACTAGCATGAATCTTAGCGAACGATTGAACGAAGATATGAAGCAAGCGATGAAGAGTAAGGACAAGTTCAAACTCTCAACGATTCGAATGGTTCGTTCGACGATAAAAAATCTTGAAATAGATTTGAAACGAAGTTTGGATGACAACGAAGTGCTTGATATTTTTAGTCGTGAAATCAAACAGCGCAAAGATGCCCTCCAAGAATTTGAAAAAGCGGGACGCGACGATCTTGCCGCCGATGCAAAAGCAGAAATTGAGCTCCTAAGCGCCTACCTCCCGGAACAGCTTACTGAAGAAGAAATTAAAGTCATTGTACAGCAGACCATCCAGGAAACCGGTGCTTCTTCAAAAGCCGAGATGGGTAAAGTAATGAGCGCTCTCATGCCGAAAGTTAAAGGGCGTGCAGATGGAAAGCTTGTCAATCAAGTTGTTCAACAATTTCTGTAACAACATAAGTGAAACACCCCTTGTTTTCTCAAGGGGTGTTTTTTCTTTTTATCTGGGGGATGTATTCATGAACCGCCTCTTTGCGATGGTTTTTTCTAAGGATGGGCATACTTTTTGAAACGAAATCGTTTCTGATTCGTAGTAACTACCATATGAGGGCAGATAGATACATATGCTTATGCAAAAGGCAGGTCGCTGAACCCGTTTTGTCGAAGTATAGGGGTACAGATGGCTTAATACGTCGAAAAGGAGGGGAACAGATGAGCAGACCGTTATGGATCCGCAAATTCCTGACATTCACGGCAGCCGTCGTTATGATGCTGATATCGATCGGTATGTATGTAGGTCCGATGAAATCCGCGGTGGCTGCTAACATCGGATCGGTGTATGTCATTCCGGTCAAGCAGCAGATCGAGCGCGGCTTAACCAGCTTCATGGAGCGTGGATTTAAGGAAGCCGAGAAGATGGGGGCCGGACTGATCATCCTGGAAATTGATACGCCGGGAGGCCTGGTCGACCAAGCGGGTAAAATTGCATCCTTGATGAAGGCCAGCGATATTCCGATTGTGGCTTACATCACGGGTGATGCCGCATCTGCTGGGAGTTACATTGCGCTGAACGCAGACAAGATTGCCATGGCGGAAGGCACCATGATTGGCGCGGCTTATATGGTGGATGCCAGGGGGAATCCGATCGAGGATGCCAAGATGGTTTCCTGGTGGAAAACAAGCATGGCGAGTGCCGCTGAAGCTTCAGGTCGAAATCCGGAGATTGCCAAGGGGATGGCTGATCTCAAGATGAAGATTGATCTACCTGACATCGGATTGACAAAGCAACCCGGGGAGATCATATCGTTGACGCATGATGAAGCGCTGAAGACGGGTTATGCGGATACGATTGCGAACAGCACAGAAGAAGTCATCACGTGGATGGACTACTCCACGCAGGACATATTTCGGATGGAGCAGACCTTCTCAGAGAAGCTGGCTACCTTCCTCACGCATCCCGGTGTCATGGCGCTCCTGCTCTTCATCGGTATTGCAGGTGTCATTATCGAAGTGATAGTTCCGGGTTTTGGTGTGCCGGGAATTTTAGGGGTGACCGCATTTGTGCTGTATTTCTTCGGTAACCAGGTCGCAGGATTTGCCGGTTGGGAGAACTGGCTGCTGTTTGTGATCGGTATCGTGATGCTGGCGATGGAGCTGTTTGTGCCAAGCTTCGGGATACTGGGCATCATAGGATCAGCCAGCTTGATTGCCGGCGTTGTTATGGCGGCCTACAGCACGTCTCATGTGGCTCTATCCCTAGGTATTGGGGCGGCTTGTGCTCTGGTGGCTATCATCGTGGTCGCTCTCGTATTTAAGGAACGGGGAATATGGCGGAAGTTCATACTCAGTGACAGCTTATCGAAGGAGCAGGGGTATGTTCCGAATGAAGACCGGGATGTACTTATCGGTCTGGTCGGCACATCGATCACGCCGCTGCGACCGGCTGGAACGATGGAGCTTGAGGGACGACGCCTTGATGTAGTTACCCTTGGAGGTTTTATCGATTCCGGTCGTCCGGTCCGTGTCATCAAGACGGACGGCACCAGAATTGTCGTAGAGGAAGAAAAAGGGTGAACCTCGTCACAGAATTGTGTAGTATTAAAAGGGCTAATGTTTAAGCGTTCAAGTGAGAAGCGTAAATATTTTAAAAATGGAGGGTGAAGTAAATATGGATGGTTCTTTGATACCAGTACTACTAATCGGGGTTGTCGCGATCATTGTGCTAAGCGTGTTTTTCAGTTTCTTTCCGTTAATGCTCTGGATCTCGGCGATCGCTTCCGGCGTTCGCATCGGGATTATTACGTTGGTGGCCATGCGACTGCGGCGCGTAACGCCGAGCCGGATCGTGAATCCGCTCATCAAGGCGACAAAAGCAGGTCTAGGCCTGAATATTAACCAACTCGAGAGTCACTATCTCGCTGGCGGTAACGTTGACCGGGTGGTTAATGCCTTGATTGCAGCCCAGCGTGCGAATATTCCGCTCGAATTCGAAAGAGCTGCTGCGATTGACCTGGCAGGACGCGATGTTCTGCAGGCTGTTCAGATGAGCGTTAACCCGCGTGTTATCGAGACACCGGTTGTAGCAGCTGTTGCTAGAGACGGTATTGAAGTGAAGGTTAAGGCTCGTGTTACCGTTCGTGCCAACATTGACCGTTTGGTCGGGGGTGCTGGCGAAGAGACGATTATTGCTCGTGTCGGCGAAGGGATCGTAACGACGGTAGGTTCCAGTAATTCGCATAAAGATGTTCTTGAAAATCCGGATCTGATTTCGAGAACGGTTTTGTCCAAGGGACTCGACGCGGGAACAGCATTTGAAATTCTGTCCATCGATATCGCGGACGTGGATGTAGGCAAAAACATCGGCGCGTACTTGCAGACCGAACAGGCGGAAGCCGATAAGCGTATTGCCCAGGCGAAGGCGGAAGAACGCCGCGCGATGGCGGTAGCCCAAGAGCAAGAGATGAAGGCTCGCGTCGTAGAGATGAGAGCACGCGTTGTGGAATCGGAATCCCAAGTTCCGCTGGCTATGGCTGAAGCGCTTCGCAGCGGCCAATTGGGCGTGATGGATTATATGAACCTGAAGAATATCGAAGCCGACACGCAGATGAGGGGTTCCTTCGGTAAGATGGGTGAGAATAATGACAATTCCGGAGACAACAAAACCAAGTAACGATGAGGTGAGCCTATAGTGAGCTGGTTAATCGAAAATTTTTACATTGTAGCTGTTATAGGCTTCTTCATCATCTCCGCCCTCGGAAGACGCGGGAAGAACCCTGAGGAGGGGAAGAATCCCCGTATGCCGTCCTTCGGCGGCGAAGGGGACCGTCCTGCAAGACCGGGGCAGCAGCGGCCTGAAGCAAGACGGGTACAGACGACTCCGCAAGTCTCCCGTCCGGCACCTGTTCAGGAAAGCACCCGGATCGAGCGGATGGATGAAGAAGAAATGGATACCGGCAACGGATACTCTCTTGAACATCAAGAGATTGACCGAGCCAGACGTGAGGAAGAGATGAGGTCTCGACCTGACAGCATAGATCATAGACTCGAGATGATGGAGAAGGATTTGAACCGAATTCACTCGAATTTGAACCGGATGACCATCGCATTGCCAGAAACGGTTGTCGAAAGCCGGGATGAAGATCATGAACAGTCCAGGGGCAGTGGATCGTTTCTTGCAGAGCAAGCTCGAAACGGCATTGTTTGGGCCGAAATTCTGGGAACTCCGCGTGCCAAGCGCCCCATGAATCCTCGTCGTTAATTTGGCGGATTCTTAAGGGACATTCGACCCGATAACTTGAATAAGATATGCGTAAAAATACAATTCATAGATTCATAGAAGCGGGAGACCGCCTTGTCGGATTTTTTTGACGGGGCGGTCTTTTTACTTTTGATCTCATAAAACGGCTTTCTGGGGCATAAGGTGTACAGTACAGGAAGGGGGAAAGTCTCCATATGTCCCGCATCAGCCGCAAGCTGCAGAAATGGACCCAAGAAATGCTTGATTTGCCACAGGACCTGTTATTTGATTTGCCGCGGTTGACCCTGATTGGCAATAAAGAGCTGCATATCGAAAATCATCGCGGAGTCCGGCATTTTTCCGAGGAACGACTTGTGTTGTCTTTAACGCAGGGGTCTTTGGAGATTTCGGGGACCGGACTTGCGATTCAGGCTATTCAAAGCCATGAAGTGACCATCATTGGCACCATTCATCATATTCAATACATAGGAACGGGGGAGAAACCGTGAAAATTCCGACGATGATCCATCTTCGAGGGTATTTGAAGCTCGCTGTTCGCGGTGAGCATGTGGAAGCATTCATCAATTCATTGGCGGAGGCGGGGATTCCAGTTTGGGATGTAACACCGACAGGGGCCTACTCAGCAGAGCTTAAGCTGCTGCTGAAGGATTTCAAAGGGCTCCGTCCACTGTTAAAACGGACAGGCTGCCGTACGCGGATCAAGGGGCGTTACGGATACCCCTTCAAAGCTCGCCGCCTGTTGAAACGCAAAGCGTTTGTTATCGGCATTGTTGCGTTTTTTATGATCCTGCTCACGCTTTCCTCGATGGTGTGGAACGTGGAAGTCGAGGGGAATGAAACCATCGCTTCGGAAGATGTGCTTGATGCGGCCAAGTTGGAAGGCATTTATCCGTTTCAGTGGATATTCAAGCTGCAATCGATGGACAAGCTGTCCGGAAATATGACCGCCCGCCTCCCGGGAACTTCATGGGTAGGGGTGGAACGCAACGGGACGCGCATTCGCATCCAGATCGTAGAGGCGGCCGTACCGGAGAAACCGCCGCTCCAGAGCCCGAGGCATCTAATCAGTACGCAGGACGCTGTGATCACCCATATTTACGCCGAGAAGGGGGTCCCTAAAGTAGGGATTAACAGCCGGGTGAAGAAAGGCGACATTCTGATTTCCGGTGTCCTTGGGGACGAGGAAAATTCGGAACGAATTGTAGCCAAAGGGGAAGTAAAAGGCCTTGTATGGCATGAATACGATATCGAAATCCCATTGGTGAAGACCCATAAGGTGTATACGGGGGAAGGTAAGAAGCGTTCGTATATCGTATTTGGCGATCGGGCCGTCCAGCTGTGGGGCTACGGGGATATTCCGTTTTCACAGCAGGAGACCTTGACCTTCTATGATCCGCTTACGTGGAGGACGCGCGTGCTTCCGCTGGGCTGGATGACGGAAAAAATCATGGAGGTTACCGAGGTGCAGCGGACCATAAGCGAGGATGAAGCGAAAAAAGAGGGAATCGAGGGGGCACGCCGGGATATTTTGGCGAAATATGGGACCGATTCAAGATTTGTAAGCCAAAAAATTTTGCATGATAAGAAAGAGAATGGTAAAGTTTATATGAAAGTGCTTTTTGAGGTGGAAGAGACCATCGCGAAAGAACTTCCCATAGTATACGATCAAGGAGAATGAGGCTATTTGTCACAGCAAACGACCAGCATTCAAATTTTACTTCAAAGCGCGTCAGAAGGTCTGTCGTTATTCGGACCACAAGATACATTTCTGAAATTAATCGAAAAAGAAATTCCTGCGACGATAGATTCACGGGAAGCGGTCATCACGATTCGTGGGCAACATCGGAATGTGGAGAGTCTTCAGCAGCTGTTTGAAGTGCTGCTCCAGCTTGTGCGCAACGGCTACATTTTGACCGAGCGTGATATCCTTTATGCTGTAGAACTCGCCAAGGATCTGAGAGCTGATCAATTGCTGGATCTGTACAAGGGCGAAATTACGACAACCTTCAAGGGCAAGCCTATTCGTGTAAAAACCATCGGTCAGAAGCACTATGTGACCACCATCAAAAAGCGGGATGTTGTATTCGGTATCGGTCCTGCCGGAACAGGGAAAACCTACTTGGCTGTCGTTCTGGCTGTTGCCGCGCTGAAGGAAGGATCCGTCAAAAGGATCATTCTGACAAGGCCGGCAGTAGAGGCTGGAGAGAGCCTGGGCTTCCTGCCGGGTGATCTGCAGGAGAAGGTTGATCCTTACCTCAGACCATTGTACGATGCCTTATACGATGTTATGGGCCCGGATCAAACGGCCAAGGCGCTGGAGCGTGGATTGATTGAAATTGCGCCGCTTGCTTACATGCGCGGGCGGACGCTGGATGATTCATTTATTATTTTGGACGAAGCACAGAACACCACGCCGGAACAGATGAAGATGTTTCTGACACGGCTTGGATTCGGCTCGAAGATGGTCATAACCGGGGACGTGACCCAGATTGACCTGCCGCGGGGCAAGAAATCAGGACTTATCGAAGCTAAAACGATATTAAGCGGAATTGAGGAAGTCGGATTCGTCTATTTTGCCGAACAGGATGTTGTACGTCACTCTTTAGTACAAAAAATCATCGTCGCTTATGATAAAGCAGCAGAAAACCAAGATTAAAGGGGATTGTCGCAATGGCCTCCAAAGAACCATCGACGGACAAGTCCATATGGGGTAAAAACAGCGGATGGAAATATAGCGTGGCAACACGCTATATTCTGTTTTTGCTGCTTGCTTTACTCTTTTATATCAGTCTAGCATCCAAGCTTTTGCCGGAACGCTATGACATACAGGTCAATACGAAAAGCGAAAAGAACATCGTAGCGCCCGTGCAGATTGAGGATAGCAAGGCAACGCTTAAGGCACAGGAGGCGGCAGCGGAGAACGTCCAGCCGATTTACCCTCTCGTTCCTCTGCGGAATGACGTCCTGGTCACGCAAATCCTTGACCGCATTGAACGTTTGAATCAGGACGTCGATATCAGCTCTGGCGAAAAGGTCGAAATTTATCGTAATGAAATTCCGAGGATGGCTCGAGAATTCGTGCAAAACTTCGTGTCGGCCAACAGCACGAATGAAGCTTATTCCAAAGAGCTGCTTCAGGAAATGCAGCGGGTCATCGAAGAACAAACCTATCGGATCCCCGAGGAAACGTTCATTAAGATACCGAGGCTGAATTCGGAAGATATTATTCAAATGAAGCCTGTAGCTCGCGAGATTGTATCCAGGCTGATGCTGAACGAAATCGTGGATGCCGATACGGCCCGTACCCGCGTGGCGGAACGAGTGAACACAAGCTCGTTGAATGATCGGACCGCCAGGGAAGTCGTTCAGGAATTGGCAAGTTTAACGATAACGGCCAATAAATTCTATGACGAGGTTGCCACCAAGAATGCAAAGGTTGAGGCCCGGGAGAATACTCCGCCCGTATTTATCAAACAAGGGGATATCCTCGTGGCGAAGGGTCAGCTTATCACGCCGGAGCTGTACGAGCTGCTTGGCAAAAATGGTCTGCTGAAGGACGACATTAACTACTGGCCGGAGCTGGGAGTTCTTCTCCTGTCTGTCCTGCTGTCGCTGGGCATACTGACTTTCATAAGACAGTCGGAACCTGGCAAATTTAAATACAACAACTCGCAGCTGTTAATGCTGGTCCTGGTGTATGTGATCACGCTGATTCCGATGCATTTGACCGCATTTCTGCAAAGCGATTCCCAGATGTACGTTGGATATCTTGCGCCTGTTGCGATTGGCGCGATTCTGGTTACCCTGCTGCTGGAAACCTCGCTTGCCTATTTCAGCGTCATCATTTTCAGCATCATGGCAAGCGTCATATTGAATGTCCAAGGCGAATTGTTTGACTTCAAATTCGGGTTATTCGCAGCCGTGACTTCCTGCGTGGCGATCTTCTCGATTCACCGCGCGAGCCAGCGGTCGACGATGCTGAAGGGCGGCATTATGGCTTCTCTCTTTGGCGCATTGATCGTGTTTATCATGCTGCTGCTCAATAACGATACGTGGACCACGAGTGAAACGCTGTATTCGATCGGTTTTGCGATTGCGGGCGGATTGCTAACGGCCATCCTGGTCATCGGATTAATGCCGTTCTTCGAAGTCACCTTCGGTATTTTGTCGGCACTGAAGCTGGTGGAATTATCGAACCCGAACCATCCGCTGCTCCGCAAACTGTTGACGGAGACGCCGGGCACTTATCATCACAGTGTCATGGTCGGAAACTTGTCCGAAGCGGCGGCGGAAGCGATTGGCGCCAACGGACTGCTGTGCCGCGTCGGATCCTACTATCATGATATTGGAAAAACCAAGCGTCCGATCTATTTTATCGAGAATCAGAACAATATGGAGAACCCGCATGACTCCATTGAACCGAAGCTGAGCAAATCCATTATCGTTGCACACGCAAGGGATGGCGTGGAAATGCTCAAGGAGTACAAGCTGCCTAAACCGATACGAGATATCGCAGAGCAGCATCATGGCACAACGTTTTTACACTATTTTTATCATAAAGCGGTTCGCCAGGCGGAGGAGCAGAGCATAGAACTGGATTTCACCGAAGATGATTTCCGTTATCCAGGGCCGAAGGCTCAATCCAAGGAATCCGCGATTGTCGGCATAGCCGACAGCGTGGAAGCGGCTGTTCGTTCATTGCGTAAACCGACGGTGGAACAGGTTGAATCGATGATCGAGAAGATCATCAAAGGCCGCCTGGATGACCACCAGTTTAATGATTGCGATTTAACGATGAAGGAACTGGACATTATCGCCAAGACGTTAAAGGAAACGGTGATGGGGATTTTCCATTCCCGGATCGAGTATCCTGAGGATGTGAAGCGTCCCAAGCCGACAGCGCCAAATGGTGATAACCCGACCGCTTCCGAGACATCGGCAACGAGTGAGGAACAGAGAAGGAGCGTATAAGAATGAGCCTGCAGCTGGCATGGAATAATGAACAAGAGGATTTTCAGATTAGCGAGGATTTGATCGCCTTGCTTGAAGTGATTCTTCAGAAGGCCGGAGAGGCTGAAGGCGTTACCGACGGCGAGGTTGATCTGACTTTCGTCGATGATAAACAGATCCATGAATTGAACCGGGAGTACCGGGGAATCGATCGTCCGACCGACGTCCTCTCCTTTGCGATGAATGAGATTACGAACGATGAGCTCGAGATCATTTATGAGCTTGAAGAAGGAGAAGAACTGGAGAGCGTGCCGGATGTTCTGGGTGATATCATTATCTCGGTCCCTCGGGCGAAGCTGCAAAGCGAAGAATACGGTCATTCCTTGGAACGGGAACTCGGTTTTCTGTTTGTTCACGGATTTCTGCATTTGCTCGGATATGATCATCAGGATGAGGCGAGCGAAGCGGAAATGATGGGCAAGCAGGAGGCTGTACTTGCAGAAGTAGGATTGACAAGATAGTGAAGCCGCACAGACAATCGTTATACAGGGCATTTGGGTGCGCGATCCGCGGCATCTTGACGGCTGTACAAACGGAACGCAATATGAAAATCCACATTGCTGCTGCCTTGATTGTATTCATCGCAGCAGCTTTGCTGCAATTGGACCGAATGAGCTGGTTGTTTTTGGTATTGGCGATTGCCCTCGTATTTATCGCGGAGCTGGTGAATACTGCGGTAGAGGCCATTATCGATCTGATCTCGCCAGAAGAACATGTTTTAGCTCGGGTGGCTAAGGACACAGCAGCCGGTGCAGCGTTAGTTGCAGCGGTGTTTGCCGTCGTAATTGGTATTCTGGTCTTCTATGAACCGGTATGGGAATGGATACAATCAATGACAAGTTGAACATTAGGAGGAACTGGATATGGATGCAGGATTGTTAATGCAGGAAGCGATTAAAGCACGTACGCGCGCTTACATACCCTATTCAACATTTGGTGTAGGGGCGGCTCTGCTCGATTCGCGCGGAGAGGTACATCTTGGGTGTAATGTTGAGAATGCCGCATACGGTCCTACCAATTGCGCTGAACGCACGGCATTGTTCCGTGCGATTGCCGATGGTCATGAAGCAGGGAGCTTCCAGGCGATTGCCATCGTTGCCGATACAGATGGCCCGTGCACGCCGTGTGGGGTATGCCGGCAAGTGCTGGTGGAGCTGTGCAAACCCGATATGAAGGTGATCATGGGGAATATGAAGGGTGACATCAAGGAAACGACCGTCAGTGAACTGCTGCCGGGCGCGTTTGGTCCTTGGGATTTAAACAAACAGTAAGTTTGCAATTGAACAGGATCGAACCAAGGTTTCAGAAACAACATGTAGATACAGGACAGTAGCGGAGGAATGGTATGCAAAAAAAACAATTTAAGTCCGGGTTTGTGGCTATTATCGGTAGACCGAATGTAGGGAAATCAACGCTGATGAACCAGGTGATCGGTCAAAAGATTGCCATCATGTCGGACAAACCGCAAACAACAAGAAATAAAATTCATGGCGTTTATACGACCAACGAATCCCAAGTGGTTTTTCTGGATACACCGGGCATTCATAAACGTCAATCCAAGCTTGGGGATTACATGAACCAGACCGCTTTAAGCACGCTGGGTGAGGTTGAAGCCGCGTTGTTTCTGGTAGACGCTTCCGAGGGCATCGGCGGGGGAGACCGTTACATCGCCGAGCAGCTGCAGAAGATCAAGACTCCGATCATCCTGGTCATGAACAAAATCGATAAGATTGAGCCGCCCGCTCTGCTCCCACTGATTGAGCAGTATCGGAAGCTGCATGATTTTGCAGAGATCGTCCCGATTTCCGCCAAGCTCGGCAACAATGTCGACACGCTTCTTGAACAAATTCAGAAGTACTTGCCTCCAGGCCCGCAGTATTATCCTGAAGACCAAGTGACGGATCATCCGGAGCAGTTCGTGTGCGCAGAGCTGATTCGCGAGAAAATTTTGCACATGACAAGAGAGGAAGTTCCTCACTCCATTGCGGTTACGATTGAGGATATGCGGGTGGAGGAGAACGGAACCGTATATATTTCAGCCGTGATTTTTGTGGAACGCGACTCCCAAAAGGGTATCATTATCGGCAAGCAGGGTGCTCTGTTAAAAGAGGTTGGCAGACAAGCCCGTCAGGACATTCAAAGACTGCTCGGGTCCAAGATTTTCTTGGAGCTCTGGGTTAAAGTTAAAAAAGATTGGCGTAACCAAGAACGCGTTCTTCGCGATCTCGGATTTCACCGCGGGGAATAATAGAGCCGCTGTGCAAATTCGAGGCAAATCATACACGGCAGTCGCCTGCCAACAATTGCATTTCATAAATCTGCTCTAGGCGCACATCCTAATTTTCGTAGATGCGAAACGCCATTTCCGAAGAGAGGATGAATACGAATGCGAGATTTTTCGTGGAAGTATTTTGCGATGACTGGAGATGTCGATGCGTATTTGCTGTATAAGGAAACCGAGGGTGAGTCGGTTCTTACAGCTGCATCCGTTGAAGATGAGGCGGCCCCGCATGAAGAAGACGAGTAATCATTGGTTGTTCCAGGAATGGTTGGGGGAAAGCGCATGCTATATCGGGCGGAAGGGATCGTCATCCGCAGCATGGACTACGGTGAAGGGAACAAAATCATTACACTTTGCACCAAAGAATCGGGCAAGGTAGGCGTGCTGGTCAGAGGAGCCAAGAAGGTGAAAAGCCGTCATGCTGCTCTGACGCAGCTGTTTACTTATGGAGAATATGTGTTCTTCCGGAATGGTACCGGGCTCGGCAATTTGAACGCCGGTGAGATTATGGAATCTCACCACGGGCTCAGGGAGGATCTTATCAAAGCCGCCTATGCTTCTTATGCCTGCGAGCTCTTGGATCGGGTGCTGCAGGATGAGGAGACGGGCGCTTTTTGGTTTCATCAGCTCAAAGCTTGCCTGGAAGCCCTTCAGGAGGATAAGGATCCCCAAATTATCATCAATCTGTATGAGATGAAAATTTTGCAAGCGGCAGGGTACGGGCCGGAGCTGGATGTTTGCATTTCATGCAATCAATCCAGAAAAGACGAGGATATGCTGGTGAGTCCCCGCCTTGGCGGCGTCCTGTGCCGTTACTGCAAACATCTGGATCCGCCGGCAATGGCGATCTCGCCCAGAACGCTGAAGCTGCTGCGCCTGTTTGGACGGCTGGATTTAAGACGGTTGGGCAATGTGGATGTGAAGGACGAAACGAAGGCCGAGCTCAAAAAGGTTATGCGAGCTTTGATGGATATGCAGCTTGGGCTGCGTTTGAAATCGCAAAATTTTTTGGATCAAATGGACAAGTATGATATTTGACGTAAGATATAGAATGAGGTATTATATTTATCAGTTTATTAGTTTTTTGAATACTGACATGCATTGAACGGGAAAGTAGTGAATAGTCGATCCGTGAAAGCGAGCCGGGGGTGGTGGAAGCCTGGTAGGAGATATTCATGAACAGGGCACCCGGGAGCATGATGAAACGATAAAGTGGGCTTTGCTGATCGCTGAAGACTAAGATTATGTCTGCGACGCAGCAGGGCCAAGTAGGGTGGAACCGCGGGAAGCTACAGCTCTCGTCCCTATGTCTGTACAACAGGCGTAGGGCGAGAGCTTTTTGTTGTACAGAGAATCGATAGGCATGGTGGAATGAATTTGAAAAAGAATGTAAAGGAGCTAAAAATCATGAATTTCCAGCAGATGATTTTGACGCTGCAGCAATTTTGGGCGGAACAGAATTGTATCATCGTGCAGCCGTACGACACGGAAAAGGGTGCAGGTACAATGAATCCGATGACGTATTTGCGTTCGATCGGACCCGAGCCCTGGAATGTGGCTTATGTGGAGCCTTCCCGTCGCCCGGCTGACGGCCGTTATGGAGAGAATCCGAACCGTCTGTATCAGCATCACCAATTTCAGGTCATTTTGAAACCTTCACCGGACAATATTCAAGAGCTGTATTTGGAGAGCTTGAAGCGTCTTGGCATCAATCCGCTCGATCATGACATCCGTTTTGTTGAGGACAATTGGGAAGCGCCGACACTTGGTGCATGGGGCCTTGGCTGGGAAGTTTGGCTGGATGGTATGGAAATTACGCAGTTTACGTACTTCCAGCAGGTTGGCGGCATCGACGCAAGTCCAGTCGCTGTAGAGATTACCTATGGTATGGAGCGGCTTGCATCCTATATCCAGGATAAAGAGAATGTGTTTGATCTGGAATGGGTAGACGGCATCACCTATGGAGATGTATTCCATCAGCCGGAATTCGAGCATTCAAAATACACTTTTGAAGTGTCCGACGTTAAAATGCTGTTTACGCTGTTTAACATGTATGAAGAAGAAGCGAATAAAGCGATGAACCAAAATTTAGTATTCCCGGCGTACGACTACGTACTAAAATGCTCGCACACGTTTAACCTGCTGGATGCCAGAGGCGCGATCAGCGTAACGGAGAGAACGGGATACATTATGCGCGTGCGAAACCTGGCTCGTCAGGTTGCAGCCACGTATTTGGAAGAGCGCGAGAAGCTGGGCTTCCCGCTGATTAAGAAAGGGGGCGCAGACCATGTCTAAGGATTTATTGTTTGAAATCGGTCTGGAAGAAGTCCCGGCGAGATTTCTGCGCGCCGCGATGGAACAGCTTCAGGACAAATTGGTCAAATGGCTGGATGCTTCCAGAATCGGGCATGGAGAAGTAACGGCATATGCTACGCCGCGCCGCTTGGCGGTATGGGTACAGAACGTTGCGGATAAACAAGAAGACGTCAGCGAGGAAGTGAAGGGGCCTTCCCGCAAGATCGCGTTGGATGATAGCGGACAGTGGAGCAAGGCAGCGCTTGGTTTTGCAAAAAGCCAGGGCGTTGATCCTGAGAGTTTTACCTTTAAGGAGCTCGGCGGGGTAGAGTATATCTATGTGACGAAAAACAGCGTCGGGGTGGATACGAAGTCGATCCTGCCTGAAGGACTACTTGGCATTTTGACTTCGATGACCTTCCCGAAAAATATGCGCTGGGGCGCGCACGAATTTAAATTCGTTCGTCCGATTAAGTGGATGGTCGCTCTGCTCGGCAGTGAGACCATAGATCTGGAAATTACGGGCGTGAAAGCTGGGAACGTGACCCGTGGACATCGTTTCCTTGGCGGAGAGGCCGTTATTCCTGAGGCATCGGCTTATCGCGACGTATTGCGCGAACAGCATGTCATCGTGGACGTGAATGAACGCCAAGAGATGATTGTGTCGCAGATCCAGGCATTGGCCCAAGAGAAAGATTGGAATATCGCCATCAAGGACGATTTGCTTGAAGAGGTATTATTCCTTGTAGAGACGCCAACCGTGCTGTACGGATCATTCGACTCCTCATTCCTCCATATTCCGCAGGAAGTATTGATTACTTCCATGCGTGAGCATCAACGGTACTTCCCTGTGCTGGATAAGCAAGGACAATTGCTTCCGTTCTTTGTCACGGTGCGCAGCGGGGACAGCCGTTCCCTGGACGTTATCGCTAGAGGGAATGAGAAGGTGCTGCGAGCCCGTTTGTCGGACGCGAAATTCTTCTATGAGGAAGATCAGAAGCTTCAGATCAAAGACGCCCTATCGAAGCTGGAGAGCATCGTGTTCCATGAGGAACTGGGGACCATCGGCGATAAAGTCCGCAGAATCCGCCGGATTTCCGATCAGTTGTCCGCGAAGCTTAGCATTTCGGCTGACGAAGCAGATTCCGTGAGTCGTGCGGCCGATATTTGCAAATTCGATCTGGTGACCCAGATGGTTTACGAATTCCCTGAACTGCAGGGTGTAATGGGTGAGGATTACGCAAGAAAAGCCGGTGAGAAGGAGCAGGTGGCCAAAGCGGTGTTTGAGCATTACCAGCCTCGCTTCGCCGGTGACGCGGTGCCTTCCACCTCGGTCGGATCCATCGTGAGCATTGCGGATAAAATCGACACGATCGTGGGCTGCTTCTCCATCGGCATCATTCCGACAGGCTCCCAGGACCCTTACGCGCTGCGCCGTCAGGCGGCGGGCATCGTTCAGATTATCCTGGAGCACAAACTCCCGGTAACGTTATCGGATGTCTTCGGTGTGGCCCTGGAGGTTCACGAGAACATTCGCGTATTGAAACGCTCGACGGACGAAATCCGTAAGGACCTTAAAGAATTCTTCGGACTTCGCGTGAAGAAGCTTCTGTCCGAAGATCAGCGTTATGATGTGGTGGATGCCGTAATTACTGCAGGATTTGATCATGTGGTGTCGGTTGTATCCCGCGGTCATGCGCTGATGGATGCTGTCGATCATGTCCAAGACTTCAAAACGACGGTAGAATCCTTCAACCGGGTTAGCAATTTGGCTGCCAAGGCCGGCAAGGCTGCTGTCAATCCTGAATTGTTTACGGAAACGGAAGAAGGCAAGCTGTACGAAGCTTGGAACGCGATTCGCGACGATTATCATGCTGCGCTGCAAGTTGCTGACGGCGAACGTTCATTGTCCTTGCTGGGTGGACTCAAAGAACCGATTACCGGATTCTTCGACTCCGTAATGGTCATGGCAGAGGATGAAGCGGTTCGGGCCAATCGTCTCGCACTGCTCTCCGGTATCGATGGAGATTTGAAGCGATACGCCGATTTCACGAAATTGGTGTGGTAGTAGTGACAGCATGATTTTACTAATGGTATAATGCATTGTTCAGTGAAAGCGACAGCCCGCGGTTATGCACGGGATGGCGCTTTCGCTATGAACGGCCTGAATCAAGCAAGTGCTGGGTCATTGTTTATTTGAAGAGATAAGAAGGTATAAGCTTCAGAGGCTTACCATCCTTATCTCGCAAGAAAAACTTCCGCTATACGCGGTCTGTCTTCTGTGAAAGTACGACGATAGACGTTTTTCTTAGAAGAAGGATTTTAATCTGCCAAAGACGTATATAATAATATACAGCGTAAAGATGAATCCAAGATTAACGATAAGAGCCGGTGATGCGAATGAACGAAAGCAACTCCATTTCGATTGTGGTTGACGGTGATGCATGTCCAGTCAAGAAGGAAATCGCAGAGACAGCTCGTACATTTCGTGTGCCGGTACTGCTTGTTTCTTCCTATGATCATCTGCAGCAGGCAGAAGAAGGGGTTACGACGGTCCAGGTGGATCGGAGTGATCAAAGTGCGGACCTATACATCGCTAACCACATATCCAGGGGGGATATCGTGGTAACGCAGGATTATGGACTGGCTGCACTTGCGCTTGCCAAATCATGCCATGTGATATCCTTTCGTGGTCGTATTTTCCATAATGCGGATATCGATTTCATGCTGGATTCCCGTCACCATCTGGCTAAGGCGAGGAAGCAAGGAAAGTATGGCAAAGGGCCCAAAAAGCTGCTTGACGAAGACCGGAGTTTTTTTCAACATAAACTGACAAAACTTTTGCATGAATTGCAGGAGAATGTCCACCCGTAGCGAATACTATTTACGTGCCAAAAGAGATGAAGGTGGTTTGGATGAGTACCGGACAAGGTAATATTCCGGATGATGTCATTGAGGAAGTACTGGCCAAGAGCGATATTGTGGACACGGTCAGCAAATACGTGCATCTTACCAAACAGGGGAAATACCTGAAGGGCTTGTGCCCGTTTCACTCAGAGAAGACTCCTTCCTTTACGGTTACACCGGAACGCCAAATCTTTTACTGCTATGGTTGCGGTAAGGGCGGAAACGCCATTAAATTTAGAATGGAAATCGAAGGATTTTCTTTTCCCGAAGCCGTAAAGACAATGGCAGAAGAGAATGATATCTCGTTGCCGGAAGGTCAAGGAGTTCCCGTAATTCCTCGTAATCCGGAAAAAGAACGTTTGCTTGAAGCCTATGAGCTTAGCGCCAAGCTGTACCATTTCCTGCTTAAGAACACGGAGCATGGTACGGAAGCCATGAAGTATTTACGATCCCGCGGAATGAGCGACAAAATGATTGACCAGTTCCAAATCGGTTATGCTCCTGATCGTTGGGACACGCTTGTACAATTCCTGACGAAGCGATCCTTTGACTTGAAAGAGATGGAAAAGGGCGGTTTATTATCCGCAAGAAATGAACAGGAAGGCTATCTCGACCGTTTTCGCGGACGCATCATGTTTCCGATACATGACCGCAGCGGCAAGGTCATCGCGTTTGCTGGCAGAATACTGGGGGACGGTCAACCGAAGTACCTGAATTCCCCGGAGACACTTCTATTTAATAAGAGCCGCACACTGTACAACCTGCACCAGGCCAAAACATCCATACGCAAATTGCGTCAAGTTCTGTTATTCGAAGGTTACGGCGATGTGATTTCGTCATGGGAAGCAGGACTACAGAATGGTGTGGCAACCATGGGAACCTCTCTAACGGAAAACCAAGTGGCAATCATGAAATCGGTGGCTGAAGAAGTTGTTGTTGTCTATGACGGTGATAAAGCCGGCATGGCTGCTGCGTTAAAAGTCATTCCAATGCTGGAAGGCGTTGGTCTCAGAGTACGAATCGCTTTGGTGAACGAAGGAATGGACCCGGATGATTATATCCGCAAATTCGGTGCCGAGCGTTTCAGGCATGTAGTAGAAACAGCTGTTTCAACAACAAAATTTAAACTTATATATCTGAAGAAAAACCATATACTGCTAGAAGAAGATGGTAAGATTGCGTACGCCAAAGAGGCATTGCCCATTATCGCCGTACTGAATTCCTCGACTGAACGAGAAGTTTACTTGAGGGAGTTGTCCTCCGAGCTTCATCTTTCCTACGAGAGTCTTAAGCAGGATTGCAATCTGCTTCGGCAATCGATGCAAAAAAAGATGGGCGATGGGGATAATAAGGAAAAAAGGTGGAATAATGGTAGGCATAAAAAAGGGCGCCAGCCCGCCCCGGTACTTCTGCCTGCTTACCATGCTGCAGAGCGGCGGCTGCTGTCGCTGATGCTGCAGGATGCGGAGGCCGCGCGATACGTTGGCGATCGCCTGGGAGAAGCGTTTAATATTGAGGATCATGCGGCAATTGCTGCTTATCTATATGCTTTTTACGCACAGGGTAAATCTCCGGATATCAGCCGTTTCATGTCATCGCTCCACGACGATCGTTTGGAAATGACGGTCAGCTCGATCATGATGATGGAAGCACCAGCCGAGTGGAATGTTCAAGTGCTCGATGATTGCATACGTGAGGTGCTGAAATTTCCGCAGCAGAGAGAGATCGACCAGAAAAAAGAAGAGATGATTAAAGCGGAGCGCTCAGGAGATTTTTTGCGAGCCGCACAAATTGCAAGTGAGATTATCGCCCTAGAAAGACAATGAGGCCCCGCGCATTGCTGTTTCTAGGGAGGAGGGAGTCGAATGATGGCGAATGATCAGCATACTGAACTAGAAACGGAATTTACGCTGGATCAAGTCAAGGATCAGTTGATTGAACAGGGTAAAAAGAGATCCGTATTGAGCTATAAAGATATTATGGAGAAATTATCGCCATTTGATCAGGATACGGAGCAGATGGAAGAGTTCTATGAGCAGCTGGCCGACCTGGGTATCGATGTAGTTAATGAGAATGATGAAGAGGGTACTCACCGGCAAGCGGGAGATTCCGAATCCCATGATAATGAGGATTTTGGGTTTGACGACGATCTTTCGCTGCCTCCTGGGATCAAGATTAACGACCCGGTACGGATGTACTTGAAGGAAATTGGCCGGGTTCCGCTGTTGTCAGCAGATGATGAGATTGAACTTGCCAACCGGATTGAACAGGGAGATGAGGAAGCCAAGCGCCGTCTGGCTGAAGCCAACCTGCGTCTCGTTGTAAGTATCGCGAAGCGTTACGTCGGACGAGGAATGCTGTTCCTGGATTTGATTCAGGAGGGCAACATGGGCTTGATCAAAGCCGTGGAGAAGTTCGATTACAAAAAGGGTTTCAAATTCAGTACGTATGCGACTTGGTGGATTCGCCAAGCGATCACGCGCGCTATTGCTGACCAGGCCCGTACCATCCGAATTCCCGTGCATATGGTCGAGACCATCAACAAACTGATTCGTGTATCCAGACAGCTTCTGCAGGAGCTCGGACGTGAGCCTTCGCCGGAGGAAATTGCTGCCGAGATGGAACTCAGTGTTGAGAAAGTCCGGGAGATTATGAAAATCGCCCAGGAGCCGGTTTCGCTGGAAACGCCGATCGGTGAAGAAGATGATTCCCACCTCGGAGATTTCATCGAGGATCAGGAAGCACTCGCTCCTGCTGACGCAGCAGCTTACGAGCTTCTGAAGGAACAGCTCGAAGATGTGCTGGATACGCTGACAGAGCGCGAGGAGAATGTGCTTCGTCTTCGTTTCGGACTCGATGATGGCCGCACCAGAACACTGGAAGAGGTCGGCAAAGTGTTCGGTGTTACCCGCGAACGGATTCGACAGATTGAAGCGAAAGCGCTCCGTAAGCTTCGTCACCCGAGCCGCAGCAAACGGTTAAAGGATTTCCTCGAATAGCTTAATCCACGGACCTTCTGCAGTAACGGCAGCAGGTCCTTTTTTTCGAATTTATGCATGGCATGTATGAGTTTCTTGGTTATGGAATTTCTTCCTGCATTTGTTTTATTGGTCTTTATTTTAGCTCTTTTCCAGACCCATTGCAAATGAACAGGCACGACGTTTTTCAACCGGATTTACCGGTTTGCAGTTTGGTATCGTCTCTGTTAGGGTAAGGTATAGATCGTGATTTGGACGAAAATATGGAATGGTAAGGTGTATCGACCGTGAAATTATCAAGAAGATTAACGAAAATACTGGAGAAGATTCCACGCGGCAGCCGACTTGCTGATATCGGTTCCGACCATGCACTGCTGCCTGTGGCTGCCGTAGAGAGCGGAGCAGCCATTCAAGCGATCGCCGGTGAGGTCAATCCCGGCCCTTATGATGCTGCCGTCAAGCAGGTCATCGAATCAGGGATGACTGAGGTCATCAGCGTGCGAAGAGGAGACGGTTTGAACGTACTCTCAGCCGGTGAGGCCGACGTTATTACGATTGCCGGTATGGGTGGCAGCTTGATTGCAGCGATTTTGGACCGCGGCATCGATAAGCTGACAGGCGTCCGCAGGCTGGTCCTGCAGCCGAATGTGGGAGAAGATATCTTGCGCAAGTGGCTGTACTCCCATGGCTGGGTGCTGATTGAGGAATGGATCCTGGAGGAAGACGGCAAAATTTACGAAGTGCTGGTCGCCGAGCCTTCGCATACAACAGACCTGACGAATGAGCAGGTTTACAAGGATAGAGCGATTGGGGGCGGTCTCCGATTATCTACGGACTGGCTTTTCCGTATGGGACCTTGGCTCACGCAGTCCCCGAATCCGGTTTTCTATGATAAATGGAAATCGGAGATAGAGAAGATGGAGTATATTCTTCTATCGCTTTCGCGTTCAGATCTCACCACGGCAGCCGACAAGGCGAGTGAGATTCGTTCGGATATCGAGTTTATTCAGGAGGTGCTGGCATGCTTGCCAAAGGACAAACCGTAATTCAATATATGGAGCAATTGGCCCCGAAGCACGTGGCCGAACCCGATGACCGGATCGGACTCCAGCTTGGAACATTGCAAAAGGACATTCGCACCGTGCTGATTGCTTTGGATGTCAATGATGAAGTGGTGGATGAAGCCATTGAGATTGGGGCTGATCTGATTATCGCGCATCATGCGATTATATACCGTCCGCTGAAGCAGCTGCAGACGGATACACCGATGGGCAAGGTGTATGAAAAGCTGATCAAACACGATATCGCGGTATATATAAGTCATACCAATCTCGATGTAACCGAAGGCGGAATGAACGATTGGATGGCGGAGGCCTTGGGAATCGAGAATACGTCGCCTATCCATGACATGCATAATGAACAGTTATCCAAGCTGGTGGTATTTGTGCCGAAGAGTCATCATCAAGAGGTGCTCGATGCTGTGCTCGGCGCCGGTGCAGGCTGGATCGGAAATTACAGCCACTGCAGCTTTAACATTGAGGGTTTTGGCACCTATGTTCCGCGAGAAGGCAGCAACCCATTTCTAGGTCAGGAAGGCAAGATGGAACGTGCTAATGAGGTTCGGATCGAGACAATTGTTCCTCATGCCATCCGCAACAAAGTGATCCAGGCGATGCTGAAGGCGCATCCTTATGAAGAGGTTGCGTATGATCTGTATGCCATGGACCTTAAAGGGAGATCCCTTGGTCTTGGCCGGGTTGGTAAGCTAAAAGAGCCTATGACGTTGGCTGAGCTGGTAGACGTGGTCAAAGAAAAGCTGGAGGTTCCACATGTTCGTGTTGTAGGAGAGCTCGACCGCACCATCCGCAAGGCGGCCGTCATCGGGGGATCCGGAGGACGCTACATGATGAAGGCACTGTTCCGTGGAGCGGATGTGCTGGTAACCGGAGATGTCGATTATCATACGGCACAGGATGCGCTCGCAGCAGGACTTACCATCATTGATCCGGGTCATAATGCCGAGAAGATTATGAAGGTCAAGGTCGCCGAGTGGATGGAACAGAAACTGCAGGAACATAAGTATGAAACCCGAGTTGTTGCTTCCCGCATCAATACGGAGCCATTCCAGTTCGTGTAAGGAACAGAAATGTAAGGCAAGGAAAAGAGGCCTCATTCTGACACCGCCTGGCCTATAGGGTTCGGCCAAGCTGGGAAATTAATCAACTATTGTTAATGTTTAATGGGTTGTGTACCGCTTCAAATCACTGTATAATATGAATGTTGTCCGGAAAGTTTGACAGACAATCGCTGGCGGCTCTAAGCCGCGAGAGGAAAGTCCGGGCTCCATAGGGCAGGGTGCTGGATAACGTCCAGTCAGCGCGAGTTGAAGGATAGTGCCACAGAAATGGACCGCCGATGGCCGCCTTAGGGTGGCACAGGCAAGGATGGAACCGAGGTGTAAGAGACCCCGAGGAACGCTGGTGACTTCGTTCCTGGTAAACCCCACCTGGAGCAAGACCTAATGGGACGCAGTCTCTTTCGAGGAGACAGCCTTAGCCCGAGGCGCGTCCGGGTTGGTCGCTTGAGTCGATTAGTAATGATCGGCCTAGATAGATGATTGTCGCTCATGGTGGCAGGGTAGTTCCCGTTATGACCACGAAGAGCACAGAACCCGGCTTACGGAAAGCTTTCCCAACTGAACAACATATTGCTTTACTAATACCGCTATGGTACAAACGCGTATTTTCTTTGGACTCCTCGTGAGGGGTCTACAGGAAATGCGCGTTTTTTCATGATATCAGAAGTTATAAACTTCGAAGCTTGGGTCTACCTGATATCGCAAGAAAAACCCGCGGTCTGTCTTCTGAGAAAAGTACGTCGATAGACGTTTTTCTTTAGGTTTCGCGAAAATATTGGGAGATCATGTGTCCTGTACGGATAATCGTCCATACCAAATAGCCCTTGGGATAATAAGCTATAATCATCAACGGAAAGGAGATGCAAAAACATGTCTTGTCATAAAGAAAATCCATGTCCTCCTGTGTCACCGATTGTGTGCGAGCCGATCGTTGTCGTTAGAGACCATTATGTACCGCAAATCGTACCCGTGATTCATCCGATTAAAGTGGTGGATAAGATTCACTGCGTACCTGTAGAAAAACATATATACACGTACAGCGAAGAAGAAGTCGTGAGCGACAATGCAGGCTATGGTGGAGTTACGGTCTCCGGTAAGCGTTCGAAGAAAGCTGCAGTACGTACTAGCCGTTCCCGCCGGAAGAAATAAATGTAAGTGCTCTTGCCTCCGATAGGAATAAAGCAGCTAACGCGATCGAGGCGGAAGCTGCTTTATTTCGTGTATTTTATTCGTTGGAGCCGTTTAATTTGCGAAGTTCCTGCTCCAGATTCTGAAGCGTTTGACCCGGCCACATTTGAAGAGGGACATCGGGTGCTCCAACTGCTTTCAAGGATTGGAAAATATCAATCTGACCATGACCGTAATATTTATCTTTTCCTTTATCGCCAAGATCGACCGTTTGGTTTATCATGACGTCCATGACTTCCTGATTGGTCAGATCAGGGTTAAGGGAACGAATGAGACCCGCCATGGCGGCTGCATGAGGGCTGGCCATGGAGGTTCCGGATAAAGCCGCATATTGATTCCCTGGAAACGTGCTTGCAATATTGGTCCCGGGAGCAACCACATCGATATAATCGCCGTAGTTCGAGTATTCTGCCCGCTTCTGATTGGAATCCGTTGCGGCGACAGCCAGCACTTCCGGATAGGCGGCAGGATAACCAGGGCGCTCCGTGTTGTCATTGCCTGAGGCAGCAACAAGAACAACGTCGCGATCATAAGCATATTTCACGGCATCGTGCAGGAACTGGGAGTCCGCATAGTTGCCAAGACTCATATTGATCACCTTGGCTCCGTGATCCGTGGCCCAAATTATGCCTTCTGCGACGGCATAGGTTGTTCCTGAGCCGGATCCGTCTAGTGCTTTGACCGGCATGATTTTGTTATACCAGCTTACCCCGGCAACACCTTCACCGTTGTTGACCAGGGCACCGATGATCCCGGCTACATGCGTCCCGTGCCCCACATCATCCAGCGGCTGTTTGTCCTTCTCGACGATGTTGTATCCTTCCACCAACTGTCCATCCAAATCGGAATGCTGAAGATCCACACCAGTGTCAATTACGGCGATGATGACATCTTCACTGCCTTTGGACAGATCCCAGCCCCGGTTCGTTTCAATGACGGGCAGATTCCACTGATATTGAGAAAACAGCAAATCATTCGGGATATTGACCTGCTCATTCGCTCCATCCGGCAAGAAATCCGAGTTTATTCTGGATTGAAGGGGGCGATCATTGGTTAAATAAATGTAGTGAGGCTCGGTATACTTCGTTTTCCATTTCTGCTCGAAATAGGAGCGAAGTTTATGGTAATCCTTATCTTTGGAACGAAAAACATAGGCATAGCCAAGTTTCCTCGGAGTGTCACATGATATCTCCTTAGAGATGTTGAGGAGCTGCTGCTTAGACGGCTCATTTTGAAAGGACACCACAATTTCATTTTCGTAAAAGTGACTGGCTTTTTCATTATCGTGTCCCGTTTTGACGGTAATATCGGAGAGGGTATCCGCATGAATGGATTCGACCTTGAATTTACCTTCCTTCGGGTAAGGTATTAAGCGAAGATTCCGCTTCTGGTGATTGCTTACTTCATGCAGTACGCCTTGATTAACCAAAGCGGCGGCGCCATATTTGCCATCCTTGGACGGCTCGGCAACAACAAAATAAGGCTGCCCCGCGACATTGAACTTGGGTGAATCGTAAGATTCTCCCCGTTTCAGCTTTTGCTGTGCCATTTGGAAATGATGAGTGATCAGATTCTTATCTTTTTTGTTCAGTTTGGGAAGCAGACCCTGTACATCCGTCATTTTGTTTTGCTTGAGGTTATACCACCGTACTTGCTGAAAATGCTTGTGCAGCTTTTGTTCTTTTTGCGTATAGGCTTTTATTTGACCCGAACTGCGCAAAGCGTTATTGTTCAGCATTTTGCGCAGGTGACCTTTAGCATCAAGACGGTTGAGTTGATCCGTCGCATGGAGATCGCTTTGCATGGTAAAGTGTTTAGCCTTGTTCTCCTGCTGGGGCCTTAAAGGCTGTGTTGGTTCAGCCGTGGGAGCCGGCTGTTTTGAACCGGGGATGAACAGTAAGATCAGAAGCGCGCCAATAACTGACGCTGCACCTAAGATGCTCCACAGGGTACGAGATTTCACAAGTTTTCCTCCTCGCCGCATTCATGATTGAAGTAGTCTTAGCGTGGGGAGAGTGAATCCTTTTTATGCGTTCCATATCATGAGTAAAACGGATGGGAAGGCGCAAAATGAAAAGCACTAAAAATAACCTTGTAAGTGTATTCATGATAGGGATTTCGTTATCCCAAAATTTGTGTTAGGATAGTACATATTATAACGACCGCCAGGCTATATGACCTGTAGGGTCACGACCATTTAAGGGGGATCTATCGTAATGCCAGCAGACAATCTTCAGAATTTATGCTCGGAGTCCAGAGAAAAGTTGAAATCTGCTATTTCGATTATGGAAACGTTTTTGAATGAACATGCTTTATCTCAATTGGTAACGGAACAGGACGAGGAAACCGTTCATTTTTACAAAGGATTTCTGTCGGATGTTCGCCATTTGCTTGTGTTTTCTGAAGTTTCCTATGAGAAGCTGGGTGTTGTACAGCGTCGCCCTAATTTTGATATCGATTTTGCCGAGAAGGCTTTGTATAATTTGTATCACCGCTGTGTCAACAGCTTCTTCTATCCCAAAAATGAAAGTTATTCCGAAGATGGTCGTTACGCCTATACCGGACAGGATGCGATTCGTTTCCGGAAAAAGCCGGTTCGTCCTGCCCGTGATGTCATTATGAACATTACCAAGATTTATGAGGAGCTCCGCGATGATCTTGCTTACTACGAAAGCGACTATTTGACGGAACGCCGTATGCAATCAGAGAAAAGACACGCATAGCATATTAAGGAACATTCAAGAGATGCCAACCATTGGCATCTCTTTTTGCGTTTCGCCGCTTAGGCACCAACTGACAATCGTTCTTGTGCATACCGGCAGTAAACTAAGGAAAAAATGTTGACGAGGTGATGCTAAAATGGCCAACGAAGCCAAACCATTAGTGAAGTGCAGTGTCAGCAATTGCCATTACTGGGGAGAACAAAACTTATGTCATGCCGAGATGATCATGATTGAAATTGACCGTCATGCGAATGTAAAACTCAATGAAGAGTATGGAGCAGAGCCCTATGTAGACGACCATCAGGATGTTGCTGACAAGTCTTCCGAGACCTGCTGTTTGACCTTTAAGCCGAAGGGCTGACGGGAAATAAGCCGGATAAAGTCCGGGTGCCGGGCACTTTAGGATGATGGAAATGGAGGAAGCTAGTTTATGGATAAAAAACATCGCAAGCATAAAATGAAGGTTGTAGAAGGCAAGCGAAACCGGATAGACTTCCCGCGCAAAGATCACCGTGAAGAATATGCAGCCGAGGTGGCTCCCCCTGTGGATGCTTCGGCACGAAGAGTGGACGAGGATAAGGCAGACGTCTCTACCGGTCGTACCGTCGGATATGTGGGCTTGGTATTAGGCATCGCCTCCTTGTTCATGTGGTCGGTAATCCTGGGACCCATCGCTGCGGTTGTTGGATATTACGCCTACAGCAAAGGCAGCAAAACGACAGGCGCCTGGTCGATCGGACTCGGCATATTGGCAACGCTCAGTTATTTTATCTTGATTCCTTTCAGTAGATAATTCATTTAATTATGGTGAACATAGGGCGAATCAACCAGAACGGTTGATTCGCTTATTTTTTTGCCGAATAGGTATAGCAGATTGTTCCAGTTCCATGATAAAATAAAGGACAAGTTTGAAATTTCGCTGCAGAAAGTGAGTTAAACGATGCAAATAGATCCGATATCATGGAAGCAAATGACAGATATACCACAGATGAATACGAATTCCACCGAGTCGGCAACCGGATTTGTCAATGTGCTAAGCAGCCTGCTTACCGAAGATTCCACCTCCAAGCCGGTCGAACGTTCGATTACACAGCTTGCGCCTGGCGTAACCTTTAAGGATGGGCTGTTATGGCAGCAGCTAGGAGCTGTAGATGAATCTGCTTCGTCTTTACCAATGGAGGGGGTCGTCCATGACACAGGAGCAACAAAGCCAACGACCTTTGAGGATTTAATTACGGCGGCCGGGGAACGCTATGGCGTGCCGGTATCGCTGATCAAAGCGGTCATCGATGCGGAATCTTCCTTTAATCCAAACGCGGTGTCCTCTGCAGGCGCCAAGGGGCTGATGCAGCTGATGGATGGCACAGCAAGGGGACTTGGGGTAAGCAACCCTTTTGATCCGGCTCAGAATATCGAAGGTGGTACTAAATATCTGTCCAATCTGATTCAGCGGTTTGGCGGAGAAATGGCTATGGTACTTGCAGCGTATAATGCAGGTCCAACCCGTATCGCGAATTTGGGTGTATCCAGTGATGAAGAGCTGATGTCCGTTGCTCATGAATTACCCGAGGAAACCCAAGCATACATCGGTAAAGTCATGAATGCACAATCAAAATACATGTTATAAACCCGCACGGGGATAAATAGGAAGATGATAGAAGATCAAACGATACATGCCGCTTTCCGATCTAAAGATGGAGTGCGGCTTTACCGTTTGGTCTTTTTGTGTAAATATAAAGGTCTGGAATAATAAGTTTTACAACGTGCGATGCGTATGATGGAAAGGGGAAATTACCTTGATATATTGGGATCACGCTGCTACGACCCCTCCCTATGATGAAGTAGTGGACACGTTGGCAGAAGTCATGAAAATGCATTATGCGAATCCGTCAGCACTTCATCGTTCAGGCGAGGCTGCCGCTAAACTGTTGAAAAAGGCAAGAGAGGTATGTGCAGCCGCGCTGGACGTTCAGCCGACGGAGATCGTATTCACTTCCGGGGCAACTGAAGGCAATAACATGGCGATTAAAGGGGCTGCAATGCAGTACAGCAGCCGTGGCCGGCACATCATCACGACGGGAACAGAGCATCCTTCCGTATATGAAAGCTGCAAGCAATTGGAAACGCTTGGATGGGAAGTGACTTATCTACCGGTAGATGCCGCCGGCGTGGTGGATCTGGCTGCCTTGACGGAAGCTGTGCGCAAAGATACCGTGCTCGTCAGCATCATGCATGTCAATAATGAGACCGGGGCCGTCCAGCCGCTGACTGAAGTGGGTCGTATCGTTAAGGAGCGAAATTCACGAACGCTGCTGCATATCGATGGGGTACAGGGATTTGGCAAATTGCCGGTGACACTCTCCCAGTGGCAGGCCGACTTATACAGCCTGTCTGCCCATAAATTCAACGGTCCGAGAGGAATGGGCGTGCTATATATTAAGCAAGGCGTGCAATTGTTCCCGCTGGTATCGGGCGGATCGCAGGAGAATGGACACCGGGCAGGAACGGAGAATGTTGCCGGAGCGGTAGCGATGTCGAAGGCCATGCGATTATCCAGAGAACGCCAGCCCGAGTTTTATGCAAGGATGACGGAAATAAGAGAACTTCTGGTTCAGGGCATCCGCAAAATCCCGGGATTGGTGTTAAACAGCAACGAACAAAATGCGCCTCATATCATTCATTTTTCGTATCCGGGACTAAAACCCGAGGTGATGGTCCATGCTCTGGAAGAGATGGGCATGCTCGTCTCAACCAAATCCGCTTGCTCCTCTAAATTAAGCGAGCCCAGCCGGGTCCTGTTAGCGATGGGGAAGGACATGGACGTTGCTTCCTCCGGAATTCGCATCAGTCTCGGCAAAGAGCATCAGCTCGGCGATGCAGCGCGGCTTGTCGAAGTCTTGGCAAAAGTTTGCGGGAACCTGCGTCCCGTTATAGAAAGAGAGGGTAACCGGAGATGACCTACGATAAACTGCTGCTTCGCTTTGGCGAATTTACTCTAAAAGGCAAAAACCGCAACCGATTCGAGAGATCGGTCTTGAATCATATTCGAAGCGTGCTCAAACCGTTTCCTGGAGCGAAAATCGTTAAGGAATACGGCCGTTTGTACGTCGAGCTTAACGGAGAATCTCCCGAGGCCTTGATCCATGTCCTTAAAAAAGTATTTGGCCTTGTATCCATCAGTCCAGTTCGTGTATGTCCTTCCGAGCTTGACCGTATTATCGAAACCGCGATTGACTTTGTGGGACAGAAGGAACTGGCTGACCCGTCGACCTTCAAAGTCAATGCGAGAAGGGTGTGGAAACAATTTCCTCATTCCTCGCAAGAGATGAATCATTTAGTCGGATCGCCCTTGCTGCGAACCTATCCACAGCTTAAAGTAAAGGTAAAGCAGCCCGATATGGAGCTTCGTGTGGAAATTCGGGAGAACGAGACGTATCTGTACTATGAAGTGATTCCCGGCGCCGGCGGATATCCGATTGGTACGAATGGGAAGGCCATGCTGCTTCTATCGGGGGGATCGACAGTCCTGTAGCGGGCTGGTCAGCCATGCGCAGAGGACTTGAAATTGAGTGCGTACACTTCTACAGTTTTCCCTACACCAGCCAACTTGCGAAGGAAAAGGTAATGGAGTTAACAAGGCTGTTATCGGGCTACACCGGGAAAATCAAGCTGCACCTCGTTCCTTTCACGGATGTACAGACTTCGTTTGTCGGCATCGGCCAGGATAATCTGATCATTACGTTTATGCGCAGAGCGATGCTGCGGATTGCTTCCTCGCTTGCTGAGCGGGAAGGGGCATTGGCGATCGTGACGGGTGACAGTCTCGGACAAGTTGCCAGTCAGACGCTGCCCAGCATGAATGTGATCGGCAGAGCCACCGAGCTGCCGCTGCTGCGGCCGCTCGTTATGATGGATAAGAACGATATCATCAACACTGCAATGGACATTGGTACATTCGAGACATCGATATTGCCGTATGAGGATTGCTGTACGCTGTTTGTGCCTAAATCGCCCACCACCAATCCGAATTTGAAGATCATCGAGAAGGTGGAGGCTTCCATTCCCGAGCTGCCTGCACGGATTCAAGCAGCCATTGAAGGTACGGAGACGGTGGTTATTACCCCGGACAGTAACATCGGTGAGCTTGAAGAAAAGCATGCGGAGCCCGTCGTAAACGAAGACTGGTTCTAATCGAGTATCAAGCGAAGGTAACAAGGGTTGAGTAAACCGGACGAGTGTGCGCAGGTTTAAACATAAACAACACCCCAAAGCTTCTTAGAAAGCCTTGGGGTGTTGTTTTTTTTGTATGCGTATGGACTTTTAATTATGACTGGCTGGATGACTGACGGCGTCCGGCAGATCTTTTTTTCAGATGTCCTGCAGTCAGCACACCGACAATGATGGCAGCAATGAAGAGATATTTAATAATCTGGTGCGCTTCGAAATATCCCATAAAATGCTTCTCTTCGGTAATCATGGAGGACGCCGTGTACGCAAGTACCGCAGAACCTACATAGATAATCCATGGGAAACGGTTGATCAGTTTGATAAACAGCGTGCTGCCCCATACCACGATAGGTACGCTGATGAGCAGGCCCAGCGTTACAAGGATCATATTGTGTTTCGCAGCGCCGGCAACGGCAATGACATTGTCCAGGCCCATAGCGGCATCCGCTACAATGATCGTACGAATAGCAGCGCCAAGGCTTTTCCCGGCTTTGATATTGCCATGGTCATTATTGTCGTCGGTCATCAGCTTGTAGGCAATGCCAATCAGGAGCACGCCTCCCACAAGCAGTAACCAAGGAATGTTAAGCAGCCAGACAACGAGGATGGTGGCAATGATGCGAAGAATAACAGCTCCGGCCGTGCCGTAGATAATTGCTTTTTTCTGGGTTTCCTTCGGAAGATTGCGTGCTGCAAGACCGATCACAATGGCATTGTCCCCGGCCAAGATCAGATCCAAAAATACAATGTTGATTAATGCAAGAAAAAATTCAGCGGCTGTGGTTTCCATGAATGTCACTCCTCTTAGAATACGGTCCCACCATTAAACAAAAGTGGATTTATTATAGGCCTATTTTTCCCGATGTGCAAGCATAGCCTGGACAATTTCCACATATGTGTAAAGTGGGGGGTGTTGTTTTAGTGGAGACGATTTTTTTGTTGGGACAGATATTGATGATCAATCTTGTACTCAGTGGCGACAATGCGCTGGTCATCGCGATGGCCAGCAAAGACCTTCCCGAAATACACCGCAGACGGGCGGTCTGGATCGGGACCGCAGGGGCTGTTCTCTTACGGTGTATTCTGACTTTTTTGGCGGTTTTGCTGCTGAAAATTCCATTTTTACAGGCTGGCGGCGCCTTATTGTTGATCTGGATCGCAGTCAAACTCATGATGCAGAAGGAGCATGACCATGCAAACTTGGCCAAAGCTTCAACGATATGGGCTGCAGTCAATACGATATTGATTGCCGATTTCGTGATGAGCCTGGATAATGTCTTGGCCATTGCAGGGCTTGCAAAAGGCGATCTCGCCTTGATTGTCATCGGAATATTATTAAGCATTCCCATCGTTGTATGGGGAAGCGGGATGATCGCAAGCCTGCTTCACAAGTTTCCCGTGCTGCTTTACATAGGTGCCGGTATTCTAGCTTTTACAGCAGGCGAAATGCTCATACAGGATTCCCGCGTAGGGCTGCTTCTGGCTTACTGGATGCCTTATGCCCACAATCTGCTGCCGATTGTCATTGCAGGTGCCGTCGTTCTCATAGGCGGATTACAGACGGTGAGACGGCCCTTGTAACGGGAGTCTATTTTAACAACCCTTTGGCGGCATATGAGGAAAGCATAGGAAAAATGGATGATTGCTCGTGCAGTCGTCCATTTTTTGTTGGGTCAATACAGGTATATGGGACGGGGAAAGGATATTTCAAGTGGAACAAGCTCGGGATATGGTTTTTTTTGTCGGTTTGGGCTAAAATTAACGTAACAGCTTTTTTTAGAAACCGCTATTTTTGGTGATACATATATTGAAGAGAGGGTGATCAAATGTCCTCCAGAAAAGATTTGGCGCTGGGTATTTTCATCGTTGTTGCTGGAGTCGTTATTTTGCTCGGCAAGCTTGGTGTATTTGGATTTTTGGGAAGAACGTTATGGCCGCTCGTCCTGCTGCTGCCGGGTATTTTTTTGCATATCATGTTTTTTGGTCGCCGTGCCACTGCCGCGGTTCTGATTCCGGGCGGTATTCTGACGGTATATGGCCTTCTGTTCTTCATATGTATTATTGGGGGATGGGGACTGATGGCTTCATTATGGCCTGTGTTAATTCTCGGCGTGGCTGTCGGCTTGTATGAATATTATCTGTACGAGAGCCCGCGACCAGGCGCTGCGCTGCCGGTTGCGCTTGGACTGACAGTGCTTTCTGTTTTGATTTTCTTCTTCACCTGGCTTGAGACTGGAGCGTTCTACATTATTGCCCTGATCCTGATTGCAGCGGGCGTTTGGATGATCTTCGGGCGCAATCGTTCCGGGCGCAATAATAAATGGAGCAGAGGCTGGTAATTGGTAAGAGGTAAAAGTTGCTGGAAGTTTTCTGAAAAGACTTGATTTTCCCGCTCGTTTACCTATATTATAGGATGTATGTTGAAGCGTCGGCATGTCGTCCGGCGCTTTCTTTGTGGCTCATTCGAACAGAAGGGATTTGAGATATATTTATGCAATCAAGAGATCAGATTCGCAACATTGCCATTATTGCTCACGTTGACCATGGCAAAACAACACTTGTAGACCAACTGCTGCAGCAGTCCGGTATTTTCCGGGAGCATGAGACGCTGCAGGAACGCGCGATGGATTCCAATGATTTGGAGCGCGAACGCGGAATTACCATCCTAGCCAAGAATACGGCTATTACGTATAAAGATTTCTTGATTAACATCGTGGATACACCTGGACACGCCGATTTCGGTGGTGAAGTTGAGCGTATTATGAAAATGGTTGACGGCGTTCTGCTCGTTGTTGACGCTTATGAAGGATGTATGCCTCAGACCAAGTTTGTGTTAGGTAAAGCTCTTGCACATAACTTGACTCCAATCGTCGTTGTGAACAAGATTGACCGTCCGGCCGCCCGCCCAGCTGAAGTGATCGATGAAGTGCTGGATCTGTTCATTGAGCTTGGTGCGAATGACGACCAATTGGACTTCCCCGTTGTATATGCATCTGCCTTAAACGGTACTTCCAGTATGGATCCCGAGAAGCAAGATGATAACATGCTTGCTCTTTACGAGACCATTATTGACCATATCCCTTCCCCTACAGAGAAAGTGGACGAGCCTCTCCAGTTCCTCGTTACCTTGATGGATTACAATGAATATCTTGGACGTATCGCCGTCGGACGCGTGAACCGCGGTGTTATTAAGCAAGGCCAACCGGTTACCGTTATGCTTCGTGACGGCTCGACCAAGAATGCTCGTATCGAGAAGCTGTTCGGCTTCCAGGGATTGAAGCGGATCGAGGTTGCCGAAGCAGGCGCAGGCGACATCGTGGCGATTGCAGGGATCAAAGACATTAACATCGGAGAGACCATTGCAGATCCACAGCATCCGGAGGCATTGCCTGTCCTTAAAATTGATGAACCAACCCTGCAAATGACGTTCCTTGTTAACAACAGTCCTTTTGCCGGACGCGAAGGCAAATGGGTAACATCCCGTAAGCTGCGTGACCGTCTCTTTAAAGAACTGGAAACGGACGTAAGTTTGCGAGTGGATGAGACGGACAGCCCTGATGCTTATATCGTATCGGGACGCGGTGAGCTTCACCTCAGTATTTTGATTGAGAATATGCGCCGTGAAGGTTATGAGCTTCAAGTTTCCAAGCCTGAAGTTATCGTAAGAGAAATTGATGGCGTCAAAATGGAGCCGATCGAACGTTTGATGATCGATGTACCAGAAGAAAGCATGGGCTCCGTTATGGAAAGCCTTGGAACACGCAAGGCAGAAATGGTGAACATGGTGAATAACGGAAATGGCCAAGTGCGTCTGGAATTCTTGATTCCTGCTCGCGGACTTATCGGTTACCGCACCCATTTCCTGACCCTCACACGCGGTTATGGCATCATGAACCACGCATTCGACAGCTACGGTCCGCTTATCGGCGGTCAAGTGGGTGGACGTCACCAAGGTGTGCTGGTTTCCACGGAGAACGGATCTTCAACGTTCTATGGCATGATGTCGGTCGAAGATCGCGGTACCCTGTTCCTGGAACCGGGGACTGAGATTTATGAAGGTATGATCGTCGGGGAGCATACCCGCGATAACGATATCGTCGTTAATATTTGTAAAGAGAAGCAATTGACCAACGTTCGTTCGGCAACGAAGGATGACACGGTTAAATTGAAAACACCGGTTATTTTCTCACTGGAGCAGGCCCTTGAATACTTGAACGACGACGAGTATTGCGAGATTACGCCGAAGTCCGTTCGTCTTCGCAAGAAGATTTTGAACAAGAGTGAGCGCGAACGTGCAGAAAAACATCGTAAAATGGCGCAAGCAAATCTATAATAGATAGAGATCGACTTGTCCAAAAGGAGTGAACCTATCATGCAAGAATGGTTTGCCTCGCACCCACTCATCTCTTATATCGTGATTTTTGTGCTGATCACCTACGTTTACAACAAGGTATTCCGGGTGAAGCAGAAGCTCCCTCTGTTGAAGGAGATTCTCCTGTATATCTTGATGGCCTTGGGTTCGGCGATACTGCTTGTGTTTCAGATTGATAAGCTGCCGATTATCCAGTGCTTGTTAGTAGCAGTGGCATTGATGCTGATGGTGCGTATTCGATATTTTGTTGAAGATCGTCAGAAGAAGAAGGCTCAGACCGAACCAAAATCATAAGTTGATGTAGATTTTTATAAAAAGTGCCTGTATTTTGAATCCGGCAACTTTTTGTCAATCCCCTTCGTTTATAAGAGAGAGAAGTTAACCAAGGTCCGGTAAATGCTTCGTAAGTTGAAGCGTTTATCGGACATTCATCTAATTTGAATGAAATCAGGTGTTATGATATGAATCCTACTCATACCAATCTCCCTCCGAGAGCCAAAAGTGGGGGGAAGGGCAAGAAACAGCCAGTTCCAAAAAAGAAAAAAAGCGCATGGAAATCATTTTTTAAACTCATTCTTATCGTCTTGTTAATTGCAGTTCTGGCTGCAGCAGGTTATGCCGGATATTTGTACATCAAGGGCAATGAGATCATTGAAAAAAGCGGGATCGACAAACCAGTAGCTCCAGGGCAATCCGCTAAGGAAAAACCGATAACGGTGCTTCTCCTGGGAACGGATCATCGCCCGGAAACAGGGACTTACTTGACGGATGTGGTCATGGTCGCTACCATGCATCCGGAAACCAATACGTCGACGCTGGTTTCTCTGCCGCGGGATACGCTCATTGAACTCGATGGATATAAAGCGACGAAGCTGAACGCTTATTACCCAAGGTTTAAAGCGGCTTACAATGCTGCGGAGAAAAAGGAACCCGGCAGCGGCATTCCGGCTGAAGAAGAAATGAAAGTCATGATGAGCAAGTATCTTGGCGTTAATATCGACTATGTAACGGTTATCGATTTCCAGGGATTCCGTGATGTGGTGGATACCTTTGGCGGCGTAGATGTCAACGTTCAATACAATATGTGTTACCGCGATACTGCAGACGGGACCGACATTAACCTTACGGTGGGTCCTCAGAAGCTGGATGGCAAGAAGGCGCTGGATTATGTTCGTTACCGTAAATCCAGTGACAGATGTTCGCCAAGAACGAAGGAGTCGAGCGATTTTGAGCGTAATGCCCGCCAAAGCGAAGTATTGCATTCCCTGCTCGATAAGATGAAATCGCTCGGAGGCGTTGCGAAGGTGGGCAATGCTCTGGATGCGGTCAGCGATAACATGACCACCGATTTCGAGCAGGAGCAGATCCGGAATTTGATTGCGACTTATTATGATATCGGAAAAGATGATGTGAAATTCATGCCGGTTACAGGCAATTGGAAGAGCCCTTATGTATATATAAGCAGCAGCGAGCTGGATGCAGCCAGACAAGCGCTGCAAGACGAGCTTGCCGGCAAGCATAACGCTGGCGAGCAGGGGACAGAAGCGGATTCTGCAACAACTCCGTGACAATTGAAGGCAAGTTTTATTGTATGCTATAATACAATGTATCAGATGGAGATCATTGTACAGGAGGCCGAAGGCATGTCCTACCTTATGATGCATACGACACACCCATTGATCTGTACTCGGCAGACGGATTACCCTGCCCATGGATTTGTGGTAGCAGATTCCATGTGGGGATGGGAGCCTTTCAAATGTCATCCTTCTGATTCCATGTCTTCTCAGGCGTGTTCATTCGACATGGGTGTCAATTCCACACCGAACAGGCTGCAAAACTCTGAATATGATACGGGTCACGACGCCTCTGGCGAAGCAGAAATGCTCGCTAAAGGCGTTGTTATGACCTTAAAAAAAGCCCAGTGAGCTTCACTGGGCTTTTTTGTATGAAATTTGGAGACAGGTGACGGACAAACTCGGGTTATGACAGGATTTGTCTTCTTGCCTATTTATTACGGTTCGGGTTGGCTGGTGCATTACCCCGATTATTCGGATTTACCGTTTGTGCACCGTTATCTTGTGCATTACGATCACGAGGTGTTACATCTTTAGGCAGCTGAGGAATGATGCGGCCTACGATGTCAGCGAGTTCACTGGCAAGTCCTGAAACCGGATTTCCCTCCTGAATATGCCGGCCAAGATCGGCAATCCGGTTTGTAACGTCTAAATCAGCCGTAACAAGTGCATTGGCACCTGCCGGATCGGATTGAAGGGCTTCCGCGACTGTGTATTTAATGGTTCCGACTTCTGCCCGATCTAAATTTCCATCTACATTAAGTCCAACAACAGCCGTATTTCCCATTACAACACAGTTTGCGTTTTTAACGCCGGGCACACTCTCTGCCAGTGATTTTAGGTGATTTGCGGTTGTAGCGTCAACTTGTCCGTTGTTATCATTTGCGTTGCCAACCTGTCCCGTATTCGTGTTATCCGGAGTCCAGCCGTCTACATTATTAGTGGTATAACCTCTGTTTTCATTCATATTCTGAACATTGTTAGCAGTGGTTCCATTGGTTTGATTACGAGGAGAGGGTGATGCATTGTTATTGGCGGTCCCGCAGCCTGCGAGCAACAACACCGCTAGCATGATGGATAGAGCAGCTCTCATGGATTGATCTGTCCTTTCGTAGTAGAGTTCGCTAAATTACACCAGTCGCTACGCTTATTATGTCCGGGACGGAAAGGTTTATGTGTGTACCTGATGAAGAAGCAGTGGAGGGATAAGATGAAAAAAATATTTGTGCTGGATACGAACGTATTGCTTCATGATCCTCAGTCGATCTATGCATTCGAGGAGCATGAAGTCATCATTCCTGCGGTGGTTCTTGAAGAAATTGATTCGAAGAAGCGTAACGCGGATGAAATTGGCCGAAATGCCCGCACGGTCTCCCGATTGCTCGATGGGCTAAGAGAACAAGGTCATCTTCATGACGGAGTTCTTCTGGAGAACGGCGGGACGTTGAAGGTTGAGCTGAATCATCGCAGCTTCGTCAAGGTACAGGAGTTATTTAGCGAAGCATCCAACGACAACCGAATTTTGGCTGTCGCGTTAAATTATAAATTGGAGGAGGAGCCGAAGGAGGACGGAAGACCCGTCGTTCTGGTCAGCAAGGATGTGCTTGTTCGAATTAAAGCGGATGTCCTCGGACTCACGACCCAGGATTATTTATCGGACCGTACAGCCGATCCAAGTGAATTGTATCCTGGATTCTCTACCTTAAAGGTACATCCTTCGGTGATCGATGAATTCTACAGCTATCGTTATTTGCCGATTAAACCTCTTCAATTGTCTTATCCGCTTTATCCTCATGAATTTGTTATTCTGAAGGATGAGATGGGGACTGGAAAGTCAGCTCTCCTTCATGTGAATGAGGATGCAACCAGATTGGAGCCGCTCCATTTAAGCAACGAACCTGTATGGGGCATCAGCGCCCGCAACGCCCAACAGCGTATGGCGATTGAGCTTCTTCTAAACGACGATATTCCGCTAGTCACCATTACCGGGAAAGCCGGAACGGGAAAAACCTTGTTGGCATTGGCAGCAGGCCTATCCAAGGTGGAGGATGAGCATAAATACAAAAAACTGCTCATTGCGCGTCCGGTCGTTCCGATGGGGAAGGATATCGGTTATTTGCCTGGCGAAAAAGAAGAGAAACTAAGACCATGGATGCAGCCGATATATGACAATCTGGAATATTTGTTCGACACCAAGAAATCGGGTGATATCGATAAAATATTGATGGGGCTCGGCAGCATCCAGGTGGAAGCACTGACTTATATCCGGGGCCGCTCGATACCAGGCCAGTTCATCATTGTGGATGAAGCCCAAAACTTATCCCGTCATGAAGTCAAAACGATTGTTTCCCGGGCGGGAGAAGGAAGTAAGGTGATCCTCATGGGAGATCCGGAGCAGATTGATCATCCCTACCTGGATGCTGTGAGTAATGGGTTGACCTATGTGGTTGAACGATTCAAGCAAGAAAATCTGAGCGGGCATATTACGTTGACTAAAGGGGAACGCTCCAAGCTGGCTCAGCTGGCTGCCGACTTGTTATAACCTTATATTTCCCGAGAAATGATTCCTTAAAATAACTTGTAGGTTTAAGACTGTTCCAGATTCATAGGACAGTCTTTTTTCCTTCCCATCGTAACTAGTAAAATCTGGACTGAATAATTAACAAAAAAGATAGGACAAGAGTACTAGAAGTTTGGTAAAATAAGGGCATGCGACTATTGAAGGAGTGAAGATGGGATATGAAGCAGAAGAAATATTGGTTCTTATTTGCCATTTTACTGTTGTCTTTATCCAGTTTATCTCCCAGCTTTGACTTCACTCATCACACTAGACGGGAGCCCCCGGGGGATGAGCCTAATCCTCCGCAGCAAAGACCGGAAGTACCGGAGACCGATATGGGTCCGATCAAGGTCGGTGTTCAGGTAAAGCCGGATGAACTGAGACAACTAAAAGCTCTTAATGAGCGTTTTATGGAAGAGACCGGTGCTGAGGTTGAAATCTTGCCCCTGGAAACGAGTGAAACAAGCAAAGAGTCGTTTCTGCTCGAGATGTCCCTTGGTGAAGGACCTGATATTGTATTAACGGATTCACACTTTATTAAAGCGCTTGCAATGAGTGGATGCCTACTGCCTGTTGATGCTTCTCAGAGCACGCTGCCGGGTGAAGACATCTTGAATGGCCTTCTGCCACCGCTGCAGTGGAACGGGTATCAATGGGGAATGCCGTTTGATATAGACCCCTATATTATGACCTGGCAGACCAAGGGGAAGGACGGCGAACCTTTTAAAATGCCACAGAGCCGTCAGGCATGGCAGGAAAATTCGGAGCTGCATAAAGTAAGTCCTATCCTCTTATTTGATTCGAATGATCCTTACGCTTTCGGTGCGGCGGTTCATTTGCTCGAAGGTGATCCCTCCAAGCCGGATCAAGAGGTTCTTCATATGCTGATTCGCAATCAGGGAAGATGGGAAGAATCAGAGCAAGGCGCCATGGAAGCAGAGGTTAATGACCAAGCGTTGACCACCACCGCTAAGACGGAAGCAGCCGTGGTCATCAGGCCGTATTCGAGCTTATCAGATCAAGATGACAACGGAATGTCGCTTGCATTGGCAATGGGGAAGGCCCGTCTGGATACGCCGGTTGTCCGAACCCGAAGTTTTGCTGTAGCCGCACACACGGAATCATCGACACTTGCCATGAAATGGATTACGTATATGACCGGCAAAGAGATGCAGCGTGAATGGAGCAAAGCGGCGGGAACGCTCCCCGTTATTTCGGAGCTGTATGTCACGGGTACAAACCTAAGTGATCGGGGCATTTGGCAAAAGGCGGCCGTTCCAGCCCAGGTGCTGCTCTCCAGGAATGAGCCGGCTGCTTTGGATTTTGGGGAGTCGGAAGATTTCCAAACGTATAGCGAAGCAGCCAATCGACTGCTGCTTGGCGAAATCACGATAGAAGAATATATGAAAATGTACACGCCTGCTCAACCATAAAAGAAAAAGCTGCCCAAGCGTGAACTGCACCCCCATTGTTAGACATATCTAACAGTTGGAGGTGCAGTTCAGCGAAGGGCAGCTTTTTTCTATAAATCCAGCTCCATTTTGACCACTAATCTTTGATCTTGGCTGGATACCTGCGTTGCTTTTAAGAAAGACACCAGCTGCTTGGGATAAAAGTTCATGTCGAATTCTTCCTGCAGCGCTTTGCGCGTGGTGTCAGGCAATTCCAGCCGATTGAACACAAGTTTGTCGACTTGGAACATGATGGCATTCTCCGGTTCGTTAATCACGGTGTATTTTCCTTCAATCAGAAGCGAGAGATTTCCGCTCTCACCCGAAGCAATTACTTTTCCATCGTCAAAATGGAAAGCAAAGCTGTTAAAGATTTCATCTTCAGATCTTAAAAATGCGTTGAGATCATCCTCATGGATATCGATGGTGTACTCCTTGCCGTTTGTTTTCAACATATTCTTGCTTCCCTGAACAAATTGCGGCAAATTCTCCATGGCGCTGGCTAAAGCCTGGAAGTGACGCTTTACCTCATACAGGCCCACGTTCTCCCAATAAAGGGTGAACTCCTCAATCAATTTCTTCATGGCATCCGGGTTGCCGCTGGCTGTCAGTGCTCCGTCAACCTGCTGTTCAAGCGCCACCACCCGTTCACGCTGCTTGACAAGGCTGTCCTTTACATCGACGAGCTGAGAAGCATTGCGTGCGGCTTCAGCCTGGGCGGAGGCAAGGGAGCGGTACTGAAGGTTATATTCCGCAAGTGTATCCCGATCATTTTGAATAATCATATCGTAAAAGTCCATGATCCGGAAAAAACCGGCTAAGTCTTTTGCAGACAACAGCATGAAGAATAAGTTATCCCGCTCACCCATGTAATATGACCGAAGGACGGCAGCCGCCCGATCTCGCCGGTCTTCGATTCGCAAGCCCATATCCTGAATTTTAATTTGCAGTTCGCTCTGGAGCTGCTGCAATTCGGCGATACGTTTGGTTATCCGTTCGATTTCATGATCGATCTCCACAATGGAGAGGCTGTCCTCCAGAAGTTTGCGCGCCTCTTCCGAATCAGGCATAACCGGGCTTGCATCCTGCTCGGAATATACGGAAGCGGGAGCTCCTATGAAGCAGAACAACAGGGTTATACACAGCATGACCGGGAGGAGAGGTTGTTTTATTCGTACATTCAAACGGGAGTCCTCCTTGAATGGTTGTTAGTCGAAAGGAATCCAACCGCTGTTTGTCCCTTCATTTTAACCAATATATGACGTATACGACTCAATTATCAACCTTTGGGCATTAAAAAAGCGATCCGGCAGCTAAAGCACCTGATCGCTCTTTTAAGTACTCTCATTCTCTAATCGCAAGGAAAATCCACCAGCGTGCCCCAGTTTGTCCAGGTTGAGCGCAGGCGGATCACAAACATCGCTTGCATGGTTTACCTATTAGAGTGGTTTGCCCATAATGAAGACCGTCCAATAGCTAAAGCCTGTGAAGGTCACGATCATATAAGCCCAGAAGAGAAGAATATAGGTTCTCTCCGTGAATTTCAAATATCCCAGGATCACGAAAAATGCAGTCTGCAGGAAGAAAAGCAGTGCCATTTCAATATGATCTCCGGCAAAGGCCATCAACCCGATAGTCAGGGTGAAAAAGCCAAGGACTCGAAACATCCGTGCCACGATTATATCCTCCTCTCGTATGTACGCACATAATGCTGCTATGAACATTATAGCGTTATGGGAAAAACGTGTAAACGCCTAACTCAAGAAAACCCTTTATTTTTTATTATTAACCAGAAGCAGGACGTTGAATTCGTGAATAATTTGGACGAATCTTCCCTTTTGCCTTCGTAAGAGTATGATCTGTAATCAAAATGGAAATACATTTTAGTATCAAATAGATTCTATGAACTCTATGAGAGGCATAGAAATGAATTAAGCAGTTTTTATACCCTATTCAGCAGCCGATTTACGGTATTGAAGACGGTTATTTTAGGATGTCGTTAGGAGGGTTTTATGGTATGTCAGCAGTGAGACAGGATGCATGGAGTGCAGAGGACGACCTAATATTGGCGGAGGTGACCCTTCGTCATATTCGTGAGGGCAGCACCCAATTGGCTGCCTTTGAGGAAGTGGGAGAAAGAATCGGCCGGACATCGGCGGCTTGTGGATTTCGTTGGAACAGCTGCGTTCGCAAGAAATATGAGGATGCTATCAGCTTGGCGAAATCTCAGCGTCAAAAGAGAAGTTATTATAAAAAACAGCCTTCGGTAAGCGGACCGCAGGTTGCCGGTTTGGCTGCTCCGGAACTGGAGCACGATGTCTATAAGAATGATGGTGCAAGCGAAGAAACACTGTCCATCGATGCCGTTATCCGTTTCCTTCGTCAGTGGAAGGGCGGGCTTCAGGAAAGTTCACGTCAGTATAAATTGCTTGAGAAGAACTTGCGTGAAAAAGAGGAAGAGCTTTCAAGACTCCGCAGTGAGAATCAAAGGTTATTGAAGGAAGTCAGCGAAGTGAAAACGGACTATCATGTGGTCAATGACGATTATAAGGCACTGATTCAGATTATGGATCGGGCACGCAGACTTGCTTTCTTAAATGAAGAAGACGAGGAACTTAAGACACGCTTTAAAATGGACGCAAATGGTAACCTAGAACGAATTGAATAGGTAAAGATTAGCTTGCTCCAGCCGTAACCCGCATTAGTGCATTTCATGCGCTTGGCGGGTTATTTGTGCGTATAGGAGATTATTCTGATATATACTAGGACTAGTACTTTGTGGTTGATTACAATAATGGGGGATTATCATGAATATCCATATTATCGGAGCCGGCTCATTGGGGCTGTTATATGCGGGAAAACTTGCGGATTCAGGCTGCCGTGTCACGCTATGGTGTCGAAGCGAGGAGCAGGCGGACAAGCTTCGGGCTTCCGGCATAACCATCGAGGAGCCGGGCAGGCACCAGGTCGTTGACGCCCATGCTTTCTCGGTCAGCTCATGGTCATCCTTTGCCGAGTCGGGTGGCGGGGCCGATGCGGATTATCTTTTCCTCATGCTGAAGCAGCAAGGGATCGAAGAGATGGCAACGGAGATGCTGGCTCCATTTGGGCAAGATCACCGCAGACTCCTATGTTTTCAGAACGGTACAGGCCATTTGGAGCGGCTTCAGGACCTGCTGCCGATGTGGACGCTCTACGCCGCCATTACGACGGAAGGGGCCAAGCGTACAAGCAGCGTCTCCGTTTTGCACGCCGGTCACGGAACGACGACAATCGGCAAAATGAAACCTGCCGGGAGCTCATTAGATGCCTTCTCTCAGGATGATCATGAAATTAAGCTTGTTAAACAGCTGAATAGAGCAGGATTTGAAGCTTTTTTGTCGAATGAAATGGATGAGATGATTAATCGTAAACTGCTGATCAACGCGGTCATTAATCCTTTGACAGCATTGTGGCGGATTCCTAATGGAGAGCTGTTAACTTCCCCAGAACGAGTCAGGCTTATGGAGCAGTTATATAATGAAGGGATCGCCGTATATGAAGCGGCTGGAATTCCTTATGGAAGCGGGCTTTGGGAATGGATCCTATCCGTCTGCCAATCGACTTCAGGTAACACGTCTTCCATGCTTAAGGATGTAATGGACGGCAGAACGACGGAGGTTGCCTGGATTAACGGTAGCATTGTCCGTTTGGGTCAAAAATATGGCATTTCTGTGCCAAAACACGAGCTGATCACACAGCTCATCGAGGGGATGAATACATAGGGGGTCTTTAGCATGGGTTTTTTGCAGGGGCTGTTTCACACATTAAGTCTTTTTCCGTTCATTCCGTTTTTACTGGTGTATTTCATTGTCTTGCAAAGAAATAAAAATCGAAAGCAAGCGCTGGAGCTGGCCATGGATGTAACCACATTTTTCATGCTGTTTTCCGTCTCCGCCTTGTTTAATAATACATTCCAGTCCAAATTCGGGTTCTATCTCATTCTCCTCATGCTGCTCATTGCAGCGGGGCTGATCGGCAGTGCGCAGAACCGCTGGAAAGGCAAGGTTAACGGTAAGAGGCTGCTGCGCGCCGTGTGGCGTCTGGGTTTTGTCAGCATGAGTTTTGGTTATATAGTTTTTACATTTTTTGGTCTCCTCTCCTACATAATTAAGATGATGTAAGTACAATCTAATAACTAGTATTATATGATAAATCTGTTTGATCTCTGGGTCAGGCAGATTTTTCAATTTATTGATTTCTGGATTTTTTTGACCACTGGTTGTATAATCGATAAGCATATACCTAAAATCTATGAGGGGGATACCGCAAGATGAAGAAACAAAAGAAATTACTGCTTCTCATGACGCTAATTCTTGCTTTCAGCTCGGTTTTGGCAGCGTGTGGAGCTGACAAGAACGAAGGCGCTAATAACGGCGGAACGGCGGACAAGCCTAAAGAGCAAGTCTTCCGTATGAACCTTGCTTCCGACCCTCCTACATTGGATCCGGGCTTGGCTCAGGATAACACGTCGAATACGGTAATCAGTGCTGTATTTGAAGGTTTGGTTCGGAAGGGTGCAGATGGCTCTGAAGAGCCTGGCGTAGCCGAAAAATGGGATATTTCTGAAGATGGATTGAAATATGTCTTCACCCTTCGCAAAGATGCCAAATGGAGTAACGGCGATTCAGTAACAGCCAAAGATTTTGAGTATGCATGGAAACGCGTACTTGATCCGAACTTTACTCCTGCATCACCATATGCGTATCAGCTCTATTACATCAAAAACGCTGAAGCTTACAATCTTGGAGAGATCAAAGACGCCAATGAAGTCGGCGTAAAAGCAACCGATGACTATACGCTCGAAGTTACGCTGGCAAACCCAACGCCATACTTCCTCAGCTTGATGTCATTCCAAACCTACTTCCCGATTCACAGCTCTGTTGAAGGTAATGCTTCTTGGGCAACGAAACCGGAAACATTGATCGGTAATGGTCCGTTCAAAGTTTCACAAATGACCAAAGGTCAAAAGATCGAGCTTGTGAAGAACGACCAATATTGGGACAAGGATGGAATCAAACTTGAAAAAGTTCAAATGAGTATCGTGAACAGCTCGGCAACTGAACTTTCAAGCTATCGTAACGATGAATTGGATTATGCAGGACATCCAACAGGAAACATTCCGACGGATCAGCTCAATGCGATCAAGAAGGAATTGGGCGATGAACTGATGATCAAAGGGATTTCATCAACGTATTTCTATATCTTTAACACAACAGAAGAACCATTTGACAACGTGAACATCCGGAAAGCATTTGCCATGGCGATTGATCGTCAGGCGATCGTAGAGAAAATCACGCAAGGTGGACAACTTCCTGCACACGGTTTTGTTCCTCCTGGTATCAAAGGTGAGTCCGACGAGTACCGTAAAGAGGTGCCGGATACTTACTTCGATGAAAATCTTGAAGAAGCTAAGAAACTGCTCGAGCAAGGTATGAAGGAAAAAGGCTATACCACATTGCCGGAAGTTACTCTGATCCATAACTCCGATGACAACCACAAGAAAATTGCGCTTGCTATCGCAGATATGTGGAAGAATAACCTCGGTGTTACTGTGAAGGTACAAAACCAAGAGTGGGGCGTATTCCTGAAGAACCGTACGGATTTGAACTATCAAGTTGCCCGTTCCGGTTGGGGAGCAGATTATAACGACCCGATGACTTATATCGATATGTGGACATCCAACGGTGGTAACAACGATACGGGCTTCAAAAACGAAGAATATGACAAACTTGTGAAGGATGCTTATGCAACTAGCGATAACGCTAAACGCATGGAGCTGATGTCCAAAGCTGAGAAAATTCTCGTTGAAGAAAACCAAGTTGTAATGCCGATCTACTATTACTCCAGCGTGTCCCTGGTTAAACCATGGGTGAAGAATCTGCATCTGGATTATAAGGGTGATATCGATTTCACACGTGCATATATTGAGTAGTCTTTTGTAAAACCATTTATAAAAGGTTACGGTTCGGGATATATATGTGGGGCATTTAAACCTCATATATATCCCGATTTTTTTGTATGAGCGCAAGGTTTCCAAATCTTGTGTCCGTTGGTGAAAGTTAAGGGATGCCAGTTCCGTTCTAGAATAATACAATTATATAGACGGCTTGGTTTAGAACAACTGATCAGGAGGCTAGCGAAATGCTGAGGTATGTGGCGAGTAAGTTTTTTTATATGCTTGTATCGTTGTTCATACTGATCTCAGCCACTTTTTTTCTTATGAAAGCCATACCGGGCGATCCGTTTATGGGAGAGAAAAAGCCATCGCCTGAAATTTTGGCGAGGCTGATGGAGCAGTATGATTTAGATAAACCGGTATTTCAGCAATATACGAAATACTTGGGCAATATCGTTCAAGGTGACTTTGGTTTGTCTATGAAGAAACAGGGACAGTCCGTCACGGATATTATTGTTGACACATTTGGCCCTTCACTCCGGTTGGGTCTTATCGCGATCGTAGTATCCGTTATCGTGGGTGTCCTGCTAGGGATGCTTGCAGCTCTGTATCACCGCAAGCTGATTGACAACATCGCCATGATCATCTCGGTTCTCGGCATCGCAGTACCGAGTTTCGTGCTTGCGTCATTGTTGCAATACGTTCTCGCAGAGAAAGCGGGCATTTTCAATGTTATGGGCTTTGAAGGACCACTCGACTACGTGCTCCCTGTTATGGCCCTGTCAGCTCAACCGATTGCGTTTATCGCACGATTAACGCGATCCAGCATGCTGGAAGTGCTGCATTCGGATTATATCAAGACGGCGAAGGCCAAGGGTCTCAACTGGTTCGCCATTATGTTCCGTCACGTCATCCGTAACGGCATCTTGCCAGTCGTAACGTACGTCGGGCCAATGACAGCGAACATCATTACCGGTTCGGTCGTTATTGAACAGATCTTCGGCATTGGCGGCATTGGCAAACAGTTTGTTGAAAGTATCACAAACCGCGATTATACAGTCATTATGGGAATTACCATATTCTACGGCATCTTGCTGATGCTGGCGCGTTTCGTTACAGATATCGTATATGTATTTGTGGATCCACGCATTAAATTGACCGGCGGAAAGGAGAGGTAGACATGGAGAAAGAACAAAGTATGCCTCATCCTGCGGCACTAAACTTAAAGCCTGAAGATTTTCAGAAAATTGGTCCTGATGAGAAACAATCCGAGGTAATACAGCGTGAAAGTTTGTCCTCCTGGAGAGATTCCTGGGAAAGATTGCGCAAGAACAAGCTTGCTATGACGGGCTTGGTTATTATGATCCTGATTGTCATCATGGCCATTATCGGCCCGATGATCTCGAACTATGATTATGAAACGAATGATTTGATGAATACGAATATGCCGCCTTCATCAGAACATTGGTTTGGAACCGACGATCTGGGCCGCGACGTTTTTGTTCGTACCTGGATGGGAGCTCGGATATCCTTGACCGTTGGTCTTGCAGCTGCTGCGATTGACTTGATGATTGGTGTAATATATGGCGGCATCATGGGTTATTTCGGTGGCCGTGTCGATGAGTTCATGAATAAGTTTGCAGAAATTTTGTATTCCATTCCGTATCTGCTCGTTACGATTTTGCTGCTGGTTGTATTCGAACCAAGTTTAGGAACGATCATACTCGCCTTAACCATCACCGGGTGGATTAACATGTCCTGGATTGTGCGGGGCGAGATTATGCAGCTGAAGAGCAGAGAATATGTCCTCGCCTCACGTTCGATGGGAGCTGGAACCGCGCGCCTGTTGTTCCGGCATTTGATTCCGAATGCGATGGGTCCGATTATCGTTACCTTGACCCTGTCGGTTCCAAGCGCGATCTTTGCCGAGGCATTCCTGAGCTTCCTGGGTCTTGGAGTTCAAGCACCGGTTGCTTCATGGGGCTCCATGATTAATGATGCCCTGTCCGGATGGATGTACTATCCATGGCGGATGTTGTTCCCTGCTCTATTTATCAGCTTGACGATGTTAGCATTTAACATTTTCGGTGATGGATTGCGTGA